>JBOHHF010000265.1:0-3501 GCA_050700495.1 Pseudonocardiaceae bacterium
AAGGCCGCTCGGCGAGCGCCTTTCGTCACCTGCCCAGTGATAGCGAGTGGCGCATCTTCGCGCCTGAGTTCACGGGGGGCTGAGTTACCTGCCGTATGGCTACTAACGAACGCGATCATGCCGATCAGCAGCACCGTCATACCAGCAAGGCTGAGCGCGTGCGCCGGGATCCACAGCGGATCACCAAGTTCTGCGGCCACGGCCTGTCGCTCATCCAGCCCCGAAACGGCGGTTGGGTGTAGTACCTCACCAACGAACAGCAGAGTACCTCCAATGATCGACAGCCATGCCCAGATCCTTCTTCGATTTACTAATGTGTTGCTCATCTGATGCATGGAATCGAACGCGCAATCTCTACGAGGTGCGATCTGTTCTCTCGCATCGGCTTCGCAGTTGACGGCACAGACGGCTCCGTTCTGTGGTTCGCACCGCTGGACCCGAGTCTCTGTGTAGCGGAACGACCTGAGCCGGCACGGCGCACGCTGGTCGAGGAACGCACCCGGGTCGCGCAACGGCTGGAGAAGATCCTGCAGGAAGCCGGGATCAAGTTGACCAGGTGGACCCGGTGCGTAGTTACGTACCGCAGAACGTGCGATACGCGCCGAAGCTCGGCGGGGCCGGTGCGGCGTATGGCTCCAGACCGGGTCGTTCGTCGAACGGCTGCGCCAGCACGTCGAGTAGCCGCCCAAACGGTCCCAGGTCCCCGGCACTCGCCGCGGCCAGCGCTTGCTCCATCTGGTGGTTGCGCGGGATGTAGACCGGATTGACCCGGTCCATCGCTTCCGCGATCGCCCATGGGTCAGACGCTTGGGACGACAGCTGCGCCCGCCAACGGTCCGCCCACGCGTCGAAGGCGCAGGGTTCGGCGAAGAGCAATCGCGCAGGAGCCGCATCTCCGCGCACTGACGACGACAGCGCCCGGAAGCACGAGGTGAAATCGACCCGCTGTGCATGCAACAGCCCCAGCAGGTCGTCGATCAGCGCGCCATCGGATCGTGGGGTATCTGCCACCCCCAACTTGGCGCGCATTCCGTGGCTCCAGTACTCGTCGTAACGGTCCGGGAACGACTGCAGCACGTCGGTGGCCGCCGCACGTGCCGTATCCGTCTCGACGTGGAACAGGGGCAGCAATGTCTCGGCCAACCGCGCCAGGTTCCACCGCGCGATGCTCGGCTGGTTACCGTATGCATAGCGACCGCCGTGATCAATCGAACTGAACACAGTGGCGGGGTCGAAGGCATCCATGAACGCGCACGGGCCGTAGTCGATGGTCTCACCGGAGATCGTCATGTTGTCGGTGTTCATGACACCGTGGACGAACCCGACGAGCATCCAGCGCGCGACCAGCGATGCCTGGGCGTCCACGACGCTCTCGAAAAACACGAGGTACGGGTCCTCCGCCTCGGCAGCATGGGGGTAGTGACGCGCGATTGCGTAATCAGCGAGGCGCCGCACAAGCGTCGGCCCATCGTGGGCTGCTGCGTACTGAAACGTGCCAACACGGACATGACTCGCCGCGACCCGGACGAGCACCGCGCCGGGCAGCACCGTGTCCCGCACGACGTGATCGCCAGTCGCCACCACCGCCAGCGCCCGGGTAGTGGGGATGCCCAGCGCGTGCATCGCCTCGCCGATCGCATACTCGCGCAGCATCGGGCCCACGGGTGCCTTCCCATCACCACCTCGGGCGAACGGCGTGCGTCCCGAGCCCTTCAGGTGCAGGTCGCGACGGCATCCATCAACGTCGAGCACCTCGCCGAGCAGCAGCGCTCGGCCATCGCCGAGACTGGGCACGAACCCACCAAACTGATGGCCGGCATAGGCCTGCGCCACCGGCGACGCCCCGTCGGGCGTGACGTTGCCGACCAGGACGGCGACACCGTCAGATGCTCTCAGCGCATCGGCATCGACACCCAGCTCGGTGGCCAGCTCCTCGTTGAGCGCCAACAGCCGAGGCGCAGACGCCGGCGTCGCTTGCCACGGCTCATACAGGCCCTCCAGTTCACGCACATAGGAGTTGTCGAACGCGAACAGCAACCGGGCAGCGACACTCATAATCCCGAGGCTAACGGAACTGCGTCTCCACGATCCTCACTCCCATAGCGGAGACGTTGATGGTTATTGAGGAGGTCTGACCTCTTGCTGGTACCGGCGGCAAGGGCTCAGAACGGCGATGGGTCCGGCTCGGATGCTTGCGGTGTGGTGGCTTCCATATCGGGCGGCTCTCCCGATATGGAATCCCACTTGAGCGTCACGGACAGGTTGGCCTCGGCGCTGGTGTTGGCGATGACCACGCCAGCCTGCGTCGCGAGCTTCACCGCGAACTGGACCGTCACCTCGTCTGGCGGCTGCTCCATGTCGCGCATGCGCCGCACGATGGTGCCACCCGCGGCCCGAAGGCGGTTCATCGCCGAGTCGAACGTCTCGGTCGCCGACTCGGCCAGGTCGTGCAGGCGCCCGGCGGGCACCGTGCCCGGGCGGATCTCCACCGTCTCAACGACCAGGCTGAGGCCGTCGGGTAGCGGCACTTCGACGAACTCATTCACCCCGGCGACTCCTCCTTCCGTCTGATCCGACCGCTCAGGCGGCGTGTATCCGCAGTGTCCAGGTCACTTCACTCGACGGCGGGACGACACCCGCTTCGTCAGCGCCCGCGTTGGCCAGGTTGGCACGGCGGCCGATCATCGGCTCCACGCCGGTCGAGCGGTACGGGGCCGCACCGGGCCAGCCGCCGAGGTTGCGCCAAAGCATGATGCCAGCGGGCTGGTCGTCGACCTCCAGCGTGAACGTCAGCCAGCTGTCGCCGTCGACGACCGTTGCGGTGGTCAGATTGGGCAGGCGAATGCCCATGACTGTACCGTCGGAGGGCCCGAACACGCGGACGTCGGTCTCACCGAGCCACGGCCAGGCCGCGGCCTCCGAGCGGTCGGGAAGGTCGACCGTCATCGGGTGGCCCGTCGGCAGCTCGACGCGAGCGGCGGTGGACAGCTCCAGCAGGGCATGTGCTGCCCAGACGAAACGCTGCCCGGCCGGAGCGAGCAGCCGGTAGGTGCTGGTCAGCCGGTCGCCATCAATGGTGATGGTGCGGCTGAGGTCGAAATCCTCGCCACGGACATGCAGCCCGTCGCCGTCCGGATGCCAGGGTCGCGACCAGACCTGGCCGTGGTCTGGCACGCCACCGATAGTCGGATAGCACTCCTCGAGCCCGCCTGCGTCGATGAACGCATCACCGGGTCGAACTGCCTCTCGCTCGGGTGCGTCGCGTCGCCACAGCCACTCCTTGCCGTCCGGGCCGACCAGCGAGGTCCAGCGTCCGCCGTGGACGCTGTCGACCTCGACGCGCACCTGCCTCACTCGTCCTCCTGCTCATGGCCCCGCGGGCACCGACAACGCGATCTACCGGCTCGGCGAGGACATGGCCGTGCGACTACCCCGCATCCCCGGGGCGTGCCGCTGGCCACGCGCGATTCCTCCACCCGTGCCGCGATCGCCGCTCTGAAC
>JBOHHF010000266.1:0-2872 GCA_050700495.1 Pseudonocardiaceae bacterium
CGGGAGCTGATGCGCGAGCTCGACCTGGTCGCCTGCCAGCCCAGACCCTACCGGCCGACCACCACCGTGCCCGGCGACCACGGCCCGATCCCCGATCTGGTGAACAGGGATTTCACCGCGGAAACCCGGCCAGAAAATGGTTGGTGACATCACGTATATCCCGACCTGGGAGGGCTGGGTATATCTCACCACCGTCATCGACTGCTACACAAAATCCTGCATCGGATACGCCATGGCCGATCATCTCCGCGCTGAATTGGTGATCGATGCGCTTTCTTCGAGAACCTCCCGACACAGCACGGTCCGAGCCACACATCAATCCACTAACGAACGGCACGGCGGTCAGAGGCGGATGAGTACCTTCAGCGCCTCACGGTCAGCCATGGCGCGCTAGCCGTCAGGGACCTCGTTCAGACCGATGGTGCGGTCGAAACACCCAGCCCGGCGCGATCGTGCACGCCGATGCCCCGGGTGGAAGCAACGCTGCAACTGTCCACCCGGACCCTTGACTGGCTGGCAGATCAGCCCCACGCCCGCGACCTGGTCCGCTCGGTGTGGGACACGCTCGCCGAAGTGGAGCGATCCGGTCGCTGCTCGGGCGCCATCGCCGCACTGCGGCGTGTCCTGACACAGCACCAGCCCACCTCAAAGGGTCGACGCCGCACCTGCCGACGCTGGACATCGCGCCGCCCACCTTTCCCCTGCATCGTGTGGCACCAGACTCGCGTCGAGCTGCTTGGCCAGTTCGCCGACGCCGGCCGCCACCGCCAGCCGACCACAAGGACCTGACGGCCGCGGGGTAGAGAGTGGGCGAACAACATCGCCGTCATCGACGATCTTTTCGGCCTGGCGCGAACGAGCCGGGTGCGGTACCCCTGCACGCATGGCTGACTTAGACGAGTACCGCCGCCGGCGGGATCCGCGGCGCACCCCTGAGCCGGTACCCGCCGAGGATCCAGCGGCCGGAACCGGCGGGGACCGCTTCGTCATCCAGGAGCATCATGCGCGGCGGTTGCACTACGACGTGCGGCTTGAGCGCGACGGCGTGCTGGTCTCCTTCGCGGTGCCCAAGAACCTGCCTACGCAGCCCGGTGAGGTCCGGTTGGCCGTACACACCGAGGACCACCCCCTAGAGTACCTCACCTTCCACGGCGAGATCCCGAAGGGCGAGTACGGCGCCGGCTCGATGACGATCTGGGACACCGGCCGCTACGAGACCGAGAAGTGGACCGACGACGAGGTCGCGGTGACCCTGCACGGCACGCGCACCCGCGGGCGGTTCGTGTTCTTCTCCCCCGGCGAGGGCCAGGACTGGATGGTGCGCCGACGGTCCGATCCTGACGCCGCGCAGCCGGTGCCGACCGGGTCGGCGCCTACCGGGCTGGTACACGCGCCGACCGTCACCGTCGAGGGCCGACGACTCAAACTGTCCAATCTGGACAAGATGCTCTACCCGACCACCGGATTTAACAAGGGCGAAGTGATCGACTACTACACCCGAATCGCCCCGCTGCTGCTGCCCTACCTCGCCGACCGGCCGGTGACGCTGCGCCGCTACCCCGACGGGGTGGACGGAAAATCCTTCTTCGAGAAGAACGTGCCCCAGCACGCCCCGGACTGGGTGCACACCGTCGAGCTGCCCACTCCGGGCAGCACCAAGGGCGCGGTGACCACCCACTTCGCCCTCGTGGACGACCTGGCCACTCTCGTGTGGCTGGCCAACCTCGCGGTACTCGAGCTGCACGTTCCCCAGTGGACAGTGGGACCGCGGGGCGCCCAGTACCCGCCGGACCTGCTGGTCTTCGACCTCGACCCGGGGCCGCCGGCGACCGTCGTGGAGTGCTGCCGGGTAGCCGAGCGGGTCTTCGCCGCGCTGGAGCGCGACGGGCTGACTGGGTATCCGAAGACCAGCGGAGGCAAGGGCCTGCAGATCTATGCGCCGGTACAAGTGCACGACCCGCAGCAGACCTCCGTTTACGCCCGGGCGGTGGCCGAGCAGCTCGCCGGGCAGACCCCGAAGCTTGTGGTGTCCCGGATGGCGAAGTCAACCCGCGCCGGCAAGGTGTTCATCGACTGGAGCCAGAACAACCCGGCCAAGACAACGGTAGCGCCCTACTCGCTGCGAGCCCGGGAGCAGCCAACCGTGTCCACCCCGTTGGAATGGGACGAGGTTCGCCGCTGCCAGCAGCCCTCCGACCTGGTGTTCACCGCCCCGGACGTACTAGCTCGTGTGCATCATTCGGCTGACCTGTGGGTGGGCACCCGCGAGCCAGGACCACCATTACCGCGCCGCCACTGAGCTCGTACTGCGATCAACGAGGAACACCGGCGAGCGCGGCATGCAGGCCGGTGATAACCCCAAATACCTGCCGCAAGCCCAGTATCTCCAGTGGTCGAGTGACGACCGGGGTGTCGCAGACCAGGCGCACCGACGTCGCCGGTTGTACTTCTTCACCGGGCACTGACCACTACCCACCTTCTGACCCTTGAGCCAGCTCAAGCCGTAGTCGAAACCGATCCTTCCCTGCTTGGCATCCTCATCCGGGCCGCCAGGATCGGCCGGCATGAAAACACCGACCGAGCCAATCCCACCGGTGAACCGTACCGCCTGAATCAAACTGTTCATCGTCATGGCCGGGTTCTCGGTGCCCTGCGGATCGTGAGCCTGATAGCCGACGCACTCGCAGCCCCGGTCTGCGCCCAGGTGTCCATTCACGGGTCCGGTTGAGTTGGGTTGTCGCAGACGGGTTGATGTTGTTGGGGTGATCGGTGTCGGCGTGTCAGGTTCGATCGTGGGTGTTTGATCGTTGATCATCTGGGTTGTGTCCACGCCCGAGCCGCTGTCGCTCTCTTATGAGGAGTTGGCTGGGTT
>JBOHHF010000267.1:0-3952 GCA_050700495.1 Pseudonocardiaceae bacterium
GCTACACCGACGCCGAGCGCGACGCGACGCATGCCATCGAACTCTACGAAGCCGACCCCCTGGAGCAGCGCCGCCTCGGTGAGTTGTGCCTGGCCCGGCTGGACATCGCTGCGGCCCGGCTCGGCCGCGACGATCTCGACGGCGCCGCCGAACAGCTCCAGGGCGTGCTGGCCATCGCCGCCCAGCGCCGTATCGAACCTGTCGCGCGCCGCCTGCACCAGGTGGGCCGTGCGCTGCAGCGGCCGAGGTACCAGACCTCCGCGCTAGCGCTGGACCTGCACGACCAGATCCGCGACTTCACCCGCACCTCGGCGCCCCCCGCGCTGCCCGGAGTGGACGGGTGAGCACCTCGGTCACGGGTCGGGCTGCTGCACCCGGGCCGGATGGGAACCGGCATCGCCGCCCAGATCACGGCCAACGGCCACACCGTCCGGTGGTGTCCCGACGGGCGCAGCTCGGCCACCCACCACCGGGCCAAGGACGCCGGATTGAGTCCGGCTCCGCTCGAGCAACTGCTCGCAGACAGTGAGATCGTCTTGTCGATCTGCCCGCCCGCAGTCGCCGAGGAGACCACCACCACGGTCGCGGGAATCGGGTACCGCGGTATCTACGTCGAGGCGAACGCGATCAGCCCCGTGCGCCTGCACCGAATCACCAGCCGGTTCACCGAAGCGGGGGCGGCCGTCGTCGACGGATGCATCTTCGGGTCGCCGCCCGGCGGGCAACCCCCTGCCCGGCTCTACCTCGCCGGATCTCCGACCGTAAGCCGCCAGGTTGCAGACCTGTTCACCGGCTCGTTGGCCGAACCGGTCCTGCTCGGGGAAAACCCGGGCCAGGCCAGCGCCCTGAAGATGGCCTTCGCCTCCTTCCAGAGAACCAGCCGCACCGCCGCCGCCCTCGCGCACGCGCTCGCTGACGATCACGGCATCACCGAAGCCCTGCTCACCGAGGCGCAGCGGATGCCCCGCGACATCCTCGCCAACCGGGACTTCCTGCCCAGCGTCGCCGCCCGGGCCTGGCGCTGGGCCCCGGAGATGCACGAAGTCGCCACCACCCTGCACGCCCAGCACCTACCCGCCGACCTTGCCCTTGCCACCGCCGACATCCTGCAGCACTGGGCCGACATCACCACCGACCAACCAACTGACCTGGGCACCATCCTGCGGCAACTACACTTACCCCCGCAGTGACGCCAAGCTTGTGAGTCGGGGCCACGCTGCCCAGCGGAAGGTTGCAGCGGAGGCCTGCGGTGCGCTGAGACCAGGTCCTAGCCGGGCGGTCATTGCCAAGAGGGTCCATTGGCTGCCGGATCGCCGCAAGTCAGCCCTCGTCGTCTCATCGGCGGCAACGGCAATCTCCTGGTTCCCAGAATGAAGCAGGACGCCCCGACGAGGAAGATGGTCCCACGAACGCGCGCGTTCTTGCAGACGCTGGCCGCTGCGGCTGGATCGATCCGCGGGATCGGGCCTTCTACCACCCGCGCAATCAAGCACTTCCAGACCACCGGTGAGCTCCCGACCAGCGGCGGGACCACCAACGGCGCGCCGATGCTGGCCGCGGCATGCGTCATCGCGGCATGCGCGTCGTGGGCGTTGGAAGGTGCATCCGGCCGGCTGCTGCTCACCGCCGCGATCAACGAAGAGGCCCAGGCGAGGTCTGCCTGCGCAGCGAGCGATCGGCTGGGTGTCATGCTCGCGTCACTGGCCGCCGCGACCTGGCAGCCGCCCGCGCACGGCATCAGCCTCGATCCGGCCGAGACGGTGACCGCGGCTCTGGCCTGCACGCTACGGGCATCGTCATTGCGGGACGGACTTCATCACGCAGTCGGGATGGGCGGCGACACCGACACGGTCGCGGCGATCACCGGTGGGCTGCTCGGTGCCCGGCTGACCGTCCCGGACGTTCTCACCGAACTGCCCTGGCATACGGCGGTTCTACTGCCCGATGCGATGCTCGTCACAGAGACGTCATCCGCGCTCGCGGCCGTCCGTGCATCGGCAAAACCATGAAGTGATCGCGAGCTTTCGTCCTTGATTCTCACCCGATTCAGGACAAGTGAAGGGTCTCATGCCGCCAATTCCTGGTCACTAGCCGCGTCCAGCGCAGTGAGGGCAATCGGCAGTGCCGCATACCCGCCGCCGTGCGCGGCGCTGGCATTAGGGAGGTCACACTGCCAGCGCCAGGTGCCGCAGTGCACTCGCACTGCGCCGATGGACGTCTCGGCCACGACGGTCAGTTGCCCACACATCAGGCAGGCGACGGCGACAGGGTTCGGGAATCGCATCAGGCCACCTCCACCAAACTTGCTCGCGACCCAACAGACGAGAGCATGCACGCCGCTGCCTTCGCAGCAGCCGGATGGAGGATGACTTGGATCCGCTCCGTGATACATCGCCAGCTGCGATTGGCATGATCCAGGGTGACGGGTGTATCAGACGGTCGGGTGACCAACTCTGGTGTAGTGCACAGTCTGAGCCGAACTTGGACGGCGATACGTCATGGATTCCACGATCAACACCCGAATTGAAGCGGCAGCGGCGGCGCTGACCACCGCGGCTACCTTGCCGATGACCGCTAGCGACGAGGAGACCCTGACACTGGTCTGCGACCTGACGCGGGTCGCTCGCCATCTCAGCGAGCTCACCTTGGCCGCCCGGGACCGCTGGGCGGCCTGGGGCACAGTCACACCGCACCTGCAGCAGGCCGAGGCCCTTGCTGCCGACGCCACACGATGCCTCAGCCACGCAGCCGGCACCTATGCCTTCAACACCACTCGCACCGACACGACCATCGTCCGGCTGACTTCAGTCAGTACCGCGTAGTCGGCTGTCTGAGTCCAACCGGAGCGTGACGCGCCTCACAATACCTAAAAAATAGGCGCTATTTACGATTTTTCGGACCCTACTTGTACGCAGAAGGCCGTCTCGTCGCTCCTTCTGTACGACACCCCAGGATCACCAAGTGGTGACCTCGATGTCGACACCATAACCCTTCACACGATGGGACCTACGGAGGTGCACTGTGGCCAGTCACGTCCCGTTCACTATTGATCTCACCATGCACGAAGGCGTACGCCTCGCCGCCGTCCTGGATGCTCTCGGCCCGCACTGGGATCCCACTGAGATCTACATCGGCGAAGCCGAAGCCCACCGAATGCTCTATGCCCACCTCGACCCTGACCAGCAAGCCGCTTACGACCTGCTCATCGCCGACGGTGTGCTACCCGACACCCCGGAGCGATGAGATGATGCTCGACCCACAAGCGGACATCGGCCGCCGCGTATGGTTACCCTGCCGCTACTGCAGCAGCAACAACAGCAACACCGCGCTGTACCTTCTTGCTTCCGACGTCAACTTGGTCTGGGTGCAGTGCGGTAACTGCTTACGCCGCTGGTGGCACGACACCGGTGTCGGCAAAGGGGGACGCCCACATCACCTGGACGACGTCGCCTGATCGGCGGAGGCCGTCCGGCCTAGCTGGGCAGCTCGGCGGCGGCCAGCGCGGGATCGGACAGCGCGGCGATCGCCATCCGGCGCAGCAGCTCTGCCACCTGCCGCGGGTCGGAACCGGTGGCGCTGTGTGGCGTGGAGTTGAGCAGCCCGAAGGTCCCGTGCACGGCGATCCGGGCGGCCTCCGCAGACAGCACAGGGGGCAGCTTGCACAGCGTATCCACCCAGATCTGCAGGTAGGCCCGTTGCACCGTGCGGACCTTGTACTGCACCTGCGCCGGGAGGTTGGCCAGGTCGCGGTCCTGCACAGTGATCAGCATGGTGCTGGACAGCCATCATCTCGTCGTAGTCGAAGAGCAGCCGCCAACCCTGTTGATCGGCGACGGCGCTACGGAGGAAGTAGTCGACGTCGGGAACTCCTTGGGTGCGAATCGCCTGAGCCAGCGCCTCACGCGTGGGCGCGGAGCGGGACCAGCCGCGGACGTCGAGCACAGGGTGGGAA
>JBOHHF010000268.1:0-1819 GCA_050700495.1 Pseudonocardiaceae bacterium
TCACCAGCCGCACGGCTTCGTCCCGAAACTCGGGACTGAACTTGCGGTACTTCTGAGGCATTTCCGCTGCCACCCTTCGGACCGATCCTAGTTGGGGTCGTGGTCCGTGAACAACGGGGCATCTCAGACGTGGATCGAGGCCGCGCTGTGGGGCCTATTCGGCGGTTTCGCCGTGGAAGGTCTCGATCTTTATGGTGCCGTTCGTCGCCGTGGCTGTTGGCCGTGGCGGGCGTGTGGCCCACGAGAGGTCGGAGCGGCCGGCTATTTCGTCGCTGAGGTATTCCGGTTGGTCATCGGCAGCGGACTGGCCTGGGCACTTGCTGCGTCTCAGCAGGGTGTCCATTCACGGGTTGGGCCTGTGATGTCACGCCGTTGAGATGGTGGGGAGCCAGGGGTTGCCGGTGAGGGCGGTGTGGATGGCGTCGATGGGGCGGATGCCGTGGTTGCGGGCGCTGATCAGGTAGGAGCGGGCGCGACAGTAGTCGGCGAGGGTGGTCAGCGTGTGCCAGTAGCCGGAGACGGCCTGATGTCGTTTGGGGCCCCTGAGGGCCTGCTCGGCGGGATTGTTCGTCCAGGGCACGGCGAGGTTTCGGGTGAAGGTCCAGACCTGGTCGGCCTTGTTAGCCAGGCGGGTGGCGAGGTTGTAGCCGGGGTGGTTGCCCTTGGCCCAGTCGCGGTGGCGGTTGGTGGTGATGCCCCAGGCGACTGCTTTGTCGTAGCGTTGGCGCAGGTCGGCCAGGAGTTGGGGGCGAGTTGGTCGCGCCCGTCGGCCGTGGCGGCCGCTACCGCGGTGTTGGCCTCGCGCAGCACGGTGATGACCTCGCCGGCCCAGTTCTGCTGGGTGGGGTGCAGCTCATGGACACCCTTGGCGTGGCGGATCAACTGGGCTGTGCATTGCTGGACCCCGGCGAGTTGGGTGTCGAACTGGTGCCAGCCGGTGTAGTCGTCTCGGACCAGGTACCCGGCATAGCCCTCCAGCACACCCAGGCCTGCGAGGGCGGTCTTGGAGCGCGAACCCAGCGCGGCGTACCAGACCAGCCGCGCATCGGGGGTGCGCACGGTGACCGCGTGCGGGGACCCAGCCACCGGTTGGCCGTGCTCATCGGTGTCTTTGTAGATCACGTTGGTGGGCGTCTCATCGGCGCACACGACGTCCTCGGCGCGCAGCGCAGCTTTCATGGCCTCATCGAACCCCGCCGCGGCCAGGCGCTGAGCGAAGCGTTCCAGGGCGCGGGCGACGAACCCGGCCGACACCGGGGTGCCCAGCAGCGCCTCGATCAGCATCGCGGTCCGCTCGATCGGGACATTTCCCTCGCCGGCCAACAGGATCGCCGCGGCATTGAGATTCGGCCCGTAGACCACGTTGCCGACCGCCCCGAACGGGGGTGCTGCGGTGGTGGTCTTGCCGCAGCCACAGCGCCGCCGCGGCAGCAGATAGTGCACCTTCTCCAGCGTGACCGCCAAGATGTCCCACACCTGCGCCCAGCTCATCCCCGCATCCGCGGCATCCCCAAGATCTCTGCCACACCCGCGACACTCACCCGGCACCGGCAGTGTCTCGGTCCGGTCCGGCGTCATCGTCGGCGCCAACCCCGAACCCTGGTGACCCGGCTGCCCACCAGGCTTGCGATCCTTCGATCTCTCCCGAGACGACCGATCCGCCCGCCGCTTGGCCTTGGCCGCAATCGAGTCCTGAGATGCCCCGTTGTTCACGGACCACGACCCCAACTAGGATCGGTCCGAAGGGTGGCAGCGGAAATGCCTCAGAAGTACCGCAAGTTCAGTCCCGAGTTTCGGGACGAAGCCGTGCGGCTGGTGA
>JBOHHF010000269.1:0-13943 GCA_050700495.1 Pseudonocardiaceae bacterium
CATATCCTCACCGGTCGTACCCGACCGCGCACCCGCGTCCGTCTCAGCCTGGCGCACCCACCGGCGTAACGACTCACGCGACACACCGACTTTCCCCGCGATCGACACAATCGCTTCCCACCGCGACACGTACTCCGACTGATGCTCCAACACCAGCGCCACCGCGCGCTCACGCACCTCACGAGGGTGCCTCGTAGACCGGACCATCTCTCCATCCTCCACTCAGGACAGAGCCTCCATCAGACCCGGGGTGGTTCAATCGCCTTCGGTGGCCCTGGACCCTGGAGCCGACCCTGCGGCAGGATCAAGGGCAGGCCACGGCCTCTGCCCCAACCACGCGCCACCCCAGCTCGCCCCACATCCCAACAACCAAGACCACAACCGACTCAGCGTCCGTGGAACCGGGGCCAGCAACTCAGTTTCCTAGCCCGAACGTCAAGCATCACCTGGGACAGAAACGTCCAGCATCAGGTGGGGACCAGACAAAGCGCGGTTCCCATCGACTCGTTACCCACCAGGACGCACTGGTAGCCTCGCACCATTTCCCTCAGTTAGGAGGATTGGGCGGGCTCGTGCAGGCGAGGCGACTCAGGTCGTATCGGTTGTTGACCAGCACGATCAACCTGCCGTCGCTGTTCGGGCCGATCTGCCGCACCAGTGCGTTGGGGATCGCGGCGGACGAGCCGTCGAAGCCGGACACGACCTGGTCGTTGAACAGAACCAGCGGCTTTTCTTGGACGTTGGTTGTCTGGTGGACGAATTTGAGCTGCATCAACACCGCCGCGCAGCGGGTGGATCCGACCATCACGTCGGTGAACTCGTTGGCGCTGGCCGAGCCCGGGATGTTGTATAGCTGCAAGCTGATGGTGAAGTAGCCGTCCTGCTCAGCTCCCTGAACCGGTGGCCAGGAACAGTCGGCTATGTGGAACACCTGACCGTACCGGTCTAAAGCGGGAGCATACGGTACGTCCGGCAGCTTATGGGACTGTCGGCATGCCGCCACGTGCTGCTCCGGTGTGCTCGGTATCGACCCCAGGTACAGCGGAATCGCAACCGCAGCGATCAGGCCTGCGACAGCGATGAATGTGGTGATGGTGAACCGCCGTTGGCCTACCCTCTCGCCATCAGCGTCCTTGCCAACGGGATCGGCGTGTGCGGCGGCGTGTGCCCGACCGTTGTTGTCCTGGGTAGCCCGCTGACGTCCAGCGCCAGCCACCTTCGGGCGTCGACGCAGCCCCGCACGCTGACGGCGACCTCGATCAGGCGAACTCACGGATCAACATTGCCAGCCTAACTCTCGTCTGGAAAGAGTCCGCGCGACAGGTCCCGAAGCGGTCGCAGAATCCGGGTAGTCTTGGCCGCCGGAGGCATGCGATGCATCGTTGCGGCTCGTCCCGCAGCGTAAGGCTATGGTCACCACCGGCGGCGACCATGGGACTAGTGGCCGGGGTCGCAAGGGACTAGTCAGCGGACCTTCCGCGCACGCGCACCGGGCCGGTTCGATCAGCTCATGTCGTCGGTGTGTCTGATCAGGCTGACCAAGCAGACTCGTAGGTCGTTGGCAGGGCGGGCTCGATCGTGATCAATCCTTGTGTCCAGCTCCCGGTGACCAGCACTAACCCCAGTTCCACCTCACCCTGGCATGGGCGGAGCGGCGGTTCTCCCGCCCTGGGAAACTCGCTGGGTCTGCGGGTTAGCGGTCTTCTTTGCTGCGGCTTGTCGCCTTGGGTGTGGCCGTTGTTGCGGTTGGCCTGGCTCGGGTAGCTGGGTGCGCAGTGTGGTGATGAGTTCGTCGTAGCGGGTTTGCTGGTCGGCGAGCCGTTGGGCGGTGTGGTGGCGCTCGGCGTCGACGGTGGCGTGGGCGGCCGCTAGCTCGGCGCGGTGCTCACTGGCCTGGGCCTGCCAGTGCTCGGCCTGCCCCCGGGCCGTGGTCAGCTCGTGGGACAGATGCTCCACGTGGCTGGTGGCCTGGGCGGCCTGCTGCTCAGCGTCCTGCGCCCGCTGGCGCTGCTCCTCGGCCCGGTCCCGCTCGGCTGTCAGTTGCTCGATGAGCTCGGCCTGGATGGCGGCGGCCTCGGCGAGGTGCTCGCGAGCCCAGCTGGCCTCGGCCTGCAGCGTCTGAATGCGGGTCAGGGCGCTCTCGCGCTCCTGGCGGGTGTGGGCCAGAGCGGCGGCCAGCTCGTCGCGCTCGCCGAGGGCCTGGTCCCGGACGTGCTCGGCGGCCTCCAGCTCGGTCAGTGCCTCCTCGGCAGCAATCTCGGCGACGGTCGCTCGCTGCTGGGATTCCTCGGCGTCCCTGGTGGCCTGACGGGTCTGCAGGAGTGCCTGGTCGCGCTCGGCCTCGACGGCATCGATGTCCGCACGGGCGGCCCGGTGCGCGGCCGCAACCTCAGCGGCGGCGTCGTCCCGGTCCGCCGCGGTCCGCGCCGCTGCGGTGATCTGCTCGGCCAGCACGGCCATGCGCAGCTCATGACCGGCCACCTGCTCGGCCACCTCTGTCAACAGCAGCTCCAGCGTCATCCGCGCCACCGTGACCGGCCGGGCGTCACCGTCGACCTCCCCCCGCTCCGCGTCGCCCGACCCGCCGGTGGCGCTCCCGGCGGGAGGAACGGTGATGTGCCCCTTGCTCAACCGGTGAGCGGTCAACCGGGTGTGCCGCAGACCCTCCACGGTCTGGCCGCAATACTTCGGCGGCGCCCCCCGGCCCGAATAAGGCATCCGGTGAGCACAACCGGGAATCTCGCAGCTAACCCACCGCTGTGCATCCACGTTGTCGTCGCCCATGCCACCATTATTGCGTATCGTTTCCGTTTTGTCAATAGTATCGTCTTAATCGTATCGTATCAACGATACGATACGTAGCTTGAACCGTGACCCGGACCGCCGACCTCGGGTTCCACAGTGACGACCCGGCCGGAGCTCCTCGTATTCACACGTCGCCCCTTGGCCTAAGAAGATCTGAGGGACGCTGCGTCCGGTCACTCCGGCCCGTGGACAGCGACCGAGACGCCGATGACACCAAAGCCGCACCCTGAACTCAGGGGGGCTGTTCTCCCCGGTTACCGGGCCTCGGCCGAGGCCCCCGGTGTGCTCTACGTCCGTTCCGAGGGCAAAGGTCAGCTGATCACCGTGCCGCCCCAGCTCGTGCGCCTGCTCCCCCACGAACCGGGCGAGCGCTGGTATTGACCTCACTGCGAAGGAGGAGAGCGAAGCGGGTATCCCGTCGCGTCGGCGAGCTTGCTCGAAGCAAGCCAGGGGTAAGGGGGCCAGGTGGAGCACCGCACGCGCTGAACGACCTGGACCCCTTACCCCTGGCCTGCTACGCCTCCGGCGCCGACGCGACGGGATACCCGCGCCACCACACAACCCCCACATCCTCAAGGCAGTCCAGGGAAACCATCCCGGAGCGGAGGCCCGCCAGAGGCGCCCAGTCCGCAAGTGGCTAGGCAGCAAGATCGGCTAAGCACTGATCCAAAGCATGCAAAGCCCGCGGCCCGATCGGCTGGGCTGCGGCGTCGCGGAAGGCGCGCAGCTGGGCGGCGCCGGTGACGTAGGGGGCGTGTTGCAGGAGATCAGCAGCCTGTGTGGCACGTGAGCAGGCGCCGGGGAGGTTGCCGCTGCGCAGCTCGGTGACGGCGAGATCAATCAGGACCAGTACCCGTTGGCGGCGGTCGGGCGGGCGGAGATCGCCAAGTGCCGCAGTAAGTACCTCGTGTGCGTCGCTGATATCACCGGTCCGTAAGAGGATGTGGCCGGTTGCGGCGGCTAGCTGCGCGGTGCCGTGGTTGTGAAACGATGCGGGCGCGGAACGGCCGCCGGGCAGGTCGCGAGCGATTTGCGCGCGGTCGAGCGCGTCGCGCGCCGCGGGCTGGTTGCCCCGGTCGGCGTGGATGGTGGCCTCGGTGGTGGCCAGCCACAAAGCGATGGCCGGGGTGGACTGGGCGTGCACGCCAGCTGCGGTGAGCTGGTCAAACGCGGCGACGGTCATCCCTTCGGACGCGGCGAGTTGGGCGGCGTGTCCGTGGGCGATGGCGGTGAGCTGGTCGTCTGCCACCTCGCGGGCGGCATCGAGGGCCACGCTGTAATAGCCGCGGCCTGACATCGCGTTGCCCAGGTCATCGGCCGCAAGCCGACCCGCGAGGGTCGCCACCTCGGCCAGATTGCGCAACAGCCGCCGCCGCTCATCTGCCGCTGGGCCCTGGCGTAGGGCTCCCTGGGCTAGGCGCACGTGCGCCGCGACCGAGGTCAGGAGGGCTGCGGGGTCGGCGGTGTCGTACAAGGCGTGGTAGCGCTCGGCGAGCTGCTCGAGGTCGGCGACGGTGGCCGTCGCGGCGCGAGCGTGGCCGGCTGGGTCGGTCGCGCTCGGGTCGAGCAGCCCGAACATCGTGCGTCGAGTGGTGACCGCGTCTTTCCACGCGTGGAGCATGTGCGGGGCGAGCGCGGTCCCGGCGGCGCCGAGCTGGTCCAGCAGACCAGCGGCGTTATCCAACATGGCCACCAGCGACTGATCATCGGTCAACGGCAGGGTGCGGCCGGTGCCGGACGAGGGTGTGTTCTTTAGGCCAAGCTGATCCGGTGTCACGCCGAACAAGCGAGACAATACCTCTCGGTATCGCGGGCTGACGCCCTTCACGCCACGTTCCCACTTCGCCACCATGTCCGCGTTGATACCAGCGTGCTCGCGCCGTTCCATCCACGCCAACTGCGCGATCCGATCGGCCATCTCCTGCTGTGTCCAACCGAGTTCCATGCGCAGCTCGCGCAATCGGGGGCGCTCGGCGTCGGTGGTCACGACTGAGCACCCCCTGCGGCTGCGGGCCTAGTCGGCTCGTCCGACCGGGCGTGGGAGGAGGGTCCCCGGTAGGGGTGCCTGTGAGCTAACAAGCGGAAGCTGTACAAGCCGTACTTGTGGTGTGCTCACGTGCACGGCGTGGAACGCATGCAACACCCCACCACCCTGCTGGCCCGGCTGGTCAACACCGGCGAAGACGCCTACGGCGATTTCACCCCAACGCCTCGCGGACGAACTCGAACAAGTTGGCGTCCGACGCTCCGGCCGACAAGTCAAAGTCGACAGCGTCAACCTCGCCGGATACCGCCGCGCCGACCTCGAAGCCGCCGTCCCCGCCAGGGCGACACTCCCCCCACAGTCCCCCCAACCGGTCACCGACAGCGACCAATAGAACGGCAGGGGCTCTGCCACACCCCTACCCGACCCCCGCTACCTGCACCCGTCCGCAGCCCGGCTGCGGCGGACCCTCCGCAAGATCACCACCAAGGAACTCCGCGACTGGTTCGCCGAGCTGAAGGCCGAGGTGACCATTGACTCCGGCGTGGCCACGCGATTCAAGGAGTTTCTCGCACCGCACGGTCCGGGCGGAACACCGCTGGCTGACCCCAAGGACTGGGCCGCCTTCAGCTACATCGGTCGCTAACGATCTTCATGGACACCGTGATACGGGTGCTCTAACCGGTGTCAGCCGAATAGATCATCAAGCTCTTCGGCTAGTTCGATCGCTTTGTCCCAGCCTACGCGTACGAATACCTCCAGCATTGCCCTGATCCCGGAGATGCACGTGGGGTCGCTGAGCACCAGTTCGCGGTGGTCGGACAGGTAGTGCCTGACCAGAAGGTGGACGGCGTCGAGGGCGAGCGGCTCGCGGGCATACCCCGGGTCGTTGGTGATTGCTTGAGCTGCGATCAGCAGAGCCCGGCGTGGTTGCACCGGCCTGAGATGGTCGATGGTTTGGGCGATGTGGTGGGTGACGGCTGGGTAGCCAATCGCTGAGAGGTGTTCGAGCAATGGTAGCGCGAAAGTGCTGAAACGGCGAAGGTCACCTTTGGGGGTGACGCAAGCCGGTGACTTGGTATCGTCGAACGCGCCGCTGGCGAAGTAGAGCTGTTGTCCAATGTTGTCGGCTACCTTGATGACACGGGACATGCGCTCCTGGCGTTCCGACGTTGGCTGGCCGGGTTGTTCGCGGTCGGCCCAGGCGTCGCGTAACTGGCTCACGCTCGGCTCAAGTAGTTGGAATGCCCGCTCCTGGGCGGGCCGCAGCGCGGTGTCAGCGGGGTTGAGCACGTCGCGGAGGCAGGCGGTGGCCTGCGCGGCGCGGTTGGGGTGATCGACTGGGTGGGTAAGCCAGGTGCGTACGACGGCGTCGGCGTACGGGGTGGTGTGTACGGCGGCGAGGATGGTGAGAAGGTTGACCACCAGCACCCAACGGTTGTCGCGCCCGGCGCGGTGGTCGGCCTGCGGATCGGTCGTAGCGCAGGCCCATTCCGATTGGCGGGCGAGCCCCTGCAGCGTGTTGTCGATCTCAACAGGTCGCGAATACCGGAATCGGCCGAGCTGGCCAAGCAGGTACGTGGCGATGTGCCGGTCGGTCTCGGTGAGGAGTCGCTGTTGTAGCTCGCAGAACAGCTCTTCGGGCTCGGGGTGGAGGCCGGGCAGCGCCCTGCTGGCGAGGTAGCGGTAGATCGGGCTGGAACTACTGAGGAAAGGCGTGAGGAGCGCGGCGAGTTCCTCGCCATGCTCAGCACCCCAGTCGGCCCGCATCACGAGGGCCGCGATGCCCTGCAGGGCGTAGTTCGAGGTCGTGCCACCCCATGCGGGCGTTGGCGCGGTCAACCAGACGCCGTCAGCCTCATCGTCCGCGGCGGGTTGCTTAGGCGTGGGAAGCGATGCGCGCAGCGTCGAGTAGATCTCACGTCCAAGAGCCGTGTCCGGGGCCACCTCCGGCGCGCATGCTAGGTGTTCAGCCAGTTCGACACGAACGTCGGCCATGGTGACATCGGCTCGGCTCGAACCAGGGACCTCTGGGGCATCAGCCAACGCCCTCAGCTCCGCCCAGATGCCGATGAGGCGCTGTACCGCGTGTGCGCGCTCGTGCTCGTCGTTGCTTCGAGCTTGCTGGACGGTTGCGGAGACTTGGTGCTGAATGTCCTCGGCCGAACCCGCCGCGGGAGGCTCAGCTTCCCAGACCATCTCACCGACCCCGTCGAGCTGGTCTTCGTCGAGTTTCGGTAAGGCGAACGCGTCCGCGGCCTGGTCCAGTCCGGCGAGACGTTGCCGAACTTCCGGTCTTCCGACTTTGTCAGGGTGTAGGCACCCGATCAGCATGTCGCGACGCCGGTAGAGGTGTTCATCTCTGTGGGGGTCAGGTTCGTGCGTGCCGTTGGCGGCTTCGACCAGTCCCCAGATCGCTGTCTCCAGCCGGATATGATCCTCCGCGGACAGCAGCGGCGACAGACGCCGTAGGACGTGGGCGGCGGGCA
The DNA here is from genome assembly GCA_050700495.1 of Pseudonocardiaceae bacterium. GTDB lineage: Bacteria > Actinomycetota > Actinomycetes > Mycobacteriales > Pseudonocardiaceae. The sequence continues at coordinate 7,279 of JBOHHF010000269.1, forward strand.
GCCAGGTGCTCGGGTACGCGTACAGGTTCGACGCGAGCAGCGCCGGCAAGAGTGCCCGCGCGAGCGCAGGCGACCTGGCTGTGGCGGCGTGGAAGAGCAGCTGTTGCCAGACCTCATCGTGCCGCAACCTCGCCACGATCTGGCCCACGATGTCGGCCAAGGGTCGCGGCGGCAGATGCGCGTCGGCGTTGTCGGTCGGATCGCCGTGCCCGTCTGCGATGTTGATCAGGCGTCCGATGAGCACGTTGGTCATCGACAGTGGGGCTCCATGCCCGGCGGAAAACTGCAGGGTGTCGCCCAGCCGGGGGTGGGGCGGGGCGGAGAACTCCATCCGTTCCGGCCATGGGGACACGCTGGGCGCGTCGACAATGCGGAGTAGCAGCGACGTGGCGGCGCCGGCATCGACGGCGGCCAGATCCTCGAATTTGGTGCCGACGCTGTGCCGAATGCCGTCGAGATCCTGCTTGCGGTTGCTGGTCAGGGGGAGGATGGCGCTGCCGAGCAGGCTGGTCTGTTCGTCCTGCGTTTCCTCGTACTCCCAGACAGCGGCGCCGAGCGTGACCGCCAAGTCAGGGGCGCGCTGCGCGATATTGGGGATACGGTCGATCAGCGGCCACATATGCCGCACGCCCAATGCCTGCAGCGCGTCACGGCTGCACAATCCCTCAATGACGGTGGCGGTAGCGGCGGGGTCAACGGCCGCGGTGTGGGCCAACAGGCGGCTGGTGATCTCCGCGAGTCGCGCGCGTCTGGGGTCGGCGAGATCGGCAAGTGCCATGGTCATGCATTCGACCGCGGCCGGTACCAGGTGCTCGGAGATGTGGGCGGCCAGGACAGTCGGGCGATGGCTCAACGCTCTGGCGGGTAGCTGGGCGGCGAGCAGCGCGAGGTCGATGTTGTCGGCGTGGCGGGCCTGCCGGGCCAGATGGCTGGTGAGCGCGGCCAGGGCGGCAGATGCCTTGTCGGTCGAAGGGCCGCGGCTGATCGCGACGGCGAGAAGGAACGCCAGCTCATGGGCTTCGGCGGTGCCCGACTTGCCGTATTCGTCGATGGCGGTGCCGACGCAGGCGTCGGCGAGTGGTTGGCAGTCGGTGAGGGTCTGCATCTCCCGGGCGGCCACCCTGGCGGCGGCGGATACGGCGAGTGGATGGCCGGCACTGCGGGAAGCCAGTCGCAACGACAGGCGCCAGAATCCTCGTCGTTGGGGATCGTCTCGCCAGACCGTTGCCAGCCGGTAGTCCAGGCTGGGCCGCACCGTGATCGTCAGGTTGGGGTCCTGGTCGAGCCGGTCGGCGAGGCTCTCCGGCCGATTCGTGTCACCGAGTGCGAGCATCGCGACCGCGTAGTCGAACAGCACCGGGTGGAAGAATTCGACTGGGGCGCCCGCGTGACCCGGCGAAGTAGGTAGATCACGGAGGACGGCGTCGCTGTGCAACGCGGTCAACGCCTGCGACGTGGCTTCGGCCGGCAGATCCACCGGGTTGGCGAGCTGGCGACCCTCGCGCACCATCAGATCGACCACAGCTCGTAGCGTCTTCATCCGTTCCAGGTCTGCGGGTTCACCTACGACGCGACGCTGCCAGTAACTGTGCAGGAGGTCGACCCGACTGCGGATGGTGGTGAAATCAACGTCCGCGTTGCTGGCCAGCAGTTGTGCGGCGAGGTCGATGTTGAAAGGGTTGATGAGCAATTCCCGAAGGCGGCTGTCGGCGTCGTCGAGCAGCCTGGTCAGTCGCGGGCTGGCGGCGCGCAACGGGGCCAGCTCCGTATCCGTGAGGTCTGCCACCACGATGTGCCGGACGTCGGTCAGGTCGAGATCGGCGCAGTGTTGGTCGACGGTCTCGCCGCGGAACATCTGCCGCCACCGCGGTCCGTGCTTGAGATCGAACGTGCGGATGGTTGCCACGATGCGCCAGCGACTCCCCTTCAGCGCATTGGCCAGATCTGGTAGCCAGGTGGAGGCGTCCACGCCCCTGGTTTGGTCGAGACCGTCGACCAGCAGAAGCCCGGGATCGGTCCCGGTCCAGCCGACCATGACCTCCGACAGGTCGTGGTCGAGGTTGAGTTCCTGCCGGGTCTGACCGCTGCTGGCGCGCAGATTGTTGGCGCGCAGCACCACGACGTCCACGCCCTGCGGTCGCGATGCAGTCGCCACGGTGTGCAGAATGACGGTCTTGCCCGCCCCGGGCGCCCCAGTTATCGCCACGTTACCCTCCGCTGCCGTGATGACCGGAGACACGGCGCGGGTCAGCGCCACCGGCCCTTCGGGCGCGGCGATGGTGAGGGCGTCCGCCAGCAATGCCACATTCGCCTCGGTCACGGCACGTAGATGGGCGATGTCGGGTCGCAGCCGGGCGACGGGACGAAGAGCGATGCCGGCCAGCTCAAGCCGTCGGACGAGGCCCTTGCGGTCGAGGAAAGACCGTTCTTCGGCCAGGCGCTGAGCCTCACGTTCGAGCACCTGCCAGATCCGGGGCACGTCCTCGGGGCGGGGCGCTACTCCGGCGAGCACGTTGTGCACGACCGTAAGGTGCCGGCCTCCGTTGACGAGGTCCATGGTGCGCACGCACAGAACTCGACCGAGACGGCGTAGGTCCGCCTCGCCGGGTTGTGTGCGATGGCGTGCCTCCCATGACCTGCCGAGGTGCCCCCATACCAACTTGAAGGCGCGACGCTCGTCGGCGTTCAGATGCACATCCGCGAGCGGAAACCCCGTAGGCAGATCGCGCAGACGGTCCGTCACCGGCGCCAAGAACCGATCAACACGGCCCGATCCGTCATGATCTGTCAGTACGAGAACCCGGTCGGTATCAGGATCAAGTGGCCTGGATCGGTCCAAGTGCGGCGGCCTATCAGGCACACCCAGTGCCTCGACCTCTACCAACTGGTCTATGGCCTCAGCCAACCGACTAGTTTCGGCGGTCGCCAGCGTCATGCCCTTCTTGGCCTGAATCATGACCCAGCCGTCATCGTCTGTGACAAACCCGATGTCGTCGACCGCCCGACCAGTCTGCCCGCCAATCGCGACGACGCGGCGGCCCGAGGCCCACTCCGGCAAGGAGGTCTCGGCCAGCATGTACGCGGCCGCCCACGCCAGACACCGGCCCTCGTGCCCGATACCTCTGGCCGCTCCCGCGCCACCCGCAGAACTTCGAGTCATTCCACCCATCCCACGACGCCAGCGGTCATCCTGACCGAGCGGCCCGCAGTCTGGATCCGTGCGTCCTGCATGGTCTGTGCTCAGTCCAGCAGGTTCTGGCGGTGCCGCCAAGCGAGTCGCAGGAGGCCTGCGCCTGCGGCTTGGGTGGGTTCGTTGCTCGCGTACCTCTCGACGGTATCGGCGGTGAAGGGCAGGGCGGGGATGATCGATCCTTCGGTGTTGGTGTCGGCGACGTGGCCGAACAGCTCGTCATACAGCGGCGCGTCGATGGTCACGATGGTCAGAATGTCGGTGGCGAAGGTGAGTGGATCAACCCCGATTCCCACGCAGAACGCGCGAACCTCTGTGGTGTCGAGGGCTCGGGTCAGGTGGTCGGCGAAGGGCCAGGCGCCGTAGTCGATCGGTCCGCGGTGGGTCTCGTAGTCTTCGGTTCCCCCGCGTAGCTCCTCGGCGAGTTCGCGGACGATGCATCGCCACAGTGAGAGGTCGTTCTCGGCGTTCCAGAGTTCCTCGCCGGCCGGTTGGAAGACACCCACTGGCAGGACCTGGTAGAGGCCTCCGGCGTGGCCGACTCTGGTTGCGTCGCGGCGGTGCAGTGGGAACGTCACCGCGCCCGCCTTTCGGTCATGCCGGAGGGTGAGCGTGCTGAGGGCGACGTTGCCGGGGCGGCGTGCCAGGTCGCAGGGGTCTCCGATCGCGGCACGGAGATCCTGTGTCGTGATCTCGCCGAGTGATGCTGCGGTGAACTCGTGCGCTGCGGCATCGCCCACGTTGATGCTGTCGAAGTAGCTGCCGTGGCCGAACGCCATGTGCGGGACCGAGTGCAGGTCTGCGCGCAGGAGGCGGTAGGTCGAGCGATTTTCGAAAATAGTTGGCGCGGCGAGTGTGGCAACAGCTTCGGAGTAGGTGCGGTACCTCGTGCCGTTGGCCCGGACGGGCAGCAGTCGCTGGATGACGGGTTCAGTGCCAGTGATGCCGCCGAATACTGCGTCAGGTGTGTATTGCAGCTTGACGTGATCCAGCGCGATTGGCGCGTCCGACAGCCAGGCTGGGGTGCTCAGTAGTGGTGTTCCTTCGACCGCGCCGGATTCCGGGTAGTCGCGGGCCGCGGAGATGGCCAGTGTGTACCGGTGGTCGCGTAGGTGATTCCGGACGCGTAACCACTGCTGTTCGCTGTGGGTGAGATGCCTGTTCAGGGCTTCTGACTCCTTACGGTCCGGTCCGACTACAGGCCGAGGATGCGGTGGCGGTGACGCCAGACGAGGGCCAGGCACGCGGCACCCGGTGAGGCCATCGGCTCCGAGCGCAGCAGTCGGCGTACCGATTCCTCGGTGAACGGGATTCCCTCGGTCGCGCGACCGTCGCCGATCGCGACGATTTCGCCTTCCTCGTTGTAGCGCGTTGCGGCCCCAAAGGCGCGGGTAAACACGTCGTCATCGATCACGACCACGGTCAGGATCGTTGCCGCGAGGGTCAGCGCATCGAGGCCGAGACCGAGGACGAACGGGACCAGGGCGCCGCCTGTTTGGGCGTCCTCCAGGTCGTGGTACAGCGGCCAGGCGTGGTAGTCGATGGGCTTGCTTCGGGTGCCGTCGTGTTCGGGGGTGCCGAGTAGCTCCTCGGAGTACTCGCGCACGATGTTGCGCCATAGGTCGAAGTCGTTGCGCCGATCCCACAGAGCGACGCTCGCCGGCTGGAACTCGCCAGCCGGGATCACGTCATACACCCCTGCAGCGGTAGCGACCTTCGCTGGATCACGCCAGTGCAGCAGGAAACTCGGCTCAGCCGGGTAGCGGCGTAGCCGGATTGTGAGGGTTGTTACCGCGGGGATGATCGCGCGGCGGGCAGGGTCGAATGGGTCGCCGATCAGGGTCCGGAACGGCAGCTCATCACGCAGCGGATCGGCGGCGTCGGGGACGCCGTTGTGCTCATGGAGGCAGGCGATGGCCAGCTCATGGCCGAGCGCCTCGGACACGTCGAGCTTGTCGAAGTACGCCGCTAGTCCAAAGTGGAGAGGGCCGGCGCCGAGTGGGTCGCCAAGCAGGCGATAACTCGGTCGTGATTCGAACAGCCGGGGCGGGTCAAGATGCCGGACGGCCGAGGTGTACCTGTCGAACCACAGGCCCGAAGCGCAGAGCGGTCGGGTCGGCAGAGTCTGGGCCTCGCTTCCGTCGATCGCGACCGGATGCGGCTGTTCATCCAGAGTCAGCCGCAGCGAGCGCAACTCGGCCGGCTCTCGGGAATCCAGCCAGAACCAGCGATCAATGTCGTATCCGGCACCCGGTGCTCTGCCGGGTACAGCTGCACCGCGAGCTGCGCCAGCTCGGAGCGGTGCTGGTTGAGCCACCGGCGTTCCTGACGCCACCGGGCTTGGTCAATAGCGACGGCACCGTCCACCTCGGCGCGCGGCCGGCCGGGGGACAACCCGAGATCCTCTGCTGAGATGCCAAGCACGGAGACCGCTCGCTGCCGCTGCTCATACGACATCGCCTGCCGGCCGTTCTCGATCTGGCTGTGATTCTGCTGCGTCATCCCCAGCAGTCCCGCAGCCTCGGCCTGGCTACGGCCCGTCGACGCGCGCCAGGCCCGCAGCACGGCACCGGTATCGTCGGCCGGTACGCCGGTAGGTCGGTTGAGCCACTGCCCGGCAGCTGGGATTACGTCGTCGGCGTGGTTGCAGCTTGCGCACACCGCGTCCGGGTTGTACCGACTCAGCGGCGCACCACATTGCGTGCATTGCCCTACCGCCGCAGATGCCTCAGTAGCCGTCACTGGCTCTCTCCCTCGGTCGACGCGTGGTGAGCCTACCGGCCAGGCGCGGACTTCGGGACTAGCAGCGGACTAGCGCGGGACTAGCGCGCGGACCCCCTCCGAGCAGGCATTTCGCCGTTTGATTGGCGTGCGGGTCGAACGGCCCGCAACGACCGATCTGGAGGAACACCAGAAATGCAGTTGGAAATCAAGACCGAGGGCGTCGACTTCGTGGTGTCTCGTGCCCCCCAGCCCAAAAACGACAACGACGGCCGGCAGAAGACAGACCGAGACACCGGCGCGCCGTTGCACGTGACCGAGGTAGTAGCGATGGATGAGACCGGCGCGGAGGTCATCAAGGTCACCACGGCTGGGGAGCCGAGGGTTGCCAAGCGGCAGCTGGTCACGGTGGTCAAGTTGGTCGCGACGCCGTGGAACATCGACGGTCGCGGCGGAGTGGCATTCCGGGCTGACTCGATCACCCCGGTACCGACAACTCCGGCCGGTCCGGCCAGGGCTGCCACTGGTGCGGCTGGGTCGGGGGGTTCGTGATGCGTGCATCAACGATGAGCCTCGACCTGGCGCAGCTCAGCGAGATACACGAGCGGGCCGAGCGGCTTCGTGAGGAAGCGGCCGAGGCCGAGCGGGCTGCCTACCTGCACTGGCAGGAGGCCTACGGCGCCTACGAAGTCGCCCGCGACGAGGCGTCGACCGCGTGGACGGCGTGGGTTGAGGCCATCGCCCCGTAGTGCGG
>JBOHHF010000270.1:0-12017 GCA_050700495.1 Pseudonocardiaceae bacterium
ACCCGGGGCGCGGCACACCGCGCCTCACTTGACACCACAAAGAACGGAGATCACCATGCTCGCTGAGCCGACCAGGTGGTCCCATACTCGTGGCAAGACCCCGGTCCCATCCTCGTGGCAAATGACACACCGGCAACCGGCGACGACCCACCGCCGTCTCCCGGCCGGCGGCTCGCGGAGGAGATCAGGAAGCGGCGCAAGGCCGCTGGGTTGAGTGAGCCCGCGCTCGCTGCACTGATCGGCTACACCAGGCAGTACGTGTCACTCGCTGAACGGCCCAAGAGGGGTCTTCCCTCCGCCCAGCTGGTAAAGGCGATCGACGACGCTCTCGGCGCCGACGGATCGTTGGTGGCCTTACGGCAACAGGCTTACGCTCAACAGCAGGCGTGCAGGTCAGGTACCGACGACGCAACGGCGCCAGCCGGAAGCGGGCCGTGCACTTCGGCGGACCCGGCGGAGGTGGAGAACACGAATCGTCGCGAACTCGTCGCTTCGGCCGCCGCGATCGCCTTCGGCGCCGGCCTCGACCAGCCGGTCGCAAGGATCATCGCGGCAGCCGACCAGCCGCAGGTACCGACCCGGATTCGGGCTGGAGACGTACGACATCTGCGCGACGCTGTTGAGGTATTGGGGGGCTGGGAGCGCCACGCGGGCGGTGCAGTGGTGCGGCCCCACGCGCTGGCTGCGCTGCGGTCGGCCACCGCCATGCTCAAACGCGCGTCCTGCACTCCCGCGGTGCGTCTGGACCTTGAGGCGGCGGTCGCGCTCCTCGCGGACCTGGCCGGTTGGGTGACGTTCGATTGCAGCCATCATGCAGCCGCGCGGCAGCTGTTCCTGGTCGGTTTGAACGCGGCCCACGAGTCCGGTGATCTTGGTTTGCGGGCATTCGTGGCGTGTGGTTTAGCCCGCCAGGAAATCCACACCGGTAACTGGGCGGGTGGGTTGGAACTCACCCAGCTCGCGTCCACCGCGACCGAGGTGTTTACCCCCAACGCTATCGCAATGCTGCACACCGTGAAAGCTTTTGGCTACGCAGGAAAGGGAGATGCTGCCCAGTGCCGCCGGTACATCGGTGCTGCCACCGACACCTACCAGCCCGACTCGATCGCGGATGATCCGTCCTGGATCCACTACTTCACTCCGGCCCAACTCGAAGGAGACCTCGCCAACGCGATGTGTGATCTGGTCCTCGGGGGTGCTGACGTCCCCGGGCAGGCGACGCGCCGAATAACTTTAATAGAACTCCTCACCACTACCTTTCGGCAATTCCCGCCAAATCGAGCCCGCAGTAAGGCCATCACGGCGGCCAGGCTGGCTACGCTGCTCTACCTGGAAGGCGAACAGCGTATCGGGCACCAGATGGCAGACGAAGCGATCAGCCTTACCGGGCAGATCCGATCGGCGCGCCTGGCCACCCACCTTCGGGTGCTCATGCAGACCGTGCCTCCCGGATACGGCCTTGATGACCACGGCGTGGACCTGCGCCATCGCCTGTCCGGAGTCCTCGCCGAGCTGGCCTGAGGCGGCACGATCGCTCGGTCCGCTATGGGCAGGTAACGTCGGTGTGACCTGTGATGCTGGGATCAACGGTCGGGAGCTCTCTGCAACGGACGTGAGGAGCCGATGGGTCTGGTGTGGGGTAACGTCGCGCAATGGGTTTCGGCATGCGGTTCGCTGTTCGCGCTAGCTTTTGCAGCCATACTCCAGGGCCATCGCCGCGATGACCGCATCTGGAACTAGGTCCCCCATTGCGTCAGCTTCCTCGCAGCACCGCCTGAGTAAGGCGAGATGGCGCTCATCCGGGTGGGTTGGCAGGTGTGGAGCTGGGCGCAGGTGGCCTCGAGGAACGCAAATGCATCAGGCAATGGGGTGGGACTGGGAAGATCCGCCTGTTGGTGGCGAGACGGAGGAAAGAAGCCCACACGGTCACCGGCACCGTGAATTGATCCGCACTAGCAAGAAGAGCATCGAACCACGGCCGAACCGATGGATAGTGCGGATGGTCGTCGCGCTGTGCGGCGAGTACGACGCTGACATCCAAGTAGGTACATCGTCACCGTCGGGCGTCGAGTTCGAGGCCTTCGTCGAGCGCCTCGATCAGAGCACGATTCGAGGTGAGGTCGAGCCCGGGACGTGGACCAGTACCGCCGCGGTAGACCGGTACCGCCGGTCGAGGACTGCGGCGTTCGGTTACCGCCAGCTTGCGACGCAGCGAGCTTTCGACGAACTGACCCAAGGTCTGGCCTTAGGAGCGGGTCCGTTCTCGGGTGGTGGCCACCAGTTCGTCCCAGTCGGCGCCCGGCGACGCAGCAACCCCCGGACGACGGTATCCCCCTACCGCCCGAACCACTGGACGCCGGGGACCCCGGTTCGGTACCCCCGGTGGACGACGACGAGGCGATGCCCGCCGAGACCGCCGGTATGAACAGGGAGCACTCCAGCCGTCGGGACCCGGAGGAAGTCGCGCTGGCGTTGCTCACCGAGCAGCTCGGCGCCCGCCGCATCGACGAACGGTAACGGCGCCCTAACGGTGGGGCCGAGCTTTATGAGCTGATCAGCTCGATTCGCTGACCTCCGGGGGTCATGGTGAACCGTAGGCTCACACCATGCTGCCCACGGACGACCTGACTCTCACCCACCATGACAGCGCCGACGCAGCCAACCTCATGGACGCGCTGTGTGACGTCTACGCCGACGCATACGACGTAGAGCCGGACGGCGAGAAAACCGCTGCTTTCCGCACGCGCGCCACGAAGGCGCTCGACCGCCCCCGCTATGGCCTGCTTACCGCGCGGGACGGTACACGGATCGTCGGCTTCGTCTTCGGCTACGCCCTGTCAGCAGGCACGTCCTGGTGGGACGGTCTGACCCCAGCACAGACCGAAGGCTTTACCGGTGAGGATGGCACCCGCACCTTTGCATTAGCTGAGATCGAAGTACGCCGTGCCTGGCAAGGGGAAAGTATTGGCCGACTACTGAATGACACGGTGCTTGCCCAACGGCAGGAGCAGCGGGCCACGCTGGCGACCGGACCTCAGGCCGACGCCGCTCGGGCTATCTATGAGGGGTGGGGCTGGCAACCGGTAGGCAAGATACCCGGCAAGTCTGGTTCGTACTTCTCGGAGTACGCGCTCTATGTGCTGCCGCTGCGGCGCGACGACGGAGGGTAGGCCGTCAACAGCTCGTCAAGTTCACGGACCGGCTTGCTCCGCTGCCACGGCATCAGCTCCATCCGCAGTTCAGCAATGCGTTGGCCGATGCGCTGCGACCTGTTGGAAGCGGTGAGCATGGCAACCTCGCCGATGGTTTGGCTGGCTTCGGCAATATGGCCTTGCTGTACAAAGGCTTCGCTTTGAAAGAGCAAGGTAAATGCATAATTGTGAACATTGATCGGGTCCGTGGTAGCGAGCGACTTCGAGACCGTTTCTAGAGCCCGCTCCGGATCACGCAGCCGCAAGGAGCAACTGCTTGTCGTGGCCCAGAAAAACGACTCGTCGTAGAAGTACCACCAGGGTGGATCGGCAACGTCGCCCGTGATCTTGGCAACCGCAGCTTGTTCGGTGTCGAGCGTCTTGCGGCAAGCATCGGCTTGGCAGTCGGCCGCAAAGGCGCGCGCCGCCACGTCCGCAGCATAAGCCTCAGCTCGTGGGTTGCCGGTCTGCGAGGCCCAGGCTTGCGCGACGATCGCATGGTCAAGGCCGACTCTGGCCCTGCCCTGCCACGTGGCCAGATGGCTCATGGTGCATAAGATGTATGTAGCCAGTTCAACGTTGTGGTCGTCGTGGGCCGCACTGCGGGCATCGTCATAGTAGTGCTGAGCGCTGCGGTAGTCACCCATATTGAAGCACAGCCAGCCAACGAGCTGGGTCAGTTCGGCATAGGCCGACAGTGCGCGCTGCTGAAACTGGAGTGGCGCTGTCTTAGCGAGTCGATGCGCGAGATCCCGGTACCCCATGGCACTGTGCAGCGTGAGTTGCGGGCCAAGTACGTCACCTTGCCGACGAAGATTGCCGACCATACTTTCGCAGTAGCGGAGCGTTGTCTCGTCAAAGGTCGACGGGTCCTGTATCACCTGGGCTACCCGTTCATGCTCGTCTGGGTCAAACACATCGAGCAATGGTGCAGCGGCTGCCAGCGCAAATGCTGCGCTGAGTTTAGACAGCACCTCGCGGCGGCTCGCGGCAGAGCCGAGTGCTTGCATCCACATGACGATCACCTGTTTCAATTCAATGAAGTTGGCCTCTTCCAGCCTGTGTGCCAACAATGTGGCGCCTCGTGACAGGATGAACGGCGATAGTGCAGATTTGTCGTCGCTGTTTGCTTGCCCGAAAAGATCCGCAAACACTGATTCTATCTGATCTGTGACCGCAATCTCACTGGTCGTCGCCAACGTGTGGCGCGCGCTGTCAACGTGCCGGTAATCGGGCTGATCCACCACGAGGTCGCTGACACTGCATTCGTACAGCTGCGCCAGCTTGCCGAGAACGCCGAGCGATGGCTCATGACCGGTAACGCTGGGCCAGGTTTCCCAATACGAGAAACTCTTGAGAGTCTTCGGTTCGTCCGGCCAGTGATGGTTCCATTCCTCGGCGGCTTGCCGTTGGCTCCAAGTATGTGCCAACCGGAACGCTACCCGGGGATTGACGCGGTACTTCATCCGGAAGACCGTGGCTACCTCAACCCAGGTCTTGCCTTCGCTCCGAAGATCAGCCGAGAGCCAGACCTGCTCCTGCCTGAGGCTGCGTGCCTTGTACTGCACGTGGTTTCTCCCACCCCTACGATTCTCTTGGCCTGCTCCGTTGGTGGCTAGACGGTACTCCGATCGCGACACTGCAGGTGAGGGCAACCTTCCCCCGCTCGGCGGGAAGATCTGTACCCACAGATTACGCCGACCGGGGATGGGCTGCGGTCGAAGACGCGGGCATGGTGATCGGCATGGCACCAGGACGGGTGCGGGTCGTGAGATCAGGGCCGAACTCCCCGCACTCCGCCCCTCACGTAAAGGCACCTCACCCGTCCTGGTGCTTTCCAAGTCGAGCAAATTGGCGCGGGGGAGCTGAGCACGTGGAATATGAGGGCGACCAGCACTCGGACGGCCTTTGTGACAGTGCTATCACGAAGCAGCGCAAGGACCAGGAAGTACCATCAGTCATCGAGAGTAGTATCCGGTCGGATGTGCCCTGCCCTGCGACCATGCTGGTAGCGGTCATGAATAGGGGCAGCTACCTGCTCGTGGCTTACCCGCAAGGTGAACCGGCAGCCTTCGTGGTTGAGGAGGCCGACTTACTGAAACAGATACTCGCCGGGGCGTTCGCAAAACATGGAGATGAGCGGGCTGCCGGCGTGAACGACAGTGGAACACCCGAACGCGGAACTGCGGCTGCCAAGCAGGTTCAGCCATGATCCGCGAGGACCGAGAGCTACTCGCTGAGCTAGCCCGGATCAACACTGCTATGGCGCCGCTGGCTATGCGCATTATGGACGGAAGCGCCAGCGCAGCCGAACAGGCGCACTACGCCGACAGGCTGATTACCGTCGGTAAGCGGCTGCAACGCCGAGCCAATGAGACGGGTGGATCGGTCATAGAGGGAGAGGTCGTTGCCAAAGGACCGCTGGCCCTTCCTGCGCATACGTAGAGCCCTATCGGGAGCAGTGAGTAACGTTTGGCAGACCCGGCACCGACTGATGCTCGAACGGCTTGAGGAGCTAGCTGGCCAACTCAGAAGAAAGGAGTCGATCTCGCCAGCGGTACTTGAAGGGCAGACGGTGCGGTTACTTGCGGGCGCGGTGATGTTGCTCAGGCAGCACGAGGTAAATAAACGGGGCCAATGCCAGTACTGCGGGTGGACGAGGTGGACATGGCGGCTCTGGCGTAGACGGCCTCAATGCACCGTGAATCGGGCTTTGAGCTTTGCTTTGGGTCAGCGCTCAGACGCCTTGTGGCGGCAGTTGCTGGAGGACCATAGGGCGTGGCCGAAGTTTGGATGGCGTTGGGGAAAATAACAAGTCCCTAGAATTTATGACGTCGTCGGTGACGGGCATTGGATATCTATGCTCCTGAGATGTTGGTCAGCCCAACGCTACGGCAGCGTCGTTGAGTCGTTCGTCACCTCCGGGCCCGTACCCCTGCCGCAGTTGTGTCGCCCCAACATTCAGCCCCATTCGTCCCAGGCCACCGAGCTCAACACCAGAGTTGCCCGCGACCGGCCCGACAACCCTGGTGTTGAGCTCGGGAACATGGGAGCAGACGAATTCCGAGACGGGAGATCACCCGAACCCTGTATTCGATCTTGAAACGGTCGTGGGCAGGTTGCTTGGGCCGCATAAGCGGGCTAATGCCACCATGGGCGCAGCGGCACGTGGGCGTTGCCGGTGGCGTCCGGGCGTACCACCAGGATCTGGTGCAGCTCGATCCCGTTGCGTTCGAAGGACAATCGAGAAGAGCTCATGTACAGGCCCCACACTCGGGCGGTGGCCTCGCCGACCTCGGCCACGCATTCGTCCCAGTTCGTGGCGAGGTTGGCGCACCACCCCTTGAGAGTCAATGCTTAGTGCTCCCGCAGGCTTTCCACGTGGCGTAGCTCGAAGCCGGCGTTCTGCGCCTCTGCGATGATCTTGCCGGCGCCGGCCAGCTCCCCGTCGGGAAACACGTAGCGGTCGGTGAACGCGTCGGTCTGGGGTCGGGCCCGATTGTCCGGGTGGGTGATGCAGTGGTTGAGCAGCCGTCCCCCTGGGCGCAGCTTCGCCAGCAGCAGCCCGAAGTAGGACGGGTAGGAGTGCACCCCGACGTGTTCGGTGAGCCCGATCGAGGCCACTGCGTCGTAGTCGCGGCCGGGGGCGTCCCGGTAGTCCAGGTGGCGCACTTCGGCGAGCTCGGTCAGCCCCTCCCGGGCGATGGCCTGTTGCGCCCAGCAGGCCTGCTCCGCCGACAGCGTGACACCCAGCGCCCGGACACCGCGGCGAGCCGCGTAGCGCACCATGCCGCCCCAGCCGCAGCCGACGTCGAGCAGTCGCATCCCGGCCTGCAGCCCCAGCTTGTCGGCGATCAGTTCGTGCTTGCGCTCCTGGGCCTGTTCCAGGCTCGCTTCCGGATGGTCGAAGACGGCGCAGGTGTATGTCATCGACGAACCGAGCACCAGCTCGTAGAAGCGGTTGGAGACATCGTAATGGTGGTGCACCGCCTCGGAGTCGCGATACCGGGAGTGCGCCAGCCCTTCGACCACCCGCCGCCACCGGGGCCGCGACTCCTGAGGTGGCGGCGGCACCGGCCGCAGCAACTCCCAGCCCAGCGAACGGGTGATCAACGCCAGTTCGGCGATGGTCGGGCGCCGGAAGTGCAGCTCGTCGGCCATCAGCCGCATCGCCTGGTACGGGTCTCCGGGATGCACTCCGGAGGCGCGCAGATCACCGGCGATGTAGGCCCGTGCCATGCCGAGGTCGCCCGGCGCGGTGAACAGGTAGGTGGCGCCGCGCGGGGTGGCCAGATGCACGCTGATCTCGGAGTCGGGCGGACCGGTGGCGCTGCCGTCGTAGGCGGTGAACCGGACCGGGAACCGGCCGTCGGTGAGCAGTTCCACGATCGCCGCCAGCGACAGTGTCGCCGTGGCAGTCGTCGGAACAGGGCGCCGGAAGGTCGTCATCTGCGTCGCACCGCCTTCGCGTAGAGGTCCAGGAGTCGCTGTTCCGGGTCGTAGCGTTGTTTGAGCCTCGCGTAGTGCTCGCCGCCGTATCGGATGTCGAATTCCTCTCGCTGGTAGAAGGAGTCCGAGTACAACGACTTGTGCCCGCCCACCGCGTCCACCTGGTGCTCGATGGCCCGGTTGGTGTCGCTGCCGGATCCGCCGGGGGCGATCGGCACAGCCGACCAGAAACCGACGTTGACGTAGTCGCGGCCGGGCTCCAGGGGGTACAACGGCCAGTCGCGCTCGCCACGCAGCCGCAGCGGGCACAGCCACACCGGCTTGATGCCGACGTGGGCGACGAACCAGCGCAGGAACTCCGCAGTGCGCTCGAGGGGTATCTCGACGTCCTGGATCACGCGTTCCTGGCGCGGGCGACCGCGCCATGCCTCGATCCGGTTGGATAGGTCGAGCCGCTGGTCCAGCGCGACCAACTTCCAGTAGAAGTCGCTGCGGCGCAGCCGGGCCGGCCAGAGTCGCCGGATCACCGGGTGTTGGACGCCGAAGGCCCCCGAGCACCAGAACCAGTCGGTGTCCCAGCGCCACAGGTAATCGTGGGTGCGCAAGATGTCGTGCTGGCGCTGCTGGATCGAGCGGTAGTAGATCTGCGCCCCGGTGTAGTCACTAGCCGCGCCCCCGTGCTCGGTGCGCCGGCCCAATGTCAGGTAGGACTCGGTGGGGGAGAACATCACGCCGTCGAGGTAGTCGACGTCCTCGCCGTCCCACTGCCGGGTCGCCATGACCCGCGCCACCCCGGTGCACAGCTCGTCGAGCTCGTCGAACCGGACGTGCCGCAGCGCGACGTGCGAGCGCACCGGTTCCAGCTCGATGCGCAGCCGGGTGGCGTAGCCCAGCGTGCCGTAGGAGTTCGGAAACCCGGCGAACAGCTCGTCACCCGGGGTGGCCGTGACGATGTCCCCGGCGCCGGTGAGCACGTCGAGCTCCAGGACCGACTCGTGCGGCAGGCCGTTGCGGAACGACGCCGCCTCGATGCCCAGCCCGCTGACCGCACCGCCCAGGGTGATCGTCCTGAGCTGCGGGACGACCAGCGGGCTGAGCCCGTGCGGCAAGGTTGCGGCGACGAGGTTTTCGTAGGTGCACATGCCCGCGACGTCAGCGGTACGGGTGGTCGGGTCGACATCCAGCACCCCGGTCAGGCCCGAGACGTCCAGGCCTGGGCTGCCCGTCGCGGCACGGGCCCGGAACAGGTTCGACGTTCGCTTGGCCAGCCGGACCGGCGATCCCGGTGGGATCGCCCGGTAACTGGCTCGTAGCCGCTGCACAGCATCGCGATGGATGCGCTCCGCCCCAGTGAGCTGCACACCCTTTACGCTACGGCCAAACATGGCTTGACTGCACCGGTTTCTCCGGCGCAGACGTAGCTACGCTGTGACATGGCCACATTGGGCCACCCGGGCCGCGCGCTGTGCCTCAGCGGACCCGGACTCGACGAGAGGAGCCGCGGTGCAACCCGGTGGAGCGCCTGACATGAACATGATTCTGCAGCAGGCCCAGAAGATGCAGCAGCAGCTGATGAGCGCGCAGGCGGAACTCGCTGAGGCCGAGGTCACCGGACAGGCCGGTGGTGACCTGGTCGTGGTCACGCTGGCCGGCTCCGGCGAGGTCCTGAGCGTGACCATCGATCCCAAGGTGGTCGATCCCGACGACGTGGAGACCCTGCAGGATCTCGTCGTGGGGGCTATGGTCGACGCCCACCGCGCCCTGCAGGACCTCACCCAGCAGAAGATGGGTCCGCTGGCCAGCGCGCTCGGTGGGCCCGGCGGGGGTCTTGGCCTGCCCGGCGTATGACTCATGACCGTGTACGAGGGCGTCGTCCAGGACCTTATCGACGAGTTGGGGCGGCTGCCCGGCGTCGGGCCCAAGAGCGCGCAACGGATGGCCTTCTACTTGCTGGCCGCCGATTCGGCTGACGTGACCCGGCTGCAGCAGGCACTGCAGCGGGTCAAGGACGGCGTGGTGTTCTGTGCCGTCTGTGGCACGGTCTCGGAGAAGGAGACCTGCCGGATCTGCTCCGACCCGCGACGCGATCCGACGGTGGTCTGTGTGGTCGAGGAACCCAAGGACGTGCTTGCAGTGGAGCGCACCCGTGAATTCACCGGTCGCTACCATGTGCTGGGGGGAGCGCTTGATCCACTGTCCGGCGTCGGCCCGGACCAGCTTCGGATCCGTGAGTTGCTCATCCGGGTAGGTGCCGACGAGATCACCGAAGTGATCATCGCGACCGATCCGAACACCGAGGGCGAGGCCACCGCCACCTATCTGGCGCGGATGATGCGGGACTTCCCCGGTCTGTCGGTGACCCGGCTCGCCTCCGGCCTGCCGATGGGCGGTGACCTGGAGTTCGCCGACGAGCTCACCCTGGGCCGCGCACTGTCCGGCCGGCGTGCCGTCTGACCTCCGTGGTCTGTATCTCCGCACATGGATGCTTGTGGCGCTCGCGCTGGTCCTGCGAGCACCGACAAGCATCCATGTGGCCCCCGGCCCCCCAGGTCTTCAGTCGTCGGGTCATTCCTGCACGATCGTCGATAAGGAGTACCAGTCCTATTCGGACAGTGGTCCTGCGCAGCGTGGGCATTTTTCCCGCTGCCGGCGAGCGGTGCGGACCGCCGACCACTCCTCATTGAGCCTGCGACGCTCCACGGCCTGCCGGCGAAGCTTGGGTTGGACGGCCTGGATGGTCCAGGACGCTCCGAGCAGCAGTCCCAGGCATAGGAGCAGTAACGCGCCCAGTACCTGGATGGTCATCGTGCCCTGCGGTGTGTTCCGCCACGACGTCTCGCTCCCTGCCCACGGCCTACTGGCCGAGCTCTGGGGAAGCGGGTCGCGCTCCGGTGAGACTTCGACATGATTGTCTGCCCCTTTCCTCATCGGTGCTGTGGATGCACTGCAGTTCGAGGGTCGCTCGGGTCGCAGTGGTTGCGTGGCGCGGTGGGCGGTCAGTTGCCGGTCCGCCTCAGGTGCGGTGTGCGGCGATCCGATCGAACTGACGTTCTCACGTGAGTTGTAGCGTGCATCACGCAAGCTGCTCATGCAATTGCATGAGGGTCTAGGTTGAGGAGATTCACCGGAGAGGCGTAGCGTGTCGGTTTTGGAGTCTGTGGGTAGTTGGACATCCCGCTCAAACAGGCGATGGCGGCGGAGGCTGGTGATGTCTCCAGGACGCGGACCGGCGGTGCCGCGGCGCAGGCTCGGTGCTGAGCTTCGCACACTGCGCGACCGGGCTGGATTCACCATCGAAGAGGTGTCCAAGGAACTCGAGTGCTCGGTCTCCAAGGTCAGCAGGCTGGAGACTGGCAAGGGCATCCCCTACAGCCGGGACGTGCGCGATCTGCTTGACCGGTACGGGGTCACCGACCAGGCCTACCGAGAACGGCTGATGCGTTGGGTCTGGGACGGCCAGCGCCAGGGTTGGTGGAGCGACTTCTCCGACGTGCTGGCCCCGGACCCGGAAGACCCGCTGCTGCCTGACAACCTCAGCCACTACGTCGCGCTGGAGCAGGACGCCAGCGTGGTGCGCAGCTTCGAGGCGATCGTCCTGCACGGCCTGCTGCAAACCGAGGAATACGCCCGCGCCATTCTGAACACGCTTTCCACTGCTGACGAGGAGGCCACTGATCGCCTCGTCGAACTCCGGATGCGACGGCAGCGACGGCTCTACGCCGACGAGGAGCCGTTGACCGTCCACACGGTACTCGACGAAGCGGTGCTGTACCGTCCGGTGGGCGGTAAGCGGGTGATGCGCGGGCAACTGGAACGGCTGCTCGACGACTCGCAGCGGCCGAACATCACTGTCCAGGTACTTCCGTTCAGCATCGGGGCACACCATTCGGTGGCCGGTTCCTTCGTGGTGCTGGCTTTCGCCGACTCCGACGATAACAATCTCGTGTACATCGAGGGCCATGTGGGTGACCTCTACCTCGAGAAGGAGAACGATGTAGCGGTCTATGAGCGATTGTTCGACGCATTGGTTGATCGGTGTATGAGTCCAGAACGGTCCGCCGCGCTCGTGGACGAAATCCTGCAGGATGACGACTAGAGAAAAGGAAAGTTCAGTGACCGTTGCGTACCACCCCACGCTGCTGTTCCGGACGAGCACCCGGTGCAGCAAGGGGGGATGTGTGGAGGTGGCGCCCCTGCCCAATGGTGGCGCCGTAGTGCGGGACAGCAAGGACCGCACTCGTGAGCCACTCACGTTCGATGGGCAGGGGTGGGCCGACTTCGTCTCAGGCGTGAAGAACGGCGAATTCGACTTCTAATACCCACCGGCGGGTCGAGTGTCGACCCTGAAATCGCCGACTGCGCGACGTGGGTGTTTAC
>JBOHHF010000271.1:0-3449 GCA_050700495.1 Pseudonocardiaceae bacterium
TCCTGCCACCCACCATGACCCCCCGCGGGCCGATCACCTGGATCCACCCACCCGAGCCCAACGCACTCCGGCACTGCCGCGAGATCGACGTTGCCGCCGCAGTCCGCACCGCGCTGCGCGACCCGCCACAGGTCTGTTGCGTGTGACGGATGACCTGACGCTGGCTGGCCGACACCTCGGCGGCCCAAGGCAAGCTCCGCCGCCGACCTCGTTCACATGTACTTACACGCCACCGGCTTGTGGCGAGCGGTGCCGCCGGTGCGCCTGCCGGGCAAGGCAGCTCGCGGTTACCGGCAAGGCGGCCACCTCACGCCCAACCGCGCCGAGAGACACCGCACCTACCAGGCTTTTCTGGCTGAGCCGCACAGATCGCCGCCCGGTCAAACCCCTAGCGACCAGGGTCGCCTAGGCACGTCCCCGGGAGCGGCGGGCGATGGCCTCCCGGACTTGGGCGGCCATGGCGTCTGGGGTGCGCAGGACGTCTGGGGGGTGAAGCGGAGGACGGACCAGCCGCAGGCGTCCAGGCGGTTGAGGCGGCGGGCATCCGCCTGCTGCTGCCATGCGGTGAGGTGGCCCCGGCCGTCCGTACTCGATGGCCAGCTTCAACAGCGGATACGCCATGTCCAGGCGCGCAATGAACTCACCGCGCTCGTCGCACACCTGGTACTGCAGCAGAACCTTCAACTCGGCTTTGCACGGCGAGTTCTGCGGGTCGGATCCAGCGTGGCGGCGACGGCGGACGCGCTGGGCTGACCGACCGGATGCTGCACCGGCGGTGCCGGGACGCATTCGGCTACGGCCCCTCGATGCTGCGCCGGATCCTGCGGTTCCGGATGGCGTTGCGGCTGGCCAGACGGGGGGTGCCCTTCGCCACCATCACAGCGCGCGCCAGGTACGCGGACCAGGCACATCTGGCGCGCAAGGTGCGCGCACTGGCTGGGGTGCCGCTGAGTCACTTGGTCCGGGTGGGCTGAGCCGGACACACCGGGCACGTCAGCCCGACACACCGGGCACGTCAACCGGACACGTCGGGGAGCGGGGCGAACAGGTCGACGGTGAGGCCGTCTGGATCGTGCACCACGGCGTAGCGCTGGCCCCAGAAGGCGTCCCACGGAGGGTGCTCGCCCTGGTAGCCGGCCGCGGTCAGCTCGGTGTAAGCGGAATCCACCGCTGCTGGACCGGGCATCCGGAACGCCAGGCTGGTGCGGTTGCCACCCTTGGGTGCGGTCCAGTCCGGAGCGAAGGATCGGATGGTGTCCTCGGTATCCCAGAGCAGCCGCAGGCCGCCTGGCAATGCGACCTCCACGTGCGGTGCGGCGTCAGCGTCGGCCGGGATGTCCAGCCCCAGGCGCCGGTAGAACGCCAGCGAGGCGGCCATGTCGGCCACCACCAGCCCGATCGCATCCAGTCTCGCGTTGATACTCATGAGGGGCGACCCTACGACCGTAGCCGCCCGCTGTCTTGAACGGATCGGACACACCGGGCACACCAACCCGACACACCGGGCATATCAGCCGGACACGTCGGGCGCGTCAGGCGGCGCGGCAGCGGCCAGCCGGAAGCGGACGAACTCGGCCACCATCGCGGCCAATGACCAGTGCGCGTTCAGACCGCTCGGGTTGGGCAACGCCCACACCAGGGTCGCGCCGTCGACGGGCGGCCGTTCTGGAGACAGATTGCAGTAATCAGCGGTCGGATTACTGCGTTCTGGAGACAGATTGTGGTAATCAACCGGGGGCTGGGGGCCGACGATGGCGCGGGGAATGGCGAAGGCCACCCGGTAGGCGGTGATGCCGACGACGCCCAGGGCGCTCGGGCGCAGGTCACGCACCAGGTCCCGGAGCCGATCGCCGCCGGACACCAACTCCGCCGTGCTCAGCTCATCGGCCCGGGCGGTGGCCCGAGGCGCGATATTGGTGATCCCCAACCCGAGCGAGGGCAACAGATCCTGCTCATCGGGCCGCAGCCGGCGGGGAGTGAATCCAGAGCCGTGCAGTACCGGCCAGAAGCGGTTGCCCGGCCGGGCGAAGTGATGGCCGGTGGCCGCGGAGACCAGACCAGGGTTGATCCCGCAGAACAGCACCCGCAGCGGCGGGTCGGCCGGCCCGGGCAGCACGTCGGGGATCGTGCGGTCCCGCGCCGCAGCGAGATCGGCAGGCTTCACTCAGTTGAGCCTAGGGCCCGTCTCGTCCTCCCGTGGCGCCGCGCGACCGTACCGAACGCACCGAGGTGGTACGACTCAACCGCTGCCTGAGCTCGCGGGCAGCGGAATGATCTGGATCCCACACGAGACTCTGTTCCAGGATCTGGAACGCTTCGCGGTGTCTTCCCAGCCGGCTGAGTTCGCGAGCGTGCAAGTACGTCCGCTCGGCGAGGAAGCCCCGGACGCGGGTGTTACTGGGGTCGTGGCCGTACGCGCACCGCAGCCACCGGTCAGCGTCGCTGAAATGAGCAACATCGTGGTCTGCCATAGCGGCCGTACAATGGATATCAATCATCGCCTCGAACACGCCAGGACGGGTGGGCTCCTCCTGCCAAGCCTGGTGCGACGCCCCGATGGCCGTGTCGTAGCGTTTTTGCTGCAGGAGCGATCGGGCCAGCAGCAGCAACCTGGGCAGTGCAGCGGAGGACGGCGCGGCGAGCTCCTCAAGCAACTGCCGCGCCTGCTCGACCGTCTTGCGCAACAAGCTCGCTGCCTCGTCGCGCCGACCTTGGTCGATGAGGCGGCGCGCCTCCTCGACGCTATGTGACTCGATACCATGCGACTCAGTGTCGGCGGACTCATCTGCGATCGTCACGACCTGATCGCCTTGCCCGGCAGAAGTGGCGCTGCCCAGCCGCTCTGCGTGCCAGGCCGCACCCCGGGCGAGATATTCCGGAGACCCGGGCACGACCTGTTGACCAAGGCCGGCGACCAGCGAGGTGACCTGCCCCGGCTGAGCGCTTGCACCGACCAACAAGACTGTCCCGACATCGGCCGAGGTCAACCCGGACTGCGCGTACAACACCTGGGCACGATCAAGCATCAGCTCCACATAGACTTGCAGGAGCGTGTCGAATCGAGCGCGCTTGACGTCGACGGCCACCTGGTTGCCGGCATCGTCGCGCACCACTGCATGGCAGACCGGCTGTCCCGGTTCGCCCAGTTCTTCCTTGATCCGTTGCGCGTCTTCGCGCAACCGCCGCCACCGTAGTTCGTCCCACTCTGACGGGTCGGGAACTGCGCTGTCCCTGCGCAACACCCGGATCAGCCAGGTGAGCACCTCCTCGTCGAACGTACTGCCACCGGGTGCCGCAGAGCTCTCGTAGCCGAGAGCCTGGTATTGCCCCTGGGCAGCACGGACCAGCCCAAGCTCGGCGCCGCTGTACCCCATGCCGTACACCAGGAAAACGCCGTCCTGTGCACCACGGGTGTGCGCCATGACCGCCGCGATCGAATCGTTGATCAG
>JBOHHF010000272.1:0-4581 GCA_050700495.1 Pseudonocardiaceae bacterium
CCTCGGAGACGCGGTCGAGCTCGGGGATCCCGTGCCGGGTGGGGGCGGAGCGGAAGTCGCCCGCGCCGAGGCGGGCGGCCCGGTCGGCGACGTCGCGCAGCGGCCCCGCCAGCCGCCGGGCGGTCACGGTGGCGACGGCTGCGCCGATTGCCACCGACAGCGCCATGAGCAGCCCGATCAGCGCGGCCGCTTGCAGCTGGTCGCCCCACATCGCATCCGCCGGTACGGCCAGCCGGGCGGTGCCGCGCTGCCCCAGCGGCAGCGACTCCACCAACGCACCGGGCCCGGGATCGGTGCCGAGCACCAACCGGCCGGTCCATGGTGAATCCACCACCAGCTGCCCGTCGGGCGGCAACACCAGCTCGACCGCGTGCAGATCCGCCGGCGTCCGGGTGAGTGAGCTCTGATCCAGCCGGATCACCACCTGCTCCAACCGGGTCTGCAGATCGGTCCTGGCGAAATGCTCCACCAGCCGCCACCAGGCGAAGGCTAGTGGGCCGCCCAGCACCAGACCGGTGATCGCGACGACGATCAACGTGGACTGCAGGATCTTCCACCGCACGCTACTTCCTCAAGTCGCGTCGAAGCGGAAACCGACACCCCGGACGGTGGCGATCCGGCTGCTGCCGATCTTGCGGCGCAGCCAGGACATGTGCATATCCAGTGTCTTGGAGCTCTTGAGTTCCGGGTCGTTCCACACCTCGCGCAGGATCTCCTCACGGCTGACCACCTGCCCTGGCCGGGACAGCAGCACTCGCAGCAGCTCGAACTCCTTGTTCGCCAGCCCGATCTCGGCGCCCTCGATGAGCACCCGGTGGCCGGCGAGGTCCATCCGTACCCCGCCCACCTGCAGGGCGTCCGGCACGCTGCGGCGTAGCAGAGCCCGCACCCTGGCTAACAGTTCGGCCAGCCGGAACGGCTTGGCGACGTAGTCGTCGGCGCCCGCGTCCAGCCCGACGACGAAGTCCACCTCGTCGGTTCGGGCGGTGAGCATGAGCACCGGGACGTCGGGGCGCACCCGGCGCAACCGGCGGCAGACATCCAGGCCGTCCATCCCAGGCAGGCCGAGGTCGAGCACCAGCAGGTCGATCTCCTCCTGGACAGCGCGGGCCAGCGCGGTGTGACCGTCACCGACCACCACCACGTCGTGGCCTTCCCGCTGCAGGGCACGGGACAGCGGCTCGGCGATGGCGGTGTCGTCCTCTACAAGGAGCACAGTGGTCACGCCATTCAGCCTAGAGCTAGAGCAACTGGCAACATCCCTCTTGTGACCGATCACGACCGCGACCTTGTGCTGGCTCAGACTCTCGCGGACATGGCCGACGCGATCACACTGGACCGGGCGGGTAGGGCGGACCTGCAGATCGACCGCAAGCCCGACCGGACCCCGGTCACCGACGCCGACCTGGCCGTCGAGGACGCCATACGGGCGGTGCTGATGCGACAGCGGCCGCAGGACGCGGTCCTCGGCGAGGAGGGGGGCGGTCCGACCGGCGAGCAAGCCGGCCGGGTGTGGTTGCTGGACCCGATCGACGGGACGAAGAATTTCCTCCGCGGTGTGCCGGTCTGGGCCACCCTCATCGCGCTCGTCGAGCACGGCAGGCCAGTGGTGGGAGTGATCAGCGCACCGGCGCTGCGGCGGCGCTGGTGGGCCGCAGAAGGAGCGGGTGCCCACACTCGAGATGCACATGGGGCCGCTCGAACCATCGCGGTGTCCGGAGTCAACGATCTCGCCGATGCCTACGTGTCCACCACCCACCTGGGCAGCTGGGTGGAACACCACAGCCGGGCGTCTTACCTCACGCTGGTGGACGCATGTTGGGAGAACCGGGCTTTCGGCGACTTCTGGCAGCACTGCCTGGTCGCTGAGGGGGCGATCGACTTGGCCGCCGAGCCGATCGTCAACCCCTGGGACGTGGCCGCCGTGCAGGTACTGGTGGAGCAGGCCGGCGGCCGATTCACCGACCTCGGCGGGGTTCCCCGGTACGACAGCGGCACCGCACTGTCGTCCAACGGCCTGCTGCACAACGCCGCCCTCGGGTGTTTGCGGCACCCGTGAATGGCGATGCGAGCGGCCGAAGGCGGGGGGCTGCTCTCACCCGCGGCGACCTCTGCCTGCCGCTTCCCAGGCGATCATGGCAATCCATCCACCAAGGCAATCAGTAGAACCCCTGATCATCCAGGTGACTATCCCCGATGGCGACCAAGGTTTCCCTACCTGTCCGACTAGGGTTTCCCTCCACTCCTTACCAAGGTTACCAGAATGACAAGGCCAGTTCTGAGCGACATGCTTCACCAAACTGGCCGGAGGGCACTATGACCACACAAGGAAGCGGCGGTCTCAGCCGTCGCGGCTTAATGAAATCATTCGCAGGAGTGGGAGGGGCCGCGCTTCTCGGCGGCGCCACGGTTCTGGCGACACCCGCACAGGCTCATGCCGCCGCCGACAGGAATTTTCGTTGGTGCCGGCGCTGTCAAAAATTTATGGT
Source organism: Pseudonocardiaceae bacterium (assembly GCA_050700495.1). Lineage (GTDB taxonomy): Bacteria > Actinomycetota > Actinomycetes > Mycobacteriales > Pseudonocardiaceae. The sequence goes on from JBOHHF010000272.1 coordinate 2,490, forward strand.
TTGTCGCGGGAGGCAAAAATGGCCATTGCCCGGTGCACCACTGGTGGGACCACAACCACTACCAGGACGTGAGCCACACCTACTGGTTCATCGATGTAACACGCCCGGCATTTGCCGATGACTCCTTTGGTCAAATATTGCCCAAGTGGTGTCTGACCTGCAAAGCAACTTATTTTTGGCAGCATCCAGCTTCCGCCTCATGGCAGGAAAGAGTATGCCCGAACAACTCTGCGGGACACACTCCATCTGCCTCAACCTACCGCATAGAGATGGAGCAGCAGCCACCGTTGTCCGGCTTCAGAAAGCAAACCGACTGGCGGCGTTGCGCAAATTGCAAAGTACTCTACTTCACCGGAAACGGTGAGGTCAACACCCGTTGCTCAGCACATGGTCCGTTAACGGAAGCACACTCGCTGGCCTGGATCAGTACTCCTTCGGGATGGCAACATGAGAGGTATCTTCTGCGGTTCTGATCCTGGATGCCCAGAAGAATAAGGAGCGCGGGCGAGGTCGTTAATGGTCCGGCAAGGCTGCTCGATGCACTCCAGCCCGCCTGCGGCCCTGTCCAGTTGGGTGGATGTCGCACGGGTGATTGGCGCCGGATGATCGATTAGGCCGCCGCGCTTGGGGTGTCGATAGTCCAGTTCATCGGCGGCGAGCTGACGCTGCATCCGGAGCTATCGGGACTGGTGAACCACACGCTGACAGCCGGCGTGGAGGTCGAAGTCGGTCGTGGGCACCGGCGAGGTCGGTCTGCGCGAAGCAGCGGGCTCGGACCCGCCAGGGCTCGTAGTCACGCACCGCGACGGCGCTCAGCTTGATGGCCTGCTCGGCCTCACCGAGGTCACGCAGGCACTTGCCGAGGTCTGCGGCGAACGCGGCCTCGGTGTAGAGGGCCAGCCACGGGGGCTCGCCGTCGGACGCAGCGACTCGTAGGACCGTTGGGCTGCCAGCACCGCACGGTGCGCCTCCCGGGCGTCGTCGACCAGGGCAAGACCGCGGGCTTCCAGCGCGTGCAGCTCGGCGGCCAGCGCCGGGGTCGCTGTGCCCTGGGTGACGGCCAGCCCGGCCCGGGCCAGGGCCATCGCCTGGCGCCGTTGCGGAGCCGGTCCTGCTCGGTGAGCGCGTTCCATCCGGTTTGCAGTGTCATGCGGCTCATCTCGCTGAGCACGGCGGCGGCGTAGAGCCGGTCCCCCGCCGCCATCGCCAGATCCAGCCCCTGGATGAAATAGCGCTGCGCCAACGCGGCCCGGCCCACATCGGCCGCCGTAAAACCAGCCAACTTCGTGGCTTGCGCGACGGCGGTCAACAGGGCCTTGCCGGTCTTGTCCGAATAGGTGCCGGCCTCCCGGTGCAGCAGCGACACCACCTGCTCACGCAGCCGTCCCGAGCCGTAGCGGTGATGGAGCTGGCGCAGCTGGGTGACCTGCTCGGTGAGGATCTCCACGTCGGTCATACCGACACGCCGGCCCCCGGCACGGGCGGTGCTCTCCGCGGGAGGCACCGTGAGGGCGAACAGCGCAGGCTCGGAGAGGGCCGCCGCGCTGAACGCGGAGCCCAGCATGAACTTGCGTCGGCGCATGTCCCGTCCCGACAACTCGACGACCATGCGGAGCGTGCCGTCCAGTGTCCCAGAACAATGCAGACCCTCGTGGAGATCTTCCGACACCGGAGCGCGGTCAGCGAACCCGCAGTCGATGACGCTGACCTCGTGGCGCAGTCGCCCAGACAGCACCGTGGCCACCAACCGGGGCACCGGCCACCGCGGCTGGCAACCGCCCAGCATGCGCCGCACCGACGTCGTATTCGATCCACCGAAAGCCACGATCTTTCCTGAACCGCGCACGTTCTTCTGGTTGCCCATCGACGGCCAGCGCCACGCGGCTGGGATCCGCGATCGGTACCTGCCTTACGGCGAGCAGGTCGGCACATTCTGCGGAAAGCAACTGAGGCGGGCACCGGTGGACGACATCGAGTGGCTCTGGCCGACCTGCTCCACCTGCTGGTCCATCACCGCGGCACGCGTCGGGCTGCGGGCCTGAGGCACCACCGGCGACAGCGGTCAGCGGGCATCGGTCGAACAGTGTTCGAC
>JBOHHF010000273.1:0-5656 GCA_050700495.1 Pseudonocardiaceae bacterium
TGTCGAAGAGTATCCCTTTGTCGAAGCTGTCGGCGTTGGTGGCCAGTACCTGCCAAGCCAGCTCGGGGCTGGTGACCACGTACACGGGCAGCGGGCCGAGGTAGATCCGCACCACCTCGCCGTGCGACCGCAGCGACGACAGGAACTGAAACCGCCTGAACAGCAACGACATCGTGTGACCGAGCTGCGGCAACCGGCCGGGAACGATCGGGGCGGTGCCGTGGTCGCTCCGCAAGCCGGTATTCCTCACGTTCGGACCGGCTGCCATACCACCTACCCTCGCACACCGGGACCATGACACTCAACGGCAGAGGCGAGACCCATGATCGCGCTGCAGTGCGGTGGCCGATGATCTTCGTGATCACCTATGCTGTTCCGTGGCTGACCGACGATGGTGAGGTACCCGATGGCTGAGAACACGGACTGGATACCGAACGGCGTTGACGTGACCATGCCCAATGCGGCTCGGGTGTACGACTACTGGCTGGATGGCGCCCGCAACTTTGCGATCGATCGCAAAATGGCGAACGAAATCGAACATGTCATGCCAGCGGTGCGGGACGCCGCCCGTATCCAGCGGTCCTTCCTGCGCAGAGCCGTTCTCGCCATGGTCGACTCCGGAATCCGCCAGTTCCTCGACATCGGCTCTGGTATCCCGACCGTCGGCAATGTGCACGAGATCGCCCAGCGAGCCGATCCTGAGTGCCGGATCGTGTATGTCGACAAGGAACCGGTCGCGGTCGCGCACAGCGAACTGCTGCTGGCGGGCAACGACCGGGCCGCGGTGATCCAGGCGAACCTGCGCGACGTCGAGGGGATCATCGATCACCCGGAGACCAAACACTTGCTGGACTTCGATCAGCCGATCGGTCTGTTGATGCTGTCGCTGCTGCATTTCGTCCCGGATTCCTGGCACCCGGTGGGCATTCTGGCTCGATACCGGGACAAGCTCGCGCCCGGCAGCTACCTGGCACTCTCCCATGTCATGGCCGATGACGGTCCCGATGGGCTGACCGAGGCGGCACAGCACTACAAGAACACCCAAGAACCGCTGTACCTCCGCAGCCGCGACGAAGTGCTGCATTTGTTCACCGGATTCGAGCTGGTGGAACCGGGACTGGTGGGCAGCGCTCTCTGGCGGCCCTCGGGAGAGGGAGACATCTCTGATAACGCCAAGATGAACACGCTCCTGCATGGAGGCGTCGGCCGCAAACTGTGACCGCCTGAGCTGCTCCGTACCGACCAAGGATGGTGACGTGCCCGATGGCCGAGAACCCTGACTGGGTGCCGCAAAGCGTTGACAAAATCGTGCCCAGTGCTGCTCGGGTGTACGACTACTGGCTGGATGGCGCCCACAATTTCGCGGCTGACCGCGCAATGGGCAAGGAGATCGAACAGGCCATGCCAGGGGTACGGGACGCCGTCCGGATCAACCGGTCTTTCCTGCGCAGAGCCGTTCTCGTCATGGTTGAGTCCGGAGTTCGACAGTTCCTGGATATCGGTTCTGGGATCCCGACTGTCGGCAATGTGCACGAGATCGCTCAGCGGGCTGATCCCGAGTGCCGGATCGTGTATGTCGACAAGGAATCGGTCGCGGTAGCGCACAGCGAAATGTTACTGGAGGGCAATGACCGGGTCGCGGCGATCCAGGCGAATCTGCGCGACGTCGAGGACATTCTCGACCACCCGGAGACCAAACGCCTGCTGGACTTCGATCAGCCGATCGGCCTGCTGATGGTGGCGCTGCTGCATTTCGTTCCGGATTCCTGGGACCCGGTGGATGTGCTGGCTCGATACCGGGACAGGCTCGTTCCTGGCAGCTACCTGGCACTCTCCCATGTCACGGCCGACGGCAAACCCGCTGGGCAGACCAAGGCGGTTCAGCTGTACAACGACACCCCGGAACCGGTGTATTCCCGCAGCCAGAAGGAGGTGCTGCAGTTGTTCGCCGGATATGAGCTGATCGAACCGGGGCTGGTTGGCTGCGCTTTCTGGCGGCCTGCGGGACCGGGTGACACCTCCGACCATGCCGACATGAACACGCTGCTCTACGGGGGCGTCGGCCGCAAACCGTGATGGCGCGCTGCGGCGTCCTAGCGGGGCACTGGCCGGTCCTGGGCCAGGGCGTCGAACAGCCGACCGGCTCGCTCGCGGTCCCACAGCACGCCGGCGGAGCCGTCGCTCATCGTGCTGAAGCCGGCGATCGGCACCGTGGTGGTCACCGCGTCGCCGCCGGACAGTGCGCGCATCGCCCACCCGAGCCTGGCCAGGTTCCAGACGTGGCCGCTGGCGTCGACGGCGATCGTGTCGGGGGCATCGACCGCGAGGGGGCCGACGCGTAACGGGTTGAGCAGCACGGCTGGGCTGCTCGCCCGGGCGATCAACGCACCGAGGAACTCCCGCTGGCGCACCACCCGGTCCAGGTCGGCGCGCGGCGACTGCCGGGTCCGCACGTAGCCCAGCGCCTGCGGCCCGTCGAGCACCTGGCAGCCGGCCGAGATGTCCAGCCCGGCCAACGGGTCGGAGATCGGTTCGGTGGGGCACAGCTGCACACCGCCGACGTCGTCGACGAGGCGGGCGAAGCCACCGAATCCGATCTCGGCATAGTGATCTACCTGCACTCCGGTGACCGTCTCCACGGTCTGCACCAGCAGGGTGGGCCCGCCGAGGGCGAAGGTGGTGTTGAGCTTGAGGCGACCCCGGCCGGGGACCGGAACCGAGGAATCCCGGGGGAGGCTGACCAGCGTCGGCGTCCCGTTGCTGGTCAGTGCGGGGATATGCATCAACATGATGGTGTCGGTGCGCTGGCCGCCGGCCGCGGCCTCGTCGCCGGTAGTCAACCGGGCGGCCTGGTCAGGGGTCAGGCCGGCGCGGCTGTCCGATCCGACGATCAGCCAGTTGGTGCCTGAGGTGTCAGCGACCCGTCCAGGGTAGTCAGCCAGCGCGTCGACCCGCCGCAGTGCCTGATCGACGTAGCCGGCGATACCGACGACCACCAGCAGCAGCACACCGAGGATCACGCCCACCCGCCGGCCCGGGCGCCGGCGTCGAGGCGGGGCTGGTGGTGGCGCGGGGTGGCGCGGGACGGGCCAGCGCTGGTTCGGCTTGATCACCTGGCTCGGCGGCGGCTGGGCAACCCGGGGGTTTTGTGGAGGCATGTAGTCGCCGGGTGGTGGAGGTGCTGGCCTGGAACGGTTCCGCCGGGGCGGCCCCTGATAGCTCACCGTTCGCCTCCTGCGGGTCGGTCCCCTCGCGGGCGCTGCGGCGAGGATAGCCGGGCCGGGGCGCCGAGTCGGCGGGCGATTCTGGTGAACCGGGGGCGGGTGGTCGTCATTGGGCCGGTCAGGTGCAAAAATGCCTACTGTTGCTCGTTGGGGGGATGCATCAGTGAATCGCGTGGATCGCAAGGACCTGAAGGACGCCGCATTCGACGTCGTCCTGCGGGGTTACGACAAGCGGCAGGTGGACGAGCGGCTACGGACGCTCGGTGCCGAAGCTGTCCGCCGCGCAGGACGCCGCTGCGGTGGCTGTGGAGCGGGTCACGATGCTCGAGGACGAGCTGAATCGCTCGCGGTCCGGCGGCGCCGGCAAGCTCCGCAGCCCGAATCTGACCAGTCCGGTTCTGACCAGCCCGGTTTCCATCAGCTCGAGTCCACCTTCGGTGCGCGAGTGGAGAAGATTCTCATGCTGGCCGAGGAGGAGGCCCGGGAGGTTCGCAGCCAGGCTGAGCAGGAGGCCGCCGCAATCCGTAAGGCGGTTGCACAGGAGGCGGACGGGCTGTTCAAAGCAGCCGCGCGGGACGCAGACGAGGTGTGCAAGGCGGCGCGCGTCGAGGCTGCGCAGCTGGTGGTGCAAGCCCGAGCCGAGGCGGATCGGCTGGTCACCACCGCGACCGAAAACGTCCAGCAGCGGGAGCGAGTGAATGCGCATGAGCTGCAACAGCTGTCCCAGCTGCGTGACGAGATCAACACCGATCTCTACCGGGCGAAGGAGGTGCTGGACGGCCTGTTCGGGGCCACCGAGCCCATCGCTCGTGCCACCCCGGGGGCTACCACTCGGGCCGCCGTGGGTGCCGCAACCGCGGCCGCTCCAGCTGCGACCTTTCCTTCTGCGACCTTTCCCTCTGGGGCGAGGCGACCACAGGACGGTGCGCCGGATCGCCACCAGGCCCGTACGGTGTGACGAAACCGCTCCGTCCGCCGTTAACCGTGCGAGGATTGTGCGTGGCCTGCTCGACCTGGACCGGGTACTCGACACCGTCGACCGCGCGCTCGCGTTCTGAAGTTATGGGGTACTGACGTCATGGCGCGCATCCAGCATTTCTTGCTGCCCGACGCCGGCGAGGGACTCACCGAGGCGGAGATCCTGACCTGGCACGTCGCGCCCGGGGACACCGTCACCGTCAATCAGATCATCGTCGAGATCGAGACTGCCAAGGCGGCCGTTGAGCTGCCCTGTCCCTACGCCGGGGTGGTCAGCGAGCTGTGCGCCGAACCAGGGGTGACCGTGCAGGTGGGCAGCCCGCTCATCGCGATCGACGTCGACCCCGGCGCAGGTGTGTCGGGGACGTCCATGGGCGACCAGATCGGCGAGCAGGGGCCCGGCGGGCGGATCACGACCCTGGTCGGTTACGGCCCGCGGACCGGTGCCGTGACCCGCCGACGCCGCAAGGAGTCCGAGACGCCGGCTGGGGTTGCGCCCGTTGCCGCCGCTGGCGCGGCCCGGGGACTGGTCCCGCTGGCCAAGCCGCCGGTGCGTAAGCTGGCCAGGGAGCTCGGCGTCGACCTGCAGGCAGTACCCGGCTCGGGAGCCGGCGGGGTGATCACCCGGGATGACGTGCAGCTCGCCGCGCAGCTCGCCGGCAACGGCATCGCCGCAGGATTAGCCGCTGGGTCCGCTGCTGGCCGGCAGCGCCGGGAGCCGGTCCGCGGGGTGCGCAAGGCCACCGCGGCGGCGGTGGTGTCCTCGGCCTTCACCGCGCCGCACGTCACGGTGTTCCTCACCGTCGACGTCACGCCGATGATCGAGCTGCAGGCCCGGCTCAAGGTGGTGTCGGAGTTCCGGGACGTGAAGCTGACCCCACTGGCGTTCGCGGCCCGGGCGATGTGCCTGGCGCTTCGGCGGACCCCGGAGGCGAACGCCAGCTGGGACGAGGCGGCCGGCGAGATCGTCTACTTCGACTACGTGCACCTCGGGATCGCCGCCGCCACCCCCCGCGGGCTGGTGGTGCCCAAGATCCGTGACGCCGACCGGATGTCGCTGCGCGAGCTCGCCGTCGCGCTGGACGAGCTGGTGACGTCCGCGCGGGCCGGACGCACCCCGCCGGCGGACATGCTCGGCGGCACCATCACCATCACCAACATCGGGGTCTTCGGGGTGGACACCGGCACTCCGATCCTCAATCCTGGCGAGTCGGCGATCCTCGCTCTCGGTGCGATCCGGGACACGCCATGGGTGGTGGACGGTGCCGTGGTGGTGCGCAAGGTCTGCCAGCTAGCCCTGTCCGTCGACCACCGCGTGGTCGACGGCCAACAAGCCTCCGAGTTTCTCGCCGCCGCCGGATCCCTCCTCAGCAACCCTTCCCTAGCGATCACCTACTGAACCCTCTTCCCCGCATTCAGCAGGCTCAGCGGGGTTATTGGCACCCCTTTCACCC
>JBOHHF010000274.1:0-7495 GCA_050700495.1 Pseudonocardiaceae bacterium
GCCATGGGGTACGGGGCCGCAGCGTGCATGGTCTCTTCGGCTACCGGCCTCTCGCTCATGCTCCCCATCCTCGCCGCGTCACCCGCCCCTGCCCAGCCGGTGGTCCGTAGCTGATGGAGTGGGGTAAACCCGACAACAGAGTGACCGTTCACCCCGACGTCGACTCTGTCACGTCCAGACGCGTCGGGCGAGGTCTATGGCTCGCCTGCGTCGCGGTTGAGCATGTACACAGCAGGTGGATGTGTTGACCGAGTGACGCGAAGGGTTCTTCTTGACGGAGCTGTCTTTCGGCCACGAGCAGGTCGTCCATCCATTCGGCGGTCCGGTTGTCGGGTCGCAAGTGATCATGGAAGATGCGGATACCTGCCTTGGCGTAGACCGTCAGATCCGCCTGGTGGACCCACTCGCGCACGTCGCGTTCGGCCAACGCCACCACTCCGCTTTCCCCGCCTCGCGCCTGCACCTGCCCGGACTCCTCCCTCAGAGCTTGCGCGAATTCACCTTCGAGCATGCTTTTGAGAACCGAGGCATTGCGGTTGTAGAAGGCCAACGACAACGTTCCGCCAGCGTCCAGGAGAGGGGCCAAGCGCATCACCGCGGTACGGGGGTCGGCAAGCCACTCCAGGACCGCATGACACAGCACAACCCCGAACGACCCATCGATGATCTGCGATAGCCCCGCGATGTCGGAGCGCACGAGCGTGATCCGGTCGGCCACGCCGGCCCGCTCGATAGCCGCCGTTGCCTCGTTGAGCATCTGCTGCGACGGGTCAGCCAACACCACGTGGTTGCCTAGAGCGGCGAGCCGGATGGACAGCTGCCCAGCACCCCCACCGGCGTCTAAGACGGTTAGCCCGCCGGCAGCCAGCAGCGGTATTCCGGCCAGCAGGTCTGCGGCCAGCACCTCCAGCCGCACCCGGCCCTTGGAGGAGCCGTAGACATCGCGCAGAAACGCCTGCCCGTATGCATCGAAGTCCGCATCCGATCTCACCCCCATACCTCCTGGTGGCAGCTGTACTCGGGCAATGGAGGTGACGATGCTGGCGCCTCGTCGAGGGTATCGAACAGGTAAGCCGCAGTCCGAAGTAGTCGGCCAGGTCGGGACGGATGTGGCCGGGTCGGTGCCTGTGGTCCCAGTCGGCGATGCCGGAGTCGTGGTAACCGAGCAGCTCGAGGTGGTTGACACTCAGGTGCCGGCACGCGGTGCGGAGTTCGGACAGCCGGGTCTTGGCCACCTGGCGGGTGTGGTGGCCGTCGGCACCGGGCTTCACGCCGTCGGGGCCGTCGCCGAGCTCCCCGTTGGTGCACGTCGCCACAATGGTCTGCACACCCCCAGGGCGTAATGGGCGAGGATCCCGCCGGTGCTGGTGGACTCGTCGTCAGGATGGGCGTGGACCGCCATCAACATCCGGCCGGGACTCTTGACCGTCTCGGCAACCATGGCCACGTACTTTAGTGCGCTCCGGTGAACCCGCGTGGTCAGTTGCGCTCCTTGGCCTGAACCTCACAGGCCATCAACGCTGGTGATACGCGCACGGCCAGGTGTTCGTCTGGCGCGCCGAAGTGCTGCGGGTGGATGATGTGCGTGAGAATCTCTGCCCCTTCGACGACGCGTGGGCCCGGTCGGCTGAAGTACGAGGTCGCGTCAACCGCCCACACGTTGCCCGTCCGCACCGCCGGCAGTTCGTGCCAGCCTTGCGGCAGCCGCGCCCGCGGTAGCTCGCGCAGGGTGTCCTCCGCGTAATAACCGCAGGGAGCCAGCACAATTACTTCCGGCGCGTAGGTGCGAATCTCTTCGGCGGTCGTCGTGCGCGACGGCGCACCTGAGCTGCCGAACGTGTGATCACCGCCGGCAGCTGCGATCTGCTCGGGGACCCAGTGGCCCGGCGCGAATGGTGGCTCAAGCCATTCCAGGATCATTGTTCGCGGGCGGCGCTTGACATCGACCAGCGCGAGTGCCAACGCGTCGAGTCGCGCTGCCAACTCGGCGACCAGCGCTTCGGCCCGCGCGTCGGTGCCGGTCAGCTGGCCGACAGTGCGGATGTTGGCGAGCACGTCTGCGATCGTGTTCGGCTCCAGCGAGACAACGTTGACGTCCCTGCCGTCCTCAGCGAACACCCGTGCGGCCTGCTCGACCGCCCGGTAGTTGACGGCACAGACCTCGCACAGCTCCTGCGTCAGGATCAAATCCGGCTCGAGGGCACGGAGCTGGGCATCGTCGAGATCGTAGATCGATCCGTGTCCGTCGAGCTGCGAGCGGACGGCGTGGTCGACCTCGGCGCTCGTCATCGTCCGGTGCGAGATGCGGCTCGCGGTCAACTGCGGCTTGCCGACGATTGCCGGCGGGTAATCGCATTCGTGCGTGACGCCGACCAGTGATCCTTCCAACCCGAGCGCACACACGATCTCCGTAGCCGAAGGCAACAGCGAGACGATGCGCGGCGTCGCTCTGCTCATCGAGATGAGGTTAGTCGTCCGAGCGGACGAGGACCGAGATGGCGGCGGTCGGGCGGGCGCTGCCCGTCGCCTTGGGATGACCGGACCCAGGAACCGTCCGCGCGGGCCACGACTACTGAGACGATAGGTACACGCCGGTGGCCAGCAGCGCAGGCTCCAGCCAGCCACGTCGGACTTGCTGAATGACCAGGAGAGGAACTCTCAGTGACGACGAGTATCACGCTCGGCATGATCGGATGCGGCAATATCGGGTCGGAGTTCGTGGATGTTCTCGACGAACGGCGACCGGCTATCGCGGCGACAAGCGGGATCGACCTGAGACTCACCCGAATCGCCGTCGCCGACCTGAGCAAGCCACGTTCGCCGGCGGCCGGTTCGCGAACTCTGACCGATGACGCCGGTGAGGTGATCGACGATGACGAGATCGACATCGTGGTCGAGCTCGTCGGCGACGTGGACGGGGTCCGTGACCTCGTGCTGCGCGCGCTGGGGAGCGGCAAGTCCGTCGTCACCGGGAATAAGGCATTGATCGCCTCGTCGGGCCCTGAGCTGTTCGCCCAGGCCCACGAGTCGGGAGTCGACCTGCTGTTCGAGGCGGCCACGGTCGCGGGCGTTCCTATCGTGCGACCGCTGCGCGAATCCCTGGTCGGTGAGGAGGTGACCAACATTGCTGGCATTCTCAACGGGACGACGAACTATGTGCTCTCTCGGATGGCCGGCGAGTCCATGGACTACGACGCTGCCCTCGCCCAGGCACAGGCGCTGGGGCTCGCCGAACCCGATCCCACTGCCGACGTCGAGGGTATCGACTCGGCGTCCAAGCTCGCAATTCTGTCCTCGGTTGCATTCAACCACTGCGTACCATTCTCTGCCGTACATCGCGAGGGCATCGTGGGAATGGATCGCGCCGACTTGGAGATCGCCAGCAGATTCGGGTATGCAATCAAGTCACTCGCCGTGGCAGAGGCTCGCTGGGACCACGGCCAACTTGTGCCGTGTGTGCGGGCGCAGATCTTCCCCGCGTTGGTGCCACTGAGCCATCCACTCGCTTCCGTGCACGATGCGTTCAACGCTGTTTTCGTGCGCGGTCGCGATGTCGGTGAGCTGATGTTCTACGGCCAGGGTGCAGGGCGGCGTCCCACTGCATCTGCCATCCTCGGTGACGTCGTGGACGCCGCCCAGAACCGGATCAGCGGTACCAGCCGGACGGTCCCCGTGGGGTCTCCCGCGGCCATCGGATCCGTCGATGACATGTGCTTCCCGTATTATCTCCGGCTCGACGTGGCGGACTCCCCAGGGGTGTTGTCGGAGGTCTCGGGGGTGTTGGGGTCGCACGGGATATCGCTGCGGGTAGTCGAGCAGCACGACTCGGTAGCAGGAGTGGCCCGCGTTGTCTTCGTGACTTATAAAACGACTGAGCGGGCGTTCCGCGCCGCCATGGCCGCTCTGGTGTCGTGCGCATCCGTGCTGCGGACCGGACAGGTGCTCAGAATCTTTGCCGACTAGCGGCTGGTGGGAATACCTGGGCGGCCAAGCGGTTGTATCCAGTGTCCGGGCCGGTGTCTGTGTCCCCGGGTCCTATTACACACTGCCACCGCGGACGATCGTTCGGCTGAAGCCGCGGTGCGCCGCTCGCCGCGAGGCGACCAGTGCACCGGCCGGACCCTCTTTCCACATACACAATGGCAGTACGAAGGGCGGCGAGTCATGAAGGGCGACTGGATAGAGATCGTGATCGACGCGGGGGGTTCGACTCGTACCTATGAGGTCAGGGCCACCCGCGCCGGTCGGCGGGTCGAGACGACTCACGGCCGGGGTGTCGTCGAGGTCACCGAGGTCACTCGTAGCGGCCGGCCGGTACGCACCGCTCGCTTCATGGCCAGTCGGGTCCTGGCCCTGGTCGAGTATCCCACCGAGGAGCCCATCACGCCGGACCGCGGCACGGCGGCAGACCCGCGGATGACTGACGGGGTGATGTCGAGCCGAGCTCGGGCGGAGATGACGATCCCTGCGGCCCGTTCCGCGGTGGAGGCGTAGCCGACCTGCTGCGCATCGTCGCGCCAGTGTGCTAGCCGGCTACACCTACGGGTTGGTCACGTACGGCTGCCGGACTGTCGTCGACGGCCACACCGTTCCGGGTGGGAAGCCGGGGAAGCCGAAACCACCGATGAGGAGAAGCGCAGCAGCGGCCCATCCCAAACAGCGCCGTCCAAGACACGGTCGGGGGTCGCGAGCCGACCCCCGACCGTGGGAGGTAGTCGCGGTGGTGCCGGCGCGATCCGCTGGGTAGTCTAGGCTTCCTCGATTTCCGATTTCCGGCGCTCCACCGATCGCGCCGTAATGTAGCGGGTCAAGGCTGGCCCTTGCCGATCCGGCGCGACGTGGGTGATCAAACCGCCAAGGGGAAGGCATCACAACGGCTCCTGTTCCGCGACGCTGTGAGGAGCGCTCGATGAACAGCCGACTTGGCGACTATCGGCCGCCCGCTGGGCCGGCCCGCGCGAGCACGGCCGAAGGCCGTGGCCGCGCGCAGCAAGCGGAGCCGGCCCGAGCGGTGCACGAGCGCGTCTCGATGACGCAGGACGTCTACATGTCGCAGGGGACGAATGGGGTTGCTGCGGCTGCGGCGCTCGACCGGCTGGCGCCCGCGCCATGAGGCGGCTAAAGGGTGGGCCGATCTTGTGTCGATCAGATCGCGAGCGCTGAACAGCAGTGTTGCGCCCCCGGCAGGACTCGAACCTGCGGCCTAGCGATTAGAAGTCGCTTGCTCTATCCGGCTGAGCTACGGGGGCCGGAGCGTGGGTGAGCGCCTGTGAGCAGAGTAGCGAGCCGCACCTGTCGGACCGCATTCAGCGGGCTCAACGGGGCTAATGACTGCCCGATAACCCCGTTGAGCCCGCTGAATGGGCTGGGGAACAGCTGGGGGAGCGGGTGGGTTGCGGCGGTGATTGCCTAGGGTGGAGGGGTGACTGCCGAGGCACCGGTCCGCCATGCGGCGGTACCGCGCGCCCGGTTCGGTGTGATGGTTGCCGTGGGAGTGCTGCTGGCCACGGTGGTCGGCGCTGGATTTGTCATGGTGCTCGGCGGTGACGGGCTCACCGGGCTCGGATTGCCCGATCCCGGCCTGCTCACTCGGGTCGGGGCGCCAGCCGTGCGGGTGCTGTCCGAGTGCGCCGCGGTGGTCGCGGTCGGGTCGCTGCTGCTGGCGGCGTTTCTGGTGCCACCGCAAGCCTCGGGCTATCTCGATACCGGCGGCTATGCAGCCGTGCGCACGGCACGGATCGCCGCCCTGATCTGGGCTCTGGCTTCGGCGCTGATGGTCCCACTGCTGGCCGCGAACGCGGTGGGCCGCCCGGTGATCGACGTGCTGCAGCCCCAGTTGCTGGCAACACTGATGAGTGAGCTGTCCCAGCCGGGGGCCTGGGCGCTCACCGCGGGGATAGCCCTGGTGCTCGCCGGGTTCTGCTGGATCGCCCTGACCTGGCGTGCGGTGATGTGGCTGTTCGTGCTGTCGGTCGTCGGGCTGATGCCGGTGGCGCTGACCGGGCACTCTGCGGCAGGCGGCTCCCACGACATCGCCACCAGCAGCCTGCTCTATCACGTGGTCGCGGCAGCCCTGTGGGTCGGCGGCCTGATCGCCCTGCTGGCACACCTGACCCGCTGGGGTGAGCATGCCGGGCTCGCCACCCAGCGGTTCTCCCGGCTGGCGCTGGTCTGCTGGATCGTGATGGCCGCCTCCGGGGTGATCAACGCGCTGGTCCGGGTCAGCCCCGACCAGTTGCTCACCAGCTATGGGCTGCTGGTGCTGGGCAAGGTGACCGCGCTGCTGGTGCTGGGTGTCCTCGGCTGGCAGCATCGTCGCAGCGCGGTAGCGGCGGTGGTCGATCGCGGCGATCGCGCGGCCATCCTGCGGTTGGGCGGGATCGAACTGCTGATCATGTTTGCGACGATCGGCCTAGCGGTGGCGCTGAGCCAGACCGCACCGCCCGGCGGCATCGCCGCCCGGCCCAGCCTTACCGAGGTGCTGCTAGGCTACAACCTGGCCGGCCCGCCCACCCTGGAGCGGCTGCTGCTGGACTGGCGTCCAGATCTCGTGTTGGGAGTCATAGCACTGGTGCTGGCCGGCGCCTACCTCGTCGGCGTGCGACGGCTGAAGCTGCGCGGCGATGCCTGGCCCGTCGGCCGCACGGCCGCCTGGCTCGGTGGTTGCGCGACCATCCTAATCGCCACGTCGTCGGGCATCGGCCGGTACTCGATGGCCATGTTCAGCGTGCACATGGGCGTGCACATGCTGCTGTCGATGCTGGCCCCGATCCTGCTGGTGCTCGGCGGCCCGGCGACGCTGGCGTTGCGAGCGCTGCCACCTGCCGGGGCGGGCAACCCGCCCGGATCGCGGGAGTGGCTGCAAGCGTTCACCCATTCCTGGATCGTGCGGATGTCCACGCACCCGTTGATGGCCCTGAGCATGTACATCGCGTCGTTCTACGTCATGTACTTCACCGGCCTGTACGATGCCGCCGCACCATCACACTGGGCGCATCTGCTGATGAACACGCACTTCGTGCTGATGGGTTATGTGTATTACTGGATCATCATCGGTATCGACCCGGCACCCCGCCGGTTGCCTTATCTGGGCAAGCTCGGCCTGCTGCTGGCGGCCATGCCCTTCCACGCGTTCTTCGGGATCTTCCTGATGAGTTCGGATACGGTGATCGGCGGCGACTTCTACCGGTCGTTGGCCCTGCCGTTCGTGCCCGACCTGCTGGCAGACCAGCACACTGCCGGGGCGATGGCGTGGGCGGCCGGTGAGATCCCGATGGTCGTGGCGCTGATCGCGCTGCTGATCCAATGGGCGCGCAGTGACGCCCGCGAGGCCCGCCGGTTGGATCGTAGGGCCGACTCAGACGGTGACGCCGAGCTGGCCGCCTACAACGCGTTGCTTACCCAGCTGTCCGAGCGCCACTCGACCCCCGACGTCCGGGGTCGGTCGACCAGGACCGAGCCGACCAGGACAGAACTGCCGTGAACTCGACCGCAC
>JBOHHF010000275.1:0-24409 GCA_050700495.1 Pseudonocardiaceae bacterium
ATCAACACGTACAGTGCGGTCAGGAGGGTGTTCAGTTCTTTCGTCACACATTGATCTTGAATGCCCTCCGCCCACATCTGCGGTAACGACGCGCCCTCACACAATCTTCACGGAATCAACCATCTAGGTGGTCAGCTCGGCGATGACCGCTTGGCGCCGGAAGTCGGTGATGGCCTCGCGCAGGGTCCACAACGCCGGCTCGTCCTGTTGGTCGCACATCATCGCTTGCGTGCGCACCTCAGCGAGGCGTTGCAGCAGGGGGCGCACCCGGTGCTCGGCAGCGGTGTCCAGCACTGGGGAGAGCGCCTCTACCGCGCCGTCGAATTCGCCCAGCGTGAGGTGGGCGCGTACCTGCTGCACCCTGGCCATCCGCTCGCTGCCGGGGTTGCGCTGCTCGGTCGGCACCCGCTCGAATGCGGCCACCGCACGGTCTGCCTCGGTCAGCGCGTCGGCGGGCTGACCGAGCGCGAGATACACGTCCGACCAAAAACCGCCCGCTCGCTCCACCGAGCAGGTGAACGGCCCGGCCAGTTCGTCGCATGCTTGCTCGACGGACTCGGTAGCGTCACGGGCGCGGGCCAGCGCGGTACGGGCGTTGTCGGCCTGGCCGGCCTTCGCCAGGTCCAGCGCCTGGGCGCTGGCCAGAAACGCTTCGGCGCTGCCGGTGGTGGCGTAGCGCAGCCCGTCCCCGGCGTAGCAGGCTGCGTCGAGGAAGTGGTGCTCCCAGAACGTGGCGGTGTGCTGGGTGGCGCGTATCCACGCCCGCAACCCGTGGTGATCGGCGTTGTCGGCGCAGACCCACGCTGCGCGGGCGTGCGTGTTGGCGGCATCCGGTCGGCCGAGATCGGTGCTGATCCAGGCCAACAGCGTCAGTGCCCAACCCGCCGCCGCATAGAGGTCGCGGCTCTGGTCGGGGCGCTGGTGCCCGGCCAGCAGCGCGAATGCCTGGTCGCGGATGGCCCGCGCCCTGACAAACAGTGGCAGCGTGGGTACCTTGAGGTAGCTGCGCGCGATCCACCGAACGTCGCTGTGCATCTGTTCAAGGGTCAGGTCCCCGATGTTCGACGCCTCGGTCCATGCCAGCAAGCGTGCCGACTCGTCGGCAGCAGACACCAGCGCCACCTCCACAGCATCCGGTTGCCGTGACACCGAGACGGCCACAGCGATATCCGCGGGACCAGGCCCGGCACGGTTTGCGGCCTCCCCTGCAGTCAGCAGCCCACGGTCGGTGCCCAGCGCCTTGGCCACCGTGGTCCCTGAACGCCGAGGCGGGTAGAACCCCAGTTCGGCGTCCGTGGCCACACCGAGCACAGCTCGCAAGCCCGCCCGGTAGCGGGCTGAAGGCCAGCGGACCACGCCGCGCTCAAGTTTCGCGAGATAGTTGGCATCCAAGGTAGTCGTCTTCTTGGTGTTCTCGTGGATCCAGGCGTTGACCGCCTCGGCGACTTCGCGTCGGGACAGCCACTCACCCGGCACCTGGCGGGATGGGGTGCGTTCCCGGGCGACGCGAAGCAGTTGGTTCCGCACCTGCACAGTGCTCCCTTTCGTGTCGCGGAGTGTGGGCCGGGAGATTTTTAGGGGCATCCTGCCATCTGCTCCAACCTGCCCCGCTGTCCGACCTTCCGCGATCCCGACGAGGGCTCCACTGTGGAGATGTGATCGACTTTGACCCGCTGGGGCGCCTGATCTGGTTCGTCGCCTCAGCGTGCGCTGAGGCGACTCGGGCATGACGCAGGTGCCGGGACGGGGGGCGGGGCCGGATGTGGGCTTGCACATAGTGGTGGAGTTCGTCCGGAAACCGAACGGGCAGCGATGCCCCGATCTGATCACGACCGGCAATGTCCTCGCGGACGGGTTGGTCGGTGTCGAGGTGATCGTGCCCTGCGACGAGGGGCAAGCTGTGTACCGCGTCGCGAAGGTTCGCGTTGTCGCCTACGGCCCTGGCTAGGCCGCATCCCATGGACACTGGACGGGGTCGGGCGCCTGATCCGGGGTGCTCTGAGCCTCGTTGCGGTGCGAGGCTGGCGGGCATGGATTACACGCAGCTGGGCCGTAGCGGCCTTTCGGTGTCCCGACTGTGCCTGGGGACGATGAACTTCGGCCCGGAAACCTCTGAGGCCGACAGTCACACGATCATGGATCGGGCCCACGAGCAGGGCATCAACTTCTTCGACACCGCGAACGTCTACGGCTGGCAGAAGGGCGAAGGGCTCACCGAGCAGATCATCGGGCGGTGGTTCGCGTCCGGCGGTGGGCGCCGTGAGCGCACCGTGCTGGCGACCAAGCTCTATGGCTCGATGGGGGACTGGCCCAACGAGACCATGCTCTCCGCGCTGAACATCCGGCGGGCCTGCGACGCGTCGCTGCGCCGGCTGCAGACCGACCATATCGACCTCTACCAGATGCACCACGTGGACCGGGCCACTCCCTGGGAGGAGATCTGGGAGGCCATGTCGGTGCTCCGGCAGCAGGGAAAGATCATCTATGTCGGTTCGTCGAACTTCGCCGGCTGGCACCTGGCGGCCGCGCAGGAGACAGCTCGCCGGCAGCGTGTCACCGGTCTGGTCAGCGAGCAGTCGATCTACAACCTGCTCACCCGGTGGGTCGAGCTGGAAGTGCTGCCCGCCGCGCGGGAATACGGCATCGGGCTGATCCCGTGGTCGCCGCTACACGGTGGCCTGCTCGCCGGTGTGCTGCGCAAGCACCGTGAGGGCGGCGGTTCGCGGAGCACCTCGGGGCGCTCGGCCGAGGCGCTGGACGCGAACCGGGAGCGCATCGAGGCCTACGAGAAGCTGTGCGCTGACCTTGGTGACGACCCCGCTAACGTCGGTCTGGCCTGGTTACTGCACCAGCACGGGGTCACCGCGCCGATCGTCGGCCCGCGCACTGTCGAGCAGCTGGACGGCTCGCTGCGAGCTGTCGCGATCACGCTGGACACCGACGTGCTGGCCCGGCTCGACGACCTGTTCCCCCCGCCGGGACCCAACGGCGCCAAACCCGCCCCGGAGGCCTACGCCTGGTAGTAACCCACCCCGGAGTGTCGTGCTCTCTTGGCCGGTGTATTGGGGCTGATGCACGTTATCATTGCCTCCGCTTCAGTTCGTCAGTCGGCGCTGCGCACCATGGCTCGGATGCCGACGGTTAGCCCGACGGCGGCGGTCACCAGCGCCGCGACCCATCCCCAGGCCACGGTTGAGGACGCGAGCTGGCCGGCGAACAGGGCGCGCTCGGCGTCGACCACGTAGGTGAGCGGGTTGAACCGCGCCGCGACTTGCATCCACCCCGGCCCGGTCTCCAGCGGCAGCAGCATGCCGGAGAGCAGCATGAGCGGGAAGATCAATGTCTGCTGCACGGCCCAGAACATCCATTGCTGCTTGCGGACGGCGATGGCGAGTGCATAGCTGAAGGCGCCGAGCCCGACGCCGAACACCGCCAGCAGTACCAACCCGGCCAGCGCGCCGGCCGGGTAGAACCGGAAGCCGAACGGGATCATCACCGCGACGATGATCACGGCTTGTCCCGCCAGCGGCACCATTTCCTTGAGCGATCGCCCGATCAGCAGCGACGGCCGAGACAGCGGTGTGACCAGCATCCGTTCGTGGGCACCGGTGTGGAACTCGAACAGCAGGTTCGATCCCGTGGTCGACGTACCGAACAGGGCCGTCATGACGAGGATGGCCGGCACGAACCATTGCCAGACGCCGCCGGTGAGGGCGCCCGCCTGCCCACCCAGCGAGCCGATGAGCAGCGGGCCGAACAGGGCGAGGAACACCAGTGGCTGCACCATGCCGAAGATCAGCGAAAACGGGTCGCGCAGCACTGGTCGCAGCTCGCGCATCATCACGATGCCGGTATCCCGCACCAGGCTGCGGCCCCCGGATCGGGGCGCCGCCGGGATCACGGTCGGCGACGGGGCGGCGGCGGTGAGGGCGCTCATGCTGCGTCCTTTCGGAAGGGGGAGTCCTGTGGGTCGTCGGTGTTCTCGGCCTCGCGCAGGCTACGACCGGTAAGTGCAAGGAACACGTCGTCGAGCGTGGGCCGGTGCACCTGCGCGGTCGTGACACGCACGCCGGCTTCCCCGGCTACCCGCAGCAGCTCCGGGACCGCGCCTGGGCCGTCCGCGACCCGTGCCTCGACGCGGGCGCCGTCGACGACGACGTCGCGGTTGCCCGGCAGGCGGGCAGCGAGCTGCGCTAGGCGGTGGGCGTCATCTGCGGCAGAGGTCAGCACGATCCGGTCCCCGGCCAGCTTCGTCTTGAGCACCTCGGCGGTGTCATCCGCGATCACTTCGCCGCGGTCGACGATGACGACGCGTGCGGCCATCGAGTCGGCCTCGTCCATGTAGTGCGTGGTGAGCACGATCGTCATGTTGTGGGCGGCGCGCATGCGAAGGATGTGATCCCACAGGTTCGCCCGGTTCTGCGGGTCGAGCCCGGTTGAGGGCTCGTCGAGAAACAGCAGCGACGGCGCATGTACCAGCCCCATCGCGACGTCGAGGCGCCGGCGTTGGCCACCTGACAGCTCCGAGACCTTGCGCGCAGCCAGCTCGGTGAGGTCGAGGGACTCGAGTAGGTCGCCGGCCCGCTGCCGGGCCGCTCGACGGTCCAGGCCGTAGATGACGCCCTGGGTGTTCAGCTCGTCGCGGACGCGCTGGTTATGGCCGGCGCCGTTGCCCTGGCCGACGTAGCCGATGTGCCGGCGGACGTGCGCGGGCTCGGTGACCACGTCGTGGCCGGCGACCGTCGCGGTTCCGGAGGTCGGCGCGATGAGCGTGGTGAGCATGCGCATCGTGGTCGTCTTGCCGGCGCCGTTGGGCCCGAGCACGGCCACCAGCTCACCCGGTTCGATGTGCAGGCTGACGCCACGGACCGCGTGCACGGTCTGAGCGCGGCTCAACACGAAATCCTTGGTGAGCGAGCGGGTGTGGATCATCGATCCTCCTGGGGTTCTGTCATAGCAGCAACGTTACGAGCTATAGCGGACAGATTCTGGCCGGATTATGGGAAGAATGGACAACATGGCGAACACCAGCTCACGGACGCTGCAGCTGCTGTCTCTGCTGCAGACCCATCGCTTCTGGCCGGGCACCGAGCTGGCGGAGCGGCTCGAGGTCTCCGTTCGGACGCTGCGTCGCGACATCGATCGGCTGCGGGAGCTGGGCTACCCGGTGGACGCGCACCGCGGTGTCGAGGGCGGCTATCAGCTCACCGCGGGCGCCGCACTACCCCCGCTGGTCATGGACGACGAGGAGGCCGTCGCCCTCGCCGTCGGGCTGCAGGCCGCCACCCACGGCGCAGTCGCCGGCATCGAGGAGTCCTCGATCCGCGCGCTTACCAAGGTCGTGCAGGTCATGCCACCGGGGTTGCGTCGCCGGGTCGACGCACTCCGCGCAATGACCGTACCCGCGGTGTGGGACAGCACCGGTCCGACCGTTGATCCCGGGATTCTCACCACCGTTGCGCAGGCCTGCTGGGACGAGCAACGCCTGCAGTTTTCCTACACTGCACGCGACGGCGAGCAGACCGCCCGCCACGTCGAGCCGCACCGGCTGGTCTCGCTCGGGCGCCGCTGGTACCTGGTCGCCTACGACCTCACCCGCCATGACTGGCGCAGCTTCCGGCTCGACCGCCTCGACGAACCGTGCAGTACACGGGCGCGGTTTCGCCCGCGAGAGCTGCCCGCCGCCGACGCCGTGGCGTTCGTCCGAGCCAGGATCGACAGCATTCCGGCGCCGTACACCGTCGAGGTGCTGGTGCACTCCCCGGCGGTCACCGTCCGCCGCCAGATCGGCCGGTGGGCCACGGTCGAGGACGTCGACGACCGGCGATGCCTGCTGCGGATGACCTCGGACTCCCTGGATTGGCCTACGATGGCTCTCGGTCGGGTGGGCGCGGACTTCGAGGTGCTCTCCCCACCTGAGCTGGTCGACCACATCCGTCAATGGGGTGCCAGGTTCGACCGCGCCACCTCGTCAGCGACCGCGGGTGATCGGCCGTCTTTCTGACAGCTCCACGGTGGGATCACCCGGACCCTGTGGGGCACTATCCGTCAGCTTCGACATTGTCAGGCTCGTCGGTGTCGTCGCGGGCCAGGAACGTGGCCAACCGCTCTACGGCGTCTTCGAACTCCGGGTGTTCGTCGACGAAAGTGCGCATCCGTGCGGTCAGCCACTCGACGCTGAGCTGCTCATCGGCGCGCCGGTCCTCGAGCTCCTCGATGCCGCGGTCGGTGAAGTACACCTCGACTCCTCTTCCTCCGAGGGGCCTATGCCCACGCCAGCGGGCGCAGCGTACGCGCACTCAGTGCAGACACCGGGCACCAGAGCACGACACACCGGGCTGGGGGAGGTCAGCGCGTTAGGGCGGCGGTGATCAGTTCGCGCTGCTCGACCTCGTGTACCTTGGCCGACCCCGCCGAGGGGGCCGCCATGGCACGCCGGGAGATCCGTCGCAGCGTGCCCAGCCGCTCGGGGATCAGGTCGGGCAGGCTCAGCCCGTAGAACGGCCAGGCTCCCTGGTTGGCGGGTTCCTCCTGAACCCAGCGCACATCGGTGGCGTTCGGGTAGCGCTCCAGCGCCGCGGCCAATCGCCGCTTGGGTACCGGATAGAGCTGTTCGATGCGCACGATCGCAACATCCTGAACGCCACGCTGCTGGCGCGCGGCGTTCAGCTCATAGCTGATCTTGCCGCTACACAGCAGCACCCGGCGCACCGGCGAGGGGTCGGTGACCATGGGGTCGTCGAGTACCGAGGCGAACCGCCCTGAGGTGAAGTCCTCCACCGGGCTCACCGCCGCCTTGAGTCGCAGCATCGACTTCGGCGTGAACACCACCAGCGGCCGGTGCACCCCGTCCAGAGCGTGCCGGCGTAGCAGGTGGAAGTAGTTCGCCGGAGTGGACGGCTGCGTCACGGTCATCGAGCCCTCGGCGCAGAGTTGCAGAAATCGCTCGATGCGTCCAGATGTGTGGTCCGGACCCTGCCCTTCGTGGCCATGCGGCAGCAGCAGCACGACGTCGGAACGCTGGCCCCACTTGGCCTCACCGGAGGAGACGAACTCATCGATCACCGGCTGCGCGCCATTGATGAAGTCGCCGAACTGCGCCTCCCAGAGCACCAGGGCGTCCGGGTTTGCCACCGAGTAGCCGTATTCGAAGCCCACCGCCGCGAATTCCGACAGCGCCGAGTCGTAGGCCAAGAACTTCGCCTGTCCCTCGGCGAGATGCATCAGCGGCACGTACTCGAACCCGGTCTTACGGTCGATCAGCACCGAGTGACGCTGCACGAAGGTGCCCCGCCGGGTGTCCTGCCCGGACAGCCGCACCATCCGGCCGTCCAGGCACACCGAGCCGAACGCCAGCAGCTCGGCGAAGGCCCAGTCGATGCCACCTTCTCGGGCCATTTTCGCCCGCTTCTCCAGCACTGGCTTGACCCTCGGGTGTGGAGTGAAGCCTTCGGGCAGGTTGACGTGCGCGTCGGCGATCCGCTCGATGACGCTGCGGTCCACCCCGGTGGACAGTCCGGTGGGTACGATCTGCTCGGCCTCCACCGACTCGCTCGGTGCCGCAGCGCGCTTCTCCAGCTCGCGCACCTCGTTGAACACGTGCTCGAGCTGCTGTGCGTAGTCCTTCAACACGCGCTCGGCCTCCTCCACGGAGATGTCCCCGCGGCCGATGAGCGCCTCGGTGTAGCTCTTGCGGACCGACCGCTTGGTGTCGATGATGTCGTACATCTTCGGCTGCGTCATCGACGGGTCGTCGCCCTCGTTGTGACCGCGGCGGCGGTAGCAGACCATGTCGATCACGACGTCCTTTTGGAATTCCTGCCGGTACTCCACCGCCAGCTTGGCCACCCACACGCAGGACTCCGGGTCGTCGCCGTTCACGTGGAATACCGGTGCACCGATCATCTTCGCGACGTCGGTCGAGTACTCGCTGGACCGAGAGGACTGCGGTGCAGTGGTGAATCCCACTTGATTGTTCACGATCACGTGCACGGTGCCGCCGGTGCGGTATCCGCGCAGCTGTGAGAGGTTGAGCGTCTCGGCTACCACGCCTTGCCCGGCGAAGGCTGCGTCGCCGTGCAGTGCCACCGGCAGCACGGTGAAGCCCTCCTGGCCCTTGTCCAGGATGTCCTGCTTGGCTCGCACGATGCCCTCGAGTACCGGGTCCACGGCTTCCAGGTGCGAGGGGTTGGAGGTCAGGGTCACGATGGTCTCGCCCTCGCCGAACATCCGGTAGTACTTGCCTCCCGCGCCGAGGTGGTACTTGACGTCACCGGAGCCGTGCGCCTGGCCGGGATCCAGGTTGCCCTCGAACTCGCGGAAGATCTGCGAGTACGACTTGCCCACGACGTTGGTCAGCACGTTGAGCCGACCGCGGTGCGGCATGCCGAGCACCACTTCGTCCAGCCTGTGCTCGGCGGCCTTGTCCAGCACGGCGTCCAGCAGCGGGATGACGGTTTCGGCGCCCTCCAGCGAGAACCGCTTCTGGCCGACGTACTTGGTCTGCAGGAAGGTCTCGAAGGACTCCGCGGCGTTGAGCTTGGTCAGGATGTACAGCTGCTCGCGGCGGCTGGGCTTGTCGTGCACCCGCTCCACCCGCTCCTGCAGCCATCGCCGCTCGCCAGGCACCAGAATGTGCATGTACTCCACGCCGACGTTGCGGCAGTAGGCGTCGCGCAACACGCCCAGGACGTCGCGCAGCTTCATGTGCGACTGACCGGCGAACCCGCCGACGGCGAAGGTCCGGTCCAGGTCCCACAGGGTCAGGCCGTGGCTCAGCACGTCGAGGTCGTCGTGTCTGCGCTGCCGGTAGTTCAATGGGTCGGTGTCGGCCATCAGGTGGCCGCGAGTGCGGAAGGCGTCGATGAGCTCGAGCACCCGGGCGGTCTTGTCGACCTCACCCTCGGGAATGTCCGGTACCCAGCGCACCGGCTCGTAGGGAACGCGAAGCGCGACGAAGACGTCGTCGTAGAAGCCGTCCTCGCCGAGCAGCAGGCCGTGCACCCGGCGCAGGAACTCACCGGATTCGGCGCCCTGGATGATCCGGTGGTCGTAGGTGGAGGTGAGTGTGATGATCTTGCTGATGGCCATGTCGGCGAGTGCCTGCTCGCTGGCTCCCTGAAAGGCTGCCGGGTACTCCATCGCGCCGACGCCGATGATCGTGCCCTGTCCGGACATCAGCCGAGGCACCGAGTGGTTGGTGCCGATGGTGCCCGGATTGGTCACCGATATCGTGGTGTCCGCGAGGTCCTCGGTGGTGAGCTTGCCCTCGCGAGCCTTGCGAATGACGTCTTCGTAGGCTTGCCAGAATTGAGCGAAGGTCATCACCTCACATCCCTTGATCGAGGCGACGACGAGGTTGCGACCCCGGTTGGAATGGAGGTCGATCGCCAGGCCGAGATTGACGTGCTCCGGCGCCACGACGGCGGGTTTGCCCTGTTCGTCAGTGGTGTAGTGACGGTTCATCTGCGGGAAGCCGGCCAGCGCGCGCACCACTGCGTACCCGATGAGGTGGGTAAAACTGATCTTGCCGCCACGGGTGCGCCTGAGATGGTTGTTGATCACAATGCGGTTGTCGGCGAGCAGCTTCGCCGGTCCCGCGCGCACGCTGGTCGCCGTCGGCAGCGCCAGCGAGATCTCCATGTTCGCCACCACGCGGGCCGCCGCGCCGCGCAGCGGGGTGGTGGTGTCCTGTTCCAGGCTGTCCTGCGAGTCGGCGCGCAAGGCGGTCTGCTCCTTCGCGCTGACGTTGTTCGCCCGCGCGTGCCTCGGTGGCGTCAGCTGTTGGGCTGTCTGCCGCGGGGGTTGCTGCGTCGTCGGTGGCTGCTGCGGGACCGACGCTGCACCGTTGCCGCCCGGCGGCGCGGGTCGGTAGTCAGCGAAAAAGTCGTGCCAGGCGGGGTCCACGGTCGAGGGATTGGCCAGGAACTGTTCGTACATCTCCTCAACGAGCCACTCGTTGGGGCCGAACTGCGCGGTGCGGTCGTCGGGGGTGGAACTGCTTTGGGACACTGCGGGAACTCGCCTCTATCCGTTTCCGTGCGGTCTGCTCAGGATCACTGACGCCGCTTCCAGGCTAGCCCCCGCCGCGGGGCACGAGTCGGACAGCTCAGCCGGTCACACGTCGGCGGAAAGCAGCCGGAAGTATCCTTCCCGAGCGGTGTGCCGGGTCGCGGATCACGCGGCGACGGTTCCGTCCGGCGAGCCTGCGGTCCACAGCCGGGCGTAGTACCCGCCCGCGGCGAGTAGTTCGGGATGGCGGCCTTGCTCCACGACGCGCCCGTCGTCGAGCACGATGATCCGGTCCGCCTTGGCCGCGGTGGCCAGCCGGTGCGCGATCACGACGGTAGTGCGGCGCGCGGCGAGCCGGTCCGCGGCCGCCAGCACCACCGACTCGGTGGCCGGATCCAGCGCGGCGGTGGCCTCGTCGAGCAGGAGCAGGTCGGGCTCGACCAGCTCGGCGCGAGCCAGCGCGAGTAGCTGCCGCTGCCCCGCGGACAGGCCCTGCCCCCGCTCGCCGACCGGTTGGTGGAACCCGTGCGGTAGCGCCGCGACGGCCTGCAGCGCGCCGACCCGGCGCGCTGCGGCTTCCACCTCGGCGGGGCTTGCCCGCGGCGCGCCGTAGCCGATGTTGTCCGCGACGTCGCCGCGGAACAGGTGCGCCTCCTGCGGAACCACTCCTAGCCGGTGGTGAAACGCCGCTGGGTCGTAACGCCGAAGGTCAACCCCGTCAACCAGCACCGTCCCGCCGACCGGGTCATAGAAACGGGCCAGCAGCTTGACCAAGGTCGATTTGCCTGCTCCGGTGGCGCCTACCAGCGCGACGGTCTCGCCTGGCGCGATCCGCAACGACACCCCGTCCAGTGCGGGTTGCATCGCGCCGGGGTAGCTGAAGGTGACGTCGCGCAGCTCCACCTCGCCGCGCAACCGGGCGGGCACCGGCACGGTGTCGGCACCCGGGGGTGGCACCGATGTCGGCGTGCGCAGCAGCTCCCGGATGCGCCGCAACCCGACCGTGGCCTGCTGGTAGTTGTCGAAGACCTGGGACAGCTGTTGCACGGGCGCGAAGAACAATCCGAGGTAGAGCAGGAAGGCGGTGAGCACGCCAGGGGTGACGGTGCCCGTGGCGACCCGGGAAGCCGCGACGCCCAGCACCGCAGCATGCGCCAGGTCGGAGAGCATCGCGACGAACGGGAAGTAAGTGGCGATGTAGCGCTGAGCGCGCAGCCGGGTTCGCCGGTAGGCGTCACTGCGAGCGGCGAAGTCGCGGGCCGAGCGTCGTTCCCGGGTGAAAGCCTGCGCCACCCGGATGCCGGAGACGTTTTCCTGCAGGTCGGCGTTGACCTCGCTGATCTGCTCCCGGGCCTGCGCGTAGGCCGCGGACGATCGTCGCCGGAACACCACGGTGGCCACGATCAGCACTGGCAGGCTGAGCATCGCCACCGCGGCGAGGCCGGCGTCGGTGAGCAGCAGCGCGGTGGCCACCCCGACCACGGTGAGGACACTGATCAGTGCCGTGGACAGGCCGGTCTGCAGGAATGTGGACAGCGCATCCACGTCGGTGGTCATGCGGGTCATGATCCGACCGGCCATCTCGCGCTCGTAATAGTCCAGCCCGAGGCGCTGCAGATGCGCGAAGCTGCGCACCCGCAGCAGGTACAGCAGCGTCTCACCGGCTCGTGCGGCAACCACCGTCTGGGCGGCCATGATGAGCCAGCCGGCGACGATCACCCCGAGCCCGACGAGGACCGCGGTGCCCAGCAGATCTGGCGCGTGGCGGGTGATGGCCTCGACGGCGAGCCCGCCCAACGCCGGGAACGCCACAGTCGCCAGCGCATCGAGCCCTACCAGGACGGCTGTGACAGCCAGCCACCCCCGCACCGGTCGCAGCAACTGCCGGAGTCGGAAGTTCGGGTCAGGTGCTGTCGGATCGGTCCCCTCGAGGTGAACCTGGGCGGTTGCCGGGGGTAGCGCGGCCACCGCCGCGAGCAGTTCCGGGGTCGGCCCGACGCTGCCCACCATGCTGCTCATCCGGCCCCCCGCGTCACCGCCCGCAGATGGCGCTGCGCGGGTGACCCGTAAACCGTCGCTGGAGTCGCCCGGTGATTCCGGGGGCCAGAGCTGCGCGGTGATGCCGTCCGGCCCTGGTTGCAGCCCGCGCGAAGTCACCGATGTGACGTTTTCGATCACTTCGCCAGGGCCGGCGAGCAGGGCGCGGAACAGTGCGCATCGAGCGGTCAGCTCGGTCTGGGTTCCGACGTCGACCACTCGACCACCGTCGAGCACCGCGATCCGGTCGGCCAGCGCCAGCGAGGAGCGGCGGTGCGCGATGAGCAGGGTGGTGCGTTGCGCGGTCACCGTGCGCAGCGTGGTGTGGATGGCCGCCTCGGTGGCCGCATCGACCGCGGAGGTCGCGTCGTCGAGCACGAGTATTCGCGGGTTCGACAGCAGCGCCCTGGCCAGCGCGATCCGCTGGCGTTGCCCACCGGACAGGGTCAGCCCGCGCTCGCCCACGCGAGTGTCGTAACCCTGCGGTAGTGCGGAGATGAAGTTGTGTGCCGCCGCGGCCCGGGCAGCTTGCTGCACCTCCTCGTCGGTGGCGTCCGGGCGTCCGTAGGCGATATTGGCCCGAACCGTGTCGGAGAACAGGAAGGCCTCCTCGAACACCATCCCCACGGTCCGGCGCAGCGACGTCAAACGCAACCGCCGCACGTCGATGGTGCCGCAGGGCGGACCGATCCGAATCGCGCCCTGCTGAGCGTCGTAGAAGCGGGGCAGCAGGAGGGAGACCGTGGACTTGCCCGAGCCAGGGGTGCCTACCAGCGCCAGCGTCTCGCCCGGCTCGACGAACAGGGACACCTCGTCGAGCACCGGCTCGCTGCGCGCATAGCCGAAGCGCACGCCGTCCAGTTGCACCGCCAGCGGTCCGTCCGGGACATCGACCGCATCCGCGGCGTCTCGCACGTCGGGTTGGGAGTCGATCAGTTCGTAGACCCGCTCCACACCCGCCCGGGCAAGCTGCGCGCTGACCACCAGGTTGGCGATCATCCGGGCCGGGCTGACGAGCATAGCCAGGTACGCAGCGAATGCCACGAAGGTTCCCAGGCTGATCGTCCCGTTCAGGGCGAGCATGCCGCCTAGACCGAACACCGCGACCTGGCCTACTGAGGGCAACGCGGTCAGCGTAGGGGCGAACGTGGCGGCCAGGCGTGCTGAGCGCATCCGTTCGGCGAACAGCAGCCGGGCCCGGTCCTCGAGCTGGGACACGGCGTGGGCTTCCTGACCGAAGCCCTTCACCACCCGCACCCCGGTGACGGTTTCTTCCACGTGCTCGGCGATGTCGGCGGCGCGCTGCTGGGCCGACCAGGTCGCCGGAAACAGCGTGCGCCGGGTCCGGGCGGTGAGTAGCCCCGCAGCCGGCACCACCACCAGCGCGATCACCGTGAGCAACGGAGAAAGCCAGAGCATCGCGACCAGCGCGACGGCGAAGAGCACCAGCATGCCCGCCACCAGCGGCACCAGCGACAGCAGACCCTGCAGCAGCTGCAGATCGGAGATCGCCCGGGACACTACCTGCCCGGTACGCAGGCCGTCCTGCTTGGCGCCGTCGAGCTTCTGCACAGCGTGGAACACCGCACGGCGCAGATCGTGCTGCACGTCCAGGGACAGTCGTCCGCCGAGGTAGCGGCGCACGAAGGCGGTCCCGAACCGCAGCAGCGCCACCCCGGCCAGCGCGGTGACCAACCAACCCAGTCGCTGCGTGGTGCCCGCCACCGCGTCGTCCACCGCGAGCCGGGTGAGCAGCGGGATGGTGGCCTCCATGCCGACCCCGACTCCGGAAGCGAGCAGCGCAGCCACGCTGAGGTAGGGGTGGCGCCAACACGCCGCCGCAAGCCGGCGGATCCAGCCGCGTCGGTTCCTCTGGTTCTGCTCGAGCACGACCGTCAGGTTAGGCGGCGGCTCTGACAATGTGGACGAGACAAGTCCGCCGTATGCGCCAGCCAAGATCAGTGACCGCCGCCTACGGGAGGTAGATCACGCTCGGGGGTGCCCGCCTCGCCTCAAACGGGACATGGCGGCCGCGTGCTCGATCGGCACCGGTGGGTTACCGGTCTCGCGGCGCTGAGACACAGCCTTGTCGGCGTTAGGGGCGCCGAGCTGGCGGGGAACCACCAATACCTGGCGCGGTCGGCGGAACGGATGGGACTTCCGAACGGGACGCTCGACCGGATCCACCCCGTCACCGATGAGGTGCCGGTGCGCGGTCACCCACACCTCGCAGGGCCAGCGGCGACGACGCAGCCAGCCTGAGCACACCGGGCAGCGACCTGTGGTGTCGGGCTGGTGTTGGACGAGCAGCTCCCGCCATCCGTCGGTGATGGTCCGGATGTGCTTGCGAGCTACCGGACCCGACAGCGCCCGGGCGGCCATCTCCTCGACCGCCGCAAGTTTCTCCAGCACCGCACGCCGCACCCGACGGTCCACCTGCCACCTCCTCGTCGCCCCCCGACCACCCGCGGGGGCGAACCTGACACGCATAACGACCCGACCCAAGCACCGTCACGCCTCAGAGCATTGTTCTACCGGACTTCGCTCGTGGACTTAACCCTTCCGTGGGTGCGTCACCCCTTCACCGAGCCGACTTACCCCCCAGGGGTGTGCGGTTGTGGCTGATAAGGCCAAAATAGCCAAGTTCCCACCGTATCCGAGATCGAAGCCGAGGAGGACGCCATGCGCGTCGAGGTGGACCCGAACATCTGCGAGGGCCACGGTCAGTGCAACGCGGTCGCGCCGGAGGTCTATGACCTCGACGACGGTGGGTACTGCCTGATCCGCAACCCGGAGGTCGAGCCAGATCTGGAGCCTCAGGCCGAGGAGGGCGCCCTGGCCTGTCCAGTGCAGGCCATCACCGTCACACGCTGACCGGCTAACGCCCATGACGGGTCCGAGGATCGATCGAGACCGCGAGACCGTCGGTGGCGCCACCCTCTCCAGCTCGCTCGAACCGTGCAGCAACCGAGCCTCGCGACCCCGCAGCTGCACTGAGCTCATCCTCGCCACCCCGATCGCGCGGATCGTGTTCGCCTGGCGCGAGCCCGACCTGTTCGTCGACTGCCAGGGCGCCGAACTCCTGCGCGCCGCTGGTCGGGGAGTCATGGAGGTTCCTGAGCTTGCTCACCTGGTGCGCCGTACCAATCACCGCCTGCTCAAGTGCTGAGGTCGGTCCCAGTGAGGCGCGGTGCTGTTCTGCTGGGGGTGCTCGCAGCTGGCTGTGGTTCGCAGGTGTCGGCAGTTCCCGCGCCGCCCGCGGTGGCCGATGCCAGCCAGGTCGACATGTGCACCATCCTGTCCCACAGGGAGTTGGGCGAGCTGGGCATCAAGCAGGACACTCGCACGCCGTTCGACGAGGTGGGCGTGGTCGGCTGCCAATGGGTGGGAAAGCCCTTCACGCTGAGCATGGACCGGGACAAACACACCCTCGCGTCGTATCAGGCGTACCGCCGGGACTCGGCATTCGTGAGCTTCACGGACAACACAGTGAACGGTCGGGCAGGAACTCAGCTGGTACTGGATCGTGACGGCTCGCAGTGCACGCAGTTGATCGACGGTGGCCCGGTATCGCTGACGGTGAGTGTGGCAGCGTCGTCAAGCCTCGGTCCACCAATTGATGCGTGCGCGGAGGCGATGGGGATCGCGCAGTTGATCGAGCGTCGATTGCCGAAAGCGTGAGCGGCCCGTCCTGGGTACCGTAGCGTCGTTTTCGGTGCGCCGGAGCCATACGCCTTGGTCTCCACCGAACCCGTCGAGCCGCTGGGTCCGGCCGAGCCGGTCGGCGACCTCCTCGGGTTATACGAAACCGCGGGCATCCAGCTTCGGGTGCTGGACAACGTGCGGTGCTTCTGGGACAAGGTCACCACCAGCACCCTCGGCTACAGCGGCATCCGCCGGCACAACGCCAACCCCGTCGATGACTTCTTGTCTCGCGGTGATAGTACGGTCACCCGGGTTCGGAGGAAGGGCACCTAACGTGAGTAGCTTCGAGCAGGCCGGTGTGCAGTTGGCGGGCGTCGTTCAGCAGCAAACCGATCTGCAGCGCGCGGTGGCCGCCGGTGAGCTGTGGATGGAGGCCGGCGTAGCCGAGCGCGCTGCCGCCCGCTGCGATCAGGCGGTCGAGGAGATCAACGACTGGCTGGCTCGGGCGTACGTGCTTACCCGGTCGCGCAAGTTCGGCGCCAACGAGGACGGCGAAGCGGCCGCAGCCCGGTTCGCCCAGGCTGGGCAATAGTTCATCGACACGATGAAGAACGCCCGCCGGGTAATCGAGAACATCGACGACTTACCGGTCGGCCGGGCGCACGGTCGCCGAGGCCGATGCGGCTGGCCAGCAGATGTTCCGGGGCCGGTCCCAGTGAGGCGCGGCACTGTTCTGGTGGCCGCGCTGGCCGCGCTCGCGGCTGGCTGCGGCTCGCAGGCGCCGGGGGCTCCCGCGCCGCCTGCGGTGAGCGATGCTAGCAGGGTCGATATGTGCACCATCCTGTCCGACAGGGAGCTGGGCAAGCTGGGCATCAAGCAGGACACCCGCAAGCCGTTCGACGAGGTGGGCGTGGTCGGCTGCCGGTGGGTGGGCAAGCCATTCACGCTAAGCCTGGACCGGGACAAGCACACTCTCGCCTCGTATCAGGATCGCCGCCGTGATCCGGCATTCGTTAGCTTCACGGACAACACGGTAAACGGCCGGGCCGGAACTCAACTCGTGCTGGACCGGGACGGCTCGCAGTGCACGCAGTTGATGAACGGCGGTCCCGTATCACTGACGGTGAGTGTGGCGTCGTCGTCAAGCTTGAGTCCGCCAATTGATGCGTGCGCCGAGGCGTTGCGGATCGCGCAGGTAATCGAGCCTCGGTTGCCGAAGGTGGGAAAATAACATGGCCGGAGCTTGGGCCGTTGTAGCTGACGTGCTCGGCTTACCGTCAGCCGAGCTGTGATCGTTGCGGGGGTAGGGCGGCGTCGTCATACCGGTGAGGTTCTCCCGCAGTGCCCACATCCGCTCAAGCAGCAGGGTCGTCGGGCTTCGGCAGTCGGCTGAGAGGCGCCGCGACCGGTGCGATCTTTACGGGGTTTGGTGTTACATGCGAAGCGGTAATATCGGGCGGGTGGCTGCTCCCGACACCGACCTGACCATCGATCAGCTCGCGGCGCGCACCGGAATGACGGTGCGCAACGTCCGCTCGCATGCCAGCCGTGGGCTCCTGCCGCCGCCGCAGTTACGTGGCCGAACGGCCTACTACGGCGCCGACCATGTCGCTCGGCTGCAGCTCATCGCCGGGTTGCAGCAGCAGGGTTTCTCTCTGGCCGCGATCGAGGCGGTGGTGCAGCAGACCCCGGCCGGGTCTGCTGAGCAGGCGCTTGCCTTCTACCGGGGCGTCCTGGCTCCCTGGCAGCCCGAGGACCCGCTGGAGATGTCTTATGCCGAGCTCGCCGACTGGCTGGGTGTCGAGCCGAAGCCCGCGACGCTGGATCGGCTACATGCCGAGGGCACCCTGGAGCTATTAGCCCAAGACCGGGTGCGGATCACCAACCCGGCACTGTTGCGAGCCGGGGCCCAGGCGGTGCGCCTGGGAATGCAGGTCGATGCGGTGATGGCGATGCGGCCCGAGCTGTTGAAGCAGACTCGGGCGATTTCCGAGCTGTTCGTCGGGCTGTTCCGGGACACCGTGTGGCGCGCCTACCTGGCGCGTGGGATGCCCCAAGGCGAGTTGTCCGAGGTTCACAAGGTGGTCGAAGCGCTGCAACCCGTCGCTGCGCAGGCGCTGCTGGCGGCTTTCCGCTCCACCATGCCCGAGGCGATCGAGGCGTTCGTCCGGGAGGAGTGCGAGCGACTGGCTGAGGGGGCTGAGCGGAACGGCCGGTAAATGACGGCGCTCAACGTTACATGGATACATGACAACATAGCGTCAGATGGTGTTCCATAACACCATGACGTCGATCGAGGGACTGGTCACCGCTGCCGCCTCCCGGCTGGTCCTGGTTCAGGAGGTGCGGCCCGCTGGCGGCGCCGAACTCGACCAGATCATCATCGCCAGCGTGGCGGGGACCGTGCTCACCGCGGGCTTGCTGCTGCTTGGCTGGGGTCATCGCACCGGCCGGATCCGGATCCTGCGGATGCTGGCCACCGAGACCGAGCGCTGGCCGTTCAGCGCAGGGCAGCCCGGCTGGGTCGAGTTACCCTCCACGCTCGCGCTGTTCTCACTGATCACTGCGTTGCTGGGGATGTACTCGGACATCTCGCTGCACATCGCCGACGGTCGGGACACCGGCCCGCTGGCCAATCCCGCGCACTACTTCATCATGTTCGGGTTGTTCGGCGTCTTTGCATCCGGTGTGCTGGCCATGGTGTTGCCGGTGGGTGAGCGCCCCGGCCCGGCCGCGATACGGATTACCCGTGACTGGTACGCGCCGGTCGGTGGAGTGTTGATGGCTGGCGCGGGGATCTTCGCGTTGCTGGGTTTCCCGTTCGACGATGTCTGGCACCGCCTGTTTGGTCAGGACGTGACCCTGTGGGGGCCCACCCACCTGATGATGATCGGCGGCGGCGGGCTGTCCCTGGTCGGCCTCGCGGTGCTCGAGCGGGAAGGGCGGCTGGCCTGCGGCTATGAGGGGGGCACGCCGCTGGGCCTGTTCGTCCGCCGCGGCATGATCATGGGCGGGCTGCTCGCGGGGCTGTCGGTGTTCCAGGGCGAGTGGGACTTCGGGGTACCCCAGTTCCGGATGGTGCACCAGCCGTTGCTCATCGCCATGGCTGCCGCGTGCGCCCTGGTCGCTGCCCGGCTGTGGATGGGCAGGGGCGGGGCGCTGTTTGCCGTGGGCTTCTACGTCTTCGTGCGCGGCGGGGTCGCGCTCATCGTCGGACCTTTTCTCATGGAGCCCTTCCCCACCATCCCGTTGTACCTGGCAGAGGCGCTGTGCGTGGAGCTTGCCGCACTGCTGCTGGCTCGCCGATCGCTGCTGCTGGGGGTCGTCGGTGGCCTGCTCATCGGGACCGTGGGTTTCGCCGCCGAGTACGCGTGGACGCAAGTGGCCTACCGGCTGCCCTGGACTCCCGACATCCTCGTCGAGGGCACCTTGATGGCGGTGACCGGCGGAATCGCCGGCGGGATCGCCGGGGCACTGCTGGCGCTGGGTCTACAGGGCAAGTTGCCCCGTCCTGCCTTCGCCCGGCCGCTGTTCATCGGGGTCGTCGCCGTGCTCGTGGCTGCCATCGCCAATGGGTTGGTGGCCACCATTCCGGACGGTGTACGCGCGGAGATCACGCTCACCGACGTCGTCACTCCGGCCCCCTTCCGCACCGCGCAGGCCGTCGTCCGGATCGACCCGGCCGCGGTTGTCGACCGACCGTCCTGGCTGACGATCACCTCCTGGCAGGGCGGCGGCCTGTACGTCAACCGTCTGGTGCCGGTCGGGGACGGCAGCTACCGGACCACCAAGCCGATTCCGCTGTCGGGTGACTGGAAAGCGCTCGTGCGGTGGCACGACGGTCGCATTCTCACCGCGGTGCCCATCTATCTACCCGCTGACGAGGTGCTGGGTGAGCCGGAAGTACCCGCGCTGGGCAATGCCACCCGGGACGCGATCGTCGAGAAGCAGATCATGCAGCGGGAGCTCAAGGAGGGCGTGCCCGACTCGCTGTGGGGCACCGCGTCGGCTGTCGTGCTGGTGTGCGCGCTGCTGCTGGTGCTGGCGCTGGGCTGGGGCGTATCTCGAGTGTCACGGGCGTCGCAGCCGGTCTCCCGGTCGGCCGCCGGGCCGGCACGGCAGGTGGCGAGAGCACCATGATGACTGCGGTGGTGCTGGCCCACCACCCGATCATCGCCGCCGTGCCGTTCCTCGTGCCCATGCTGGTGATCACCCTGATGATGGTGGTGATCACCGTGAGAGACCGTCGCCGCGATCCGGACTCGTGAGTGCATAACAGTGTTCTGGCGCCTAGTGCCACTCACGACCTTCTATTCGGGTGTAGCTGGGGGCCGGTCACCCCGCAGTGGGCGCACCGTTCCAGCGGGATCCGCTCAGGGAGCCCCGAAACGGGCCCCGGAATGCGCACCGGGCGGGGCTCGCGCAGCGCTACCACCGCCAGCAGCGCGCCCAGCGCGAGCAGCGCGGCGCTGATCAGCATTGCGGTGCGGAATCCCGGATCGAAGGACAGCGGGTCGGCGTAGTCGGCGCCACCCAGACCCGCGGCCACCGGGATGACCGCGACGGCCAACAGGCCACCGGACCGCGCGATGGCGTTGTTCACCCCGGACGCCGTTCCAGCATAGCGCGGGTCCGCCGACCCCAGCACGGTCGCGGTGAGCGGTGCCACGGTGAGCGAGAGCCCCAGCCCCAGCACCACCACCGCCGGCAGGACGTCGCCCAGGTAGGACGCCTCGCGCCCGATCCGCAGGGTCAGCAGGAAACCCGTCGCGGCCAACAGGGGACCTACCGCCAGGGGCAGTCGGGGACCGATCCGCTCGGCGAGCGCGCCGGCTCGAGAGGAGAGCAGCAGCATCAGCACGGTGACCGGGAGCAGCGCGGTACCGGCGACCAACGGGGAGAACCCGGCGACGATCTGCAGCTGCAGCACGAGCAGGAAGAAGAACAACCCGAGCCCGGCGTACACCAACAATGTCACCGCGTTGACCACGCTGAAGCTGCGGTCGATGAACATTCCCAGCGGCACCAGGGGGTGCGGCGAGCGGCGCTCGACGAGTACGAATGCGACCAGCGCTGTCACCCCAGCCGCGCCGGCGACCACGGTGGCAGCGTTGCTGCCGCCACCGTCGCCGAGGCTGGTTAACGCGTAGGTCACGCCGGCCAGCCCAGCAGCTGCCAGCACCGCGCCCGCCACATCCAGCCCGGGCGGGCTCTCGGCGTCCAAGCTCTCCGGCACGTGCCGCAGCGTGACCACCACGATGAAGACGGCCACCGGCAGGTTCACCAGGAACACTGCCCGCCAGTCCAGTGCCACCAACCAGCCGCCGGCGAACGGCCCGATTGCGGCGGCCACCCCGCCAAGCCCCGACCAGGCGCCCACCGCCCTGGCCCGGTCGGTGGCCACGAAAGTCGAGGAGATGATCGCCAGGCTGCCCGGCGTGAGCAGCGCCCCGCCGATGCCCTGCAGGGCCCGGGCGGCTACCAGGACCTCCGCGGTGGGTGCCAGCCCGCACAGCAGCGAGGCCACCGCGAACCACACCACTCCGATCATGAATACCCGGCGCCGCCCGAAGTGGTCCCCGAGTGCACCGGCCAGCAGGATCAGCGCGGCCAGGGTGAGGGTGTAGGCGTTGACGATCCATTGCAGCGTCCCGAAGTTGGCACCGAGGTCACGGCCGATCGAGGGCAACGCGATGTTCACCACCGTCGCATCGAGCATGGCCATGCCCGATCCGGAGATCGTCGCCAGCAGCACCCACCGTCCGGCAGGCGTGCCCATCCTCGCCCCCGCCGAGGGAGGATTCGTCACCATTGAGACCTATCCTCGCGCATCCGCGCCGACTGCGGTAGGCAGGACCGGTGACCACGCCATCGTCACCCGCCTCCGCCCGGTTGCTGCTCGGGCCGCTGCTCCGGCACGTGGGAAGCACGACCGCGGCGGTGTGGGTGCAGATCGACCGTCCGGCCGAGGTGGAGGTACTGGGTTGCCGGGCATCGACGTTCGCTGTGCACGGGCAGCACTACGCGTTGGTAGAAGTCAACGAGTTGGAACCGGGTTCTTCCACGACTTACCAGGTGCATGTGAACGGGAAACTGGCCTGGCCTCAGGCCGGCTCGCCGTGGCCGGACAGCCGGATCCGCACCCGGGGTAGCGGCGCCCCGGTGCGGGTGGTTTTCGGTTCCTGCCGGCAGGCCAAGCCCGATGACCCGAAATCAACCGTCGCCGAAGGTGCCAAAGGTATTGACGCGTTGGGCGTCCAGGCCAACCGGATGGCCGACATGGCGCCGCGGGACTGGCCGGATGCGCTACTGCTGCTGGGCGATCAGGTCTACGCCGACGACCCGCCCCTGAAGACTCGGCACTGGCGGAACAACAATCGCAAGAACATCACTGCCGCACCCGAGGACACTGCTGCACCCGAGGACGAGGTCGCAGACTTCACCGAGTATGCCCGGCTGTACCGGGACAGCTGGTCTGAGCCCGAGATCCGGTGGCTGATGTCCACCGTGCCCACCGCGATGATCTTCGATGACCACGATGTGCGGGACGACTGGAACACGTCGGCAGCGTGGCGTGACCGGGTGACCGTCGAGCCCTGGTGGCCCAAGCGCATCCGGGGAGCGCTGGCCTCCTATTGGATCTATCAGCACATCGGCAACCTGTCCCCGAAGGAGCGCCAGTCCGACCCGACTTGGCGTGCCGTGCGGGATGCCGACGGGGACGCCTGGCCGGCGTTGCGAGAGATGGCCAGCGCTGCGGACACCGATCCGTCGGGAATCCGGTGGAGCTTTCGCTGGGATATCGACGGGGTGCGACTGGTCATGGTGGACACCCGGTGCGGACGCATCCTGACCGAGGGTCGGCGCACGATGCTCGACGACGCGGAGTTCTCCTGGGTGGAGAACGCCGTCAGTGAGGATGCCCACCAAGCCGAGCATGTGCTGATCGGTAGCTCGCTGCCGTGGCTGTTGGCGCCAGCGATCCACGACGTGCAGTCGGCCAACGAGGCGGCCTGTGCGCGCGGTAGCGCGCTCGGTGAGCGCATCCGCCAGCGCGTGGATCTCGAGCACTGGGCGGCGTTCCGGAACTCATTCGACCGGCTCGCCACGCTGCTACATCGGGTAGCGGTCAGTCCCCATGCGCCCGCGACGATCAGCGTGCTGTCCGGCGATGTACACCACAGTTATGTGGCACGAGCCGACTTCAACGAATCAGCAGGCGGATCACCCGTCTACCAACTGGTGTGCTCGCCGGTGCACCACAGCGTTCCGCGGTCTTTCACGGCGCTGATGCGGGCCGCCTGGTTCGGTCCGCTGGCTGCACTGGTGCGCCGCATGGTGCGCCGCTACGGGGTGCCCGATCCGAGCCTATCCTGGTGTTTGCTCAGCGGTCCCATCTTCGGCAACGCGGTGGCTACCCTCATGTTCTCGGATCGCAGGGCCGAGGTTGTCATCGAAATGAGCGGCCGCAGCGGTCAGCTGGAACCGGTGTCCCGGGTCGAGCTGACGGGTCGGCGAGTGACCGATGGCAGGAGGTCGATCGGCGATGAAGGTGTTCACCGGAGCTGACGAGTTGCGAACTGCGGCTGGTGAGCAGCTGGGCGTGAGCGACTGGATGACCATCGACCAGCAGCGTGTCAACGCCTTCGCGGACGCGACCGAGGACCACCAATGGATCCATGTCGACCCGCAACGCGCCGCGGCCGGCCCGTTTGGCACCACCATCGCGCATGGGTTTCTCACCCTGTCGCTGTTGCCGCATCTGATCAACCAGA
Source organism: Pseudonocardiaceae bacterium (assembly GCA_050700495.1). Lineage (GTDB taxonomy): Bacteria > Actinomycetota > Actinomycetes > Mycobacteriales > Pseudonocardiaceae. The sequence goes on from JBOHHF010000275.1 coordinate 23,469, forward strand.
CCTACCGGGTCGAGGACGCCACGATGGTCATCAACTACGGGCTGAACAAGGTGCGTTTCCCCGCGCCCGTGCCGGTTGGTTCCACGGTGCGGGCTGAGGTCATGCTTGCCGAGGCCACCGAGGCGACCGGTGGTCTGCAGCTCGTGCTGCGCGCCACCCTGGAGATCGAGGGCGGTACGAAACCGGGTTGCGTGGCGGACTGGGTCACCCGGGTCTACTTCTGACGTGCTCCTGATGCGCCGGCTAGTGAGGGTCGCCGGCGCAGATGAGGTCGTCGGGTCGCAGCCGGAACACCTGCAGCTGCCGCCGGTGGTACTTGTCGCTTTCGCCGACCCATTCCATCCCGATCCGCCGGGCGGTGGCCGCCGCACGGGTATTGTCCGGGGCCACCAGCGCGAACAACTCGACCAGCGAATGTCGGAAGGCCCAGCGCGCCAGCGCCCGGGCGACCTCGGTGATGTAACCCCGGCCCCAGTACTCCGGTGCAAGTTGGTAACCGATCTCGACGTCCGCCTCGGGCACCGGCATCGGCAGCAGGGTGATCCCACCGACGAGCGCGCCCCCGTCGAGCAGCACCAGAGCCCACCGTCCGGTTCCCGGCGCCATGTCGTTGCGCGCGGCGGCCCAGCCCTGCAGCACTATCCGCATCGTGGCGGTATCGGGGATGCGAACCTGCTCGTGGAGCCACCGGCTGACATCGTCGTGGCCATAGATCTTCAGCGCTGCCTCGGCGTCGGCGACCGACCAGCCCCGCACCAGCAGCCGGTCAGTCCGCAGCAGTTCCTCCATAGAGTGAACTTACTCCGGATCGCCTCGCCGGCCACTTCCTCATTCAGCCGGCGAGCGCCGCGCCGGGATCGGCCCGACCTCCCCTGCAGCAAGCGAGATCGGCTGATCGACGGGGTCGCAGCGCGCGAGGGCGCCCGCGAGGTGCCTCGCGC
>JBOHHF010000276.1:0-15308 GCA_050700495.1 Pseudonocardiaceae bacterium
GCGGGTGGCCTCTGCAGCTGTTGATCCCGCCGCACGAACGCAATCCGAGCGTGTGCTGAGCCGAGCGCGGCAGTTCCGCCGGGCAGTTCCCGTTGGGGCACCGCCCGGGCTCCTGCGCGATTTCGACGACCGCTTGCGGGCCGCGCGCGCCGTGATGGACCAAGGCGGACTGATCGAGGTCATCGAACCGGTGGCCCAATACCGTGACGGCCTTCCCGCAGAATCACACGCGGAGTACGACGACCTCCTCAGCCACGCCACCAACGTGCACCGGCTTGACTCCACCGAGTCGACATCCCAGTGAGGCGAGCCTCGGACCGCCGAGCTGGGGGTCATCTTGATCGGTAATGCGGTGAGTCAGACGTGGCCGAGCCCTTCGGAGTGCCGCCTGCCCAGCCATGATCGCTGATTGGGAAGCGTGAGCCGCGCCCAGCGCGGGTGATTCTTCCCAAACAGCGATCATGAACCGGGCGGCTTTGCTGACTGACGCGATGTTGGGCCCGCTCCCGCAGGGACCCGCGATCACCATCGACAGACCACCGCCACCCGCTACGTCGAAGTCCGATCACCGAAGCAACCGGCCATACCACTACAAGATTGCTGGTCAGACCCACTGTCTGCAAAGTGTGGAGCGGACAACCACCACGGTGAACGTGCCTAAGACTCGGCTCAAGCGTCAAAGTCTCAGCGACCAAGGATCCCTAGGCGCGCATGGCCGCCAGCGTGCTGATGATCTCGATGATCAGCGAACTGTTCGCCGCCTGGGACCAACAACCCGCGCGCGGCCACGGGGGCACCGCAGACGTCGTCGCGCACGCACGTGATCACGCGCGGCCGGTACGGATCATCTGGCCGGATGGCGCGACCCGCGACTAAGTCAGCCCGCTGCACCCAGGCCAGTCAGGGGAGAGTGCAAGCACGTCCGCTAGGCGTCATGCTTGCGGTGGTACTGGTCGTGAAGGCGCCACCATTCGTAGGGCCGCGTCTGCGGCCAGCCGTCGGGTGAGTCCTCCCAGTCCTCCTGCCTCCCGAACGGGGTCAGGTCGAGGAAAGTCCAGTTGCTGCCGAGGGCCTCGACACCCCGGTCGGACGTGAAGTAGCTGCGGAAGACCTCGTCGCCGTCGCGGAGGAAGACGTTCAGGCCGAAGCCTGCCGTGACGCCGAAGTCGGCGTCGAAGTCGCTGCCGGCCGAGGAGAACCAGGGGATCGTCCAGCCCATCCGCTTCTGGAACGCCTCGATCTCCGCCGACGGCGCCCGTGACACCAGAACCAGCGAGGTGTCGCGGGCATGTAGGTGAGCGAGGTGGCCGATGTTGTCGACGACCAGGCAGCAGCCCGAGCAGGGGTCGTCGTCGCCCGGTTTCAGCATGTGGTGGTAGACGATCAGCTGGCGGCGGCCGTCGAACAGGTCGAGCAGGCTCGCCTCGCCGCTGGACCCCTCGAAGGCATACTGCTTCTCGACCCGGATCATCGGTAACCGCCGGCGCTGGGCTGCCAGCGCGTCTCGGGCCCGGGTGGCTTCCTTCTCCTTGACGAGCAGCGCTGCGCTAGCAGCCTCCCACTCGGCTGGTGACACGACCTGCGGACGCCTCATCGCGTTCTCCTCTCGGGTGACTGGGCTCTCCCGTAGTGACCGCCACCGGCAGGCAAACTCATCGGTCGCGGCAAGAGCGGCTCGCGAGTCACCTCGCCGCCGGGACCTCGGCATCCATCCGCACGGCCGCTCGGAGCATCACGAGCGTCCCGGCGACCGGCAGTGCAGCCAGCACGCTCAGTGCACCGCTGATCCCCAACACCCCGCCGAGGCCCCCCACCACGGCGGCACCGACGCCCGCACCAGCCAGGAACAGCAGCGTCGCCACGCCGAGCGCGACCCCGCGCTGTGCCTCGTCCACGGCACCTGAGACGGCGAGGATCATCGCCGGCTGGCCGATACCGAATGCCACGGTGAGCGACGCGACGGCCACCACCAGCAGCGGCGCTGCACCGCTGGCCGCGCCCAGCGCCGCGGCCAGCAACGCCACCACGGCGACCGGACACGCCACGGCGAGGGTGCGGTCCGCGCCCCAGTGGGGCAGCACCCAACCGGTGACGCGCGGCATGACCAGCCCGAGCAGTGCGGACGGCGCGAGGACCAGCCCAACACCCAGCGGTGACCAGCCCCGGGCGGCGAGGACGAGCGGCACCGCGACGAGCAACGCGAACCACCCCGCGGGGATCGCGGCCGCGCCGAACGCGCTGCGCAGCACCACACCGTTGGTCACGATCGCGCGCGGCAGGAATCCGTCGGGCCGGGCCCGGATCCGGGCCAGCACTGCCGGGACGCCCGTAGCCAGCAGCACCACACCCACCACAGCGACGACGGCGCCCGTGGAGGGCGATTGGATGAGCAGCACCAGTCCGGTGGCCGCAACCGCGACGCACACCGCGCCCGGCACGTCGAAGCGCTCCTGCCGGCCGCTGGTGGGAGCCGCGCGCCAGATCATCGGCAGCGCGAGCAGCCCGGCCACGGGGAGCACGAGGGTCCACCGCCAGCCGCCTGCCGCGTCCAGTGCCCCGCCGACCACGGGCCCGAGGGAGCTCAGCACGGTCGCCGCGCCGATGACGCGTCCGAGGGCTTTCGCCTGGATGGCGCCTTCCCAGCGGGCGCTGATGAGGGCCATGCCGAGGACCGGAACCGCTGCAGCGCCGACTCCTTGCACGACCCGGCCGGCGACCAGCACTGCGAACGTGGGCGCGGTAGCAGCAACGAGCGCCCCGACCGCCATGAGCGCGATGCCGATGACGAGGGGACCGCGGACGCCGACGATGTCCGCGATCCGGCCGTGCACCGCGGTGAGCACCGCGAGGGCGACGGCGTACCCGCTGATCACCCAGGCTGTGCTCGCCGCGCTCACCCCGAGCCCTGCCGCCAGTTCGGGCAGCGCGACGGCCACGGCTGACGTGCCGGTGCCCGCGAGCCCGAACAGCACCCCGATGGCAGTGCCGACCCGACCGGCCGCCTTCGGATCGCCGTCCACCCCAGCGCCAACCCCGGGGGCGGCCGTGGCATTCCACCGGAGAAGCCCCATGGGGCGACCGGTACCGGCTTGCACGGTCGTCATTCCCAGGCGTCGGGCCCTATCCCGTGTTGTTCCAGACTGCATCGCAGCTGCTGCAGGGCCCGCGCCCGGGTGGGCCCGATCGCGCCGGGCGGGATTCCGGCGACGTGCGCGACCTCGGCGTAGGGCCGGGGGTTGTCGGAGAACAACTCCCGCAGCAGAGTCTGCCGGCGAGGCGGCAACTCGCCGACGAGCTTCCACAACGTCCGCGCGGTGTCGATGCGGATGACACGCTGCTCGGGGCCCCCCAAGGAGTCGGCGACAGTTTCGATCACCGCTTCAACAGGCTCCGAGACCAGCTTGACCCGGTGACGCAAGATGTGCAGGCATTCGCGGTGGGCGGTGGTCGCAAGCCATCCGCCCAGCCGCTCGGGGAGTTGCACCTGGTGGACGTTTTCGGCCAGCCGCAGCCAGGTCATCTGCACCGCGTCGAGCGTGTCGGCGTCTTGCAGCCGACACGACCGCACCGTCACGGATACGAGCTTGCCGTACCGGCGCATGATCTCCTCCCAGGCCGCTGGGTCCCCCTCGCCGATCCGCCGCAGCAGATCGGCGTCGCTCGGCATGGTGTAGCTGGTGGTGACGGTTGTCATGGACATCGCAGACATCGCAAGTACCAGTTCTATTCAGACAGTGGACTCCCGCAGCGCGGGCATTCGCCTCGCTGCCGGCGGGCAGCTCGAACCGCCGACCACTCCTCGTTCAGCCTGCGACGCTCCTCGGCCTGCCGGCGAAGCGTGGGCTGGACGGCCTGAAGGGTCCAGGACCAGCCGAGTAGCAGCCCGAGGCAGAGCAGCAGGACCGCAACCAACGCCTCGATCACCGTGCGCTGCGGTGCGTTCCGCCACGACGTTTCGTTCCCCACCCACGGCCTACCAGCCGTGACGCGGGCAAGCGCGTCGCGCTCCAGTGAGATGTCGACATGATCGCCGCCCCTTTCCTCGTCGGTGATGCGGGGTGCGGCACTGCGGACCGGGATCGTCCAGATCGCGAGGCCCCATAAATAAACACGATATAGTCTATACCGAACTCTATCAAGGGGTACTTGCTCCGGACTTCTGTCGCCTCTCCTCGGTTGACTTCGAGTGAGACCTCACTAGACTTCGGGTATGGCCCCCAGGATGACGACAACTGTCCGGTTGGTCCTGGAGGCCCTCCTACAGGTGTGGGAAGACAACCCCCGGGTGGCTCTCTACGGCTTGCAGATCACTGAGCTCACCGGCCTGCTACCGGGGACTACTTATCCGATCCTGCAACGGTTTCTGGAACACGGCTGGTTGACCGACGAGTGGGAAGATCTGGATCCGCATGAGGCCGCCAGGCCGCGACGCCGTTATTACCGACTCACCGAAGAAGGTGCGTCGGCGGCGCGCAAGGCCCTCCAGGATGCGTCCGCGCGCTCGGGCGCGAGAGGCCTTGCTCGGGTCCGTGGACTCGGCGTGGCCACCCGGCCTGGAACCGCCTAGCTCACAACGCCAGCCCGCTGAAGGGAAGAACCAGTGACCGAGGTCGACTGCAGCAGCCGTCCCGCAGCTCCTGGGAGGTGAGTCAGGATGCGGTGCGGCCGGTGGGCGACGGCCGTCAAGACCTGTTGCTACGCCCTGGGCGTGGGCAACATCATCTTGTGGGTGCTCGGTGGATCTACGGTTCTGACCCTAGGCCTGGCAATCGTGCTCGCACCGTTCACGCTCGCAGTGGCTTTGAAGCTGACGGCCTTCCTCGCGTGTAGTTTTGTCAGCCTCGCTCTGGGTGATTGCCGAGAGCGGGCCGAAGTGCTGGTGTGCGTGGTCGGCGGATTGCAGCCCCCCGGAGCGGGTGAGAAGTACAAGGAGGCGATGCTTGCCGAGATCAGCGCCGCGCCGTGCCACCAGGTAGAGGCGATCAGAACTAACCTGGCGAAAACCGCCCCCACAACCATCTTGTCGGCGTGGTCCTATCTCCCGAGGCCCTTTCGGAACGGGCCCGTAAGGCGGTAGGTTCGTCAACTCGACATCCCGGCCCCTAGATGTTGTATCTGCTTGCCATGAGGCATTCCGGGCCCAGGGGTGAGGTTACGGCCATCGGAGGGATCGAAGACTTGGACTCCGTCCGGGTCGAACCAGACCTGCATCCTTTCTCCCTCGGTCGCAGCCGACGCGGCGGACAACCGGGTGACCAGCAGGCCGGCGCCGGGAACGTCAGTGGTACCTGCGTCGGCGGCCAGTTCATCAAGCACTGCTGCGCTGGCCTGCTCACCCTCCAGCGAGAAGTGAGCATACTTGTCCGAGCCCATTGATTCCAGTAATTCGACCTGCGCAGCAAACGTCACGCCGCGCTCCTTGGCCCCGAACTCAACCAGTGCGGCATCCTCGAAGTGCTCAGGCCGCACACCCATGATGACGTCACGGGGAGCGTCCGCCGCTTCCAGCGTGCGACGCATCCAGCCCGATAACTGCGGCTCGCCTAACGCGCAACACAGCGCGTTGTCCTCCAGGCGCGCGGGCAGGAAGTTCATCCCCGGCGAGCCGATGAATCCTGCCACGAACAAGTTCACCGGGTGCTCATAGAGAAACTGCGGCGCGCCGACTTGCTGCACCACCCCACCGCGCATCACGACCACCCGATCCCCCAGCCGCATCGCCTCGGTCTGGTCATGGGTCACATAGATGGTAGTGGTACCCAGTTGCTTCTGCAGTCTGGACACTGAAATCTGCATCTGTACCCGCAGCTTGGCGTCCAGGTTGGACAGGGGCTCGTCCATCAGGAATGCTTTGGGTTTGCGCACGATCGCGCGTCCCATCGCCACCCGCTGCCGCTGCCCACCGGACAACGTGGCCGGTTTGCGATCCAGGAAGTCGGTGAGATCGAGCATCTCAGCGGTGTCAGCCACGCGGACTTCGATGGTAGCTCGGCCGGCCCGGGCGAGCTTGAGCGGGAAGGCGATGTTCTCTCGAACGGTCATGTGCGGGTAGAGCGCGTAGGACTGAAACACCATTGCCAGGTCCCGGTCCTTGGGCGCCCGCTCGTTGACCCGCTCTCCCCCGATGCGCAGCTCGCCGAGGGTGATGTCCTCCAGGCCAGCGATCATGTTCAGGGTTGTCGATTTCCCGCACCCGGAGGGCCCGACGAGGATGACGAACTCGCCGTCGGCGATCTGGAGATCCACCTCCTGCACGGCGAGTGTGCCGTCCGGAAACCGCTTGGTCACCTTGTCCAGATCGATCGTGGCCACCATTACCCCTTGACTGCGCCGGCGGTCAGGCCGGCGACGATCCGACGTTGGAAGAACAGCACGAAAAGGATGATCGGGATGGTGAGCAGCACGGCGGCCGCCGAGATGGACCCGGTGGGCTCGATGAACTCGGATGCCCCGGTGAACTGGGCGATTGCCACCGTGGTGGTCTGCGACGCCTCGGTGGAGGTCAGCGAGATCGCGAACAGGAAGTCGTTCCAGCAGAAGATGAACACCAGGATCGCGGTGGTGAATACTCCCGGTGCAGCCAGTGGAACGATCACGCTGCGAAACGCTTGGAACGGCGTCGCGCCGTCCATCTGGGCTGCCTTCTCCAACTCCCAGGGGATCTCTCGGAAGAACACCGATAGAGTGTAGATCGCCAGTGGCAGCGAGAAGGTGATGTAGGGCAGGATCAGCCCTGGCCAGGTGTTGAACAGACCGACCTTGCGCTCGATGTCGAACAGCGGCGAGATCAGCGAGATCTGCGGGAACATCGCGATCAGCAGCGCGACGCCGATAATCAGCTTCTTGCCCGGAAAGGACAGCCGCGCGATCGCGTAGGCCGCTAGCGTGCCGATCACCACCGACAGCCCGGTCGCGATGAGCGCGATGCCGATCGAGTTGCGTAACGCGCTGACGAACGACGACAGCTGGAAGATCTGCTGATAGTTCGACCAGGTGAACTCGGAGGGGATGAACCGGCCGTCATTGATCGAGCTGCGAGGTTTGAACGACAGGCTGACGACCCACAGCACCGGGACGAGCGCGTAGCCCAGGATGACGATGTCGGCGACGGCCCACCAACCCTTGCGGCCCGACCCGGTGGTCATCGCTGGCTCTCCTGGACGTCGGCGCCGGGTGCTGCCGCGCCGAACAGCTTGACAAAGACCAACGCGAAGATCGCCACCACGATGAAGATGAGGACGCTGATTGCCGAGCCGATGCCCAGGTTGAACCCGACGAACAGGTTGTTGTAGCCGAGCATCGACACCGACCCCGTCCCATTGGAGCCCTGCGTCAGGATGTAGATGCTGTCGAACACCCGGAACGTATCCAGGGTCCGGAATAACAACGCCGCCAGGATCGCCGGTTTCATCATCGGTAGAATCACCATGGTCAGCCGCTTCCATGGCCCGGCTCCGTCCATCGCGGCGGCCTTGAGCAGATCCTCGGGTACCAGCGCCAGACCGGCGAGCAGGAGCAGCGCCATGAACGGCGTCGTCTTCCACACCTCAGCCAGAATGATCACTGCGATGGCCGCGACCTGATCGGTCAGCGGTGCCACCCCCTCGGGTAACAGCGCGGCCAGGTAGCCCTTGCCCGGCGTCCAAGCGAACTGCCAGCCGTAGGAAGCCACCACCGTCACGATGCCGTAGGGGATCAGCACCACGGTACGCACCAGGCCCCGGCCGACCAAGGTACGGTACATCGCCAGCGCCAGCGCCAGACCGATCACGAACTCGATCGCCACCGAGATCACCGTGATGATCAACGTGACGGTGAACGCCTGCCACCAGTAGCCAGAACTCAGTACCGCACCGTAATTGGCCAACCCAACGAAGCCGCGTTCGGTGGGGAACCGCAGGTCGAATCGCTCCAGCGACAGATAGAAGGCGTAGCCGATCGGGTAACCGGTTACCGCCAGGATCACCAGCACCGCTGGCGTGCACAGCAGCGCAGCCAACCGACGCTCCGACCGGGTTCCCTCGGAGACAGCCGCCCGCCAGCGCCCTCTCGCCGGCGCGGCGGCGCTGGCACCCGGCTGCGCGGGCAACGTCATGGCACCAATCCCTGCGACGTGACAGCCTTGGCGATCTGATCGGCCAGCTCCCCCACCACGGTGTTCGGATCGATCTCCGCTGGTGGGTTGAGCAGGTCGGAGATCATGACCGAAATGCTCTTGTAGGCCGGTGTCTTCGGCCGCACGCTGGCGTTGCTCAACGAATCCCGGATCGCCTGCCAAGCCGGGTAACTTCCCTGAAATGCCGGGTCGTCGTACAGCGCGACGAGCGTGGGCGGCCTTCCCGCGTCCACCGCGTTGCGCAGCTGATTGTCCCAGTTGCGCAAGCACTGCACCGCTTCGAAAGCCTCGGCCGGATGCCGCGAGGTGGCGCTCACCCCCAGGTTGACGCCGCCGATCGTGACTCTCGCGGGCTTGTCCGCCACGACCGAGGGGTAGGCGGCCCAGCCAAACACATCCCCGACCCGGCGACCGGTGTCCTGTCTGGTCGGCCGCCCCAACGGATCGATGAACGTGCCGCCGCCCTCCTCGTACATCGAGGTGTAGACGAACGGGTAGTTGACTTGGAAGGCTGCTTTACCTGCTTGCATCGCCAACCGGGCGCCATCCTCGTCACTCAGCGAGAGCGACGGGTCCGCGGCCCGGGACGTCGCGACCCGCGCCATAATGTCCACGGCCCGTCGGCCGGCATCGCCCGCGGCCACCTGCACGTCGCCGTCCTCCGAGACGATCGAACCACCACCACTGGCGAGCAGCGTGTTGAACCACACCGTCAAACCCTCATACCGCGCGCCCTGCACCTCGATGTAGTGCGGCAGACCCCTTCCCGCCAGGCCCTCCGCCAGCTGGATCATCTCGTCCCAGGTTTTCGGCGGGTTGGGTACCAGGTCCTTGCGGTACCACAGCAACTGCGTATTGGTACCCAAGGGTGCGGCATACAACCTGCCCTGGTACGTCCCGGTTTCCAGCGGGACCTGAAGGGTTCCTCGCTCGACCTGCCGAGCCACGTCGGGCGGGTACGGCAAGATCCATCCGGCCTGGGCGAACTCCGCAGTCCAGATCACGTCGAGTTCCATGATGTCCAGGCCGGTATCGCGGACGGCCAGCCGGCGCGCCAGCTGCAGCCGCTGACCATCGGTGCTATTCGGGCTCGACTGGGTTCGCACCTCGACCGTGTACCGCCCCTTGGCGGCCCTGCTGCACTCCGCTGCGGCGACCCGGTACTGGTCCGCACCCTCAGTGCCCGTGTCGAAAGCCACCACGACTCGCCCGTCAGCGCCGGAGCCGCACCCCACCAGCATCGCTACGCCCAACAGAACCCCCGCCGCGATCGCCACCACCCGCCGCCGCACGGAGGCGCCAGCCATGCCCGTCCCCCTTCCCGCTGATCTCGCCCGCGGCATAACTAAAGTCTATACAGGGCTCAGATGAAGTCAACAGAGGGTCAGAGCAAGGGTATTTGACCTCCGCTGCGGACAGCGCACCAGCAGCAGGGCGGCGGCTCAGAGTTCGAGTAGCGCCTGTTCGAGGACCTCGGTCAACGCGGGGTGCACGTAGAGGACGTGATGCGCGAGCTGGTCGACGGTCTGGCCGAGCATCATCGCCTGCAGCAGGGGTTGCAGGAGTAGGGCAGCCTGGGGACCGATGATGTGTGCGCCGAGCAGCGTGCGGGTGTGCGGGTCGGCGATGAGCTTGACGAAGCTGGTGGTGTCCTCCAGCGCCCACCCGTAGGCGGTGTCGGCATACTCCCGCACCGCTGTGGTGTAGTCGATGCCGCGCCGGCGGGCCTCCTGCTCGGTCAGGCCGACACTGGCGACCTGCGGATCAGAGAAGACCGCGTGGGGAACGAGCTTGTGCGGCAGCCGGCGCAGGTTGTCGGGATGGGTGAGATTGTGCAGTACGACCCGCTCCTCGGCGTTGGCCATGTGCTTGAGCTGGAAGTGGTTCGCAACGTCGCCGAACGCCCACACGCCGGGCACCGAGGTTCGGTAGGCGTCGTCGGTCACGAGATGGCCGTGCTCATCGACCTCGAGGTGCCCGGCGGCCACGTCGAGCAGGTCAGTATTCGGGCGCCGGCCCGTCGCCACGAGCAGCATCGTGGCCTCGAGCACCTCGCTCCGCCCTTCGCGCTCGACGGTGACCGCAACCCCTTTCCCGCGAGGAGCGACAGTGGTCACGGCGGTGTCGACGAGGAGGGTGAAGCGGCGCTGCGCCAGCTCGGTGAACCGGGCGGCCACCTGCTCGTCCTCGCCGGTGAGCAGCCGGGGTCCGCGTTGCACCAGGGTCACCTCAGCGCCGAACGCGCCGAAGACATGGCCCAGCTCGGCGGCGATGAAACCGCCGCCGATCACGAGCAGCGAGCTGGGCACCTCATTGATGCGCATGATCGTGTCCGAGGTGTGGAATGCAACGGTGTCCAGCCCGGGTATGGCCGGTACGACCGGCCGTGACCCAACAGCTACCACGATCTGCTTCGCGGTCAGCCGCTCGCCGATGATTTCGAGCACTCGGGGGGCGACGAACCGCGCCGGCGTGGGGTAGACATCGATTCCGGCCCGACGGCGGTGCTCGACGGCACTGTCGTGGAGCGGGTCGATCCGACCGAAGACCCGGGCGCGGATCGCTGACCAGTCCACCCGGTCGAGGGTGGCGTGCACGCCCAGCCGGCGGGCGTCCGGCGCGGCTCTCGCGGCGTCGGCGGCCACGACCAACATCTTCGACGGAATGCAGCCGCGGTTGAGGCAGGTCCCGCCGAAGCGGTCGGGCTCGATGATCGCCGCGTGGAGGTGGGCGAGCTCGGGACCGAGCAGCATGTTGCCGCTACCCGCCCCGACCACGATCAGGTCGTAGCTCTTCATACCCTCTCCTCCACCTTCGACGACCACGCCTCGGGAGACCCCGAAGTCCGCGGCGAGTGCCCGCGACGACGGCAGTTGCGCGCCGGAGGGCAGCCGCCCGGTCCGGACCGCGTCCCGGAGCTGGGCCCACAGCGGTTGTCCGTCGGACGCAGCACCAGCAGGAGATCCGGGCTGTCCCGGGACGGGCGTCCGAAGAGCTCTCGGGACAAGTGGTCCTCCCTCACGCGGGCGCGCTGAGCCTCGGCCTCTGTCCACAGCCCCACTACGGTCAGTATGCAGGCGTGTTTCCCACCAGGAGTCGCCGCCACCCGATGTTCGAAACACGTAAGCGGCAGACGACGCCAATGGGGGATCTGTGAGGCGTGGTCACTGCCCATGTCCACGTACACCGCGCCGGCGTTGCACTTTAGCCGTGCTGCGCGCTGCCGGAGCAACAGTCGAGATTGTGCGTGAGCGTTGTGCACCAGTGCGCGCAAGAATTACCAGTATATGCGCTCCAGCGCTAGCATCATCAGGTGGAGTACCTACCGCGGCTGGTGGACGGTCTGCTGACCGAGTTGTTGACGGGTCTACCTGCCGTCCTTGTGGTCGGTCCCCGTGCCTGTGGGAAGACGACGACCGCGCGCCGCCACGTCGAGGACTCGCTGCGGTTAGATCGGCCGGCGGACGCCGATCTGGTCCGGGCCGACCCGGATGCGGCCCTGCGAAGCCGATCCGCGCCACTGCTGGTGGATGAATGGCAACTGGTCCCTGAGGTGCTCGCAGCGGTGAAGCGGGCCGTCGACGACGGCAGCGGCACCGGTCGGTTCGTGATCACCGGCTCGGCGCAGACCGACCTGACGGCCGCGGGTTGGCCGCTGACCGGCCGCGCCGTCCGGCTGCCGATGTGGGGCCTGTGCCAGCGAGAGCTCGTGGGCGACCCGGATGCGGTATCGATCCTCGATCGGCTGGCCAGGGTAGGTGTGGACGCGCTGACCGCGCCTTCTCGACCCCTCGACCTGATCGACTACGTCGATCGTGCGCTGCACGGGATGCTGCCCGAAGTGGCGCTACAGCCCGATGCGAGGCTGCGGCGTCGGTGGCTCGCGAGCTACGTCGACGAGGTCATCGTACGGGACGGCGCCCTGGTCGACGGTCCCCGAGATCCGGTCCGGCTGCGGCGCTACCTTCAGGCGTTGGCCGCGAACACCGCCGGGGTCGTGGAGCACCGCACGCTCTACGAGACGGCAGAGGTCAACCGGCTCACCGCCACCGGTTACGACAGGCTGCTGGCCGCGCTCCTCGTGGTCGACTCCATGCCCGCGTGGCATACGAACCGGCTGTCCCGGCTCACCAGCAGACCCAAGCGGCTACTGGTCGAGCCTGCGCTGGTGGGCCCGCTGCTCGGTGTCGACGCGGCCGCCATTCTGCGCGAGTCCGATCTGCGTGGGCGGTTGCTGGAGACCTTCGTCGTCAGCCAGCTGCGACCGGAGCTGACCGTTGCGGAGACCGCGCCGCGCCTGTTCCATCTGCGGGACCGCGACGGGCGACACGAGGTGGACGTGGTCGTCGAGTTCGGGGACGGGCGAGTCGTCGGCATCGAGGTCAAGGCCGCCGCCACGGTCAGCCGCTCCGACGCTCGACACCTGATCTGGTTGCGGGACCGGCTGGGGGACCGCATGGTCGGCGGGCTCGTGTTGCACACCGGCCCGCACGCCTTCCTCGTCGACGACCGGATCCGCGCCGCGCCGATCAGCTCGCTCTGGTCGTCACCAGCCCGGTGAGCTGGGCCACGATGTTCCCGGTGATACGGGTCGCCCGACCAGGGTGGTTACCTCCGGACGTGGCACATCGCTCCCCGCGGGCATCCTCGTCGCAGGCACCACCATCACGGTGCTCGCCTTCGCCGGAGTGCTGTTCCAGGCCGTGCTCGTGCAATACACGGGCGGCGGCATCGACGACTCGACGCTCCTGGCCCTCCACCGTATCTGGAACGTGATCGCGTTCATGGGCCCGACGCTGCCGATGGTGGAGGTCCTCGACCTCGGGAGTTTCTTGGTTTCCTGCGCCTGGTTCACGGCCGTCTCCGTGCACGCCTGGACCAGGCGCGCGAGCAGTACACCGCGCCGACGATCGACGGCACAGCTGACAACCAACCGGGCGCTCGCTCAGCTCACTGGATCCTGATGAGTGGGGTCGAGCACCCTGGCCAGGAAGGTCTTGGTGCGCGCCGCGCGCGGCGCGGTGATCACCTGCTCCGGCGGGCCGTCCTCGACCACCACGCCGCGATCCATGAAGACCACCCGGTCGGCCACCTCGCGGGCGAACGCCATCTCATGGGTTACCACCAGCATCGTCATGCCGTTGCAGGCGAGCCGGCGCATCACCCCCAGCACCTCGCCGACCAGCTCAGGGTCGAGCGAGGAGGTCGGCTCGTCGAACAGCATCAGCGCCGGATCCATCGCCAGCGCCCGCGCGATCGCGACCCGCTGCTGCTGCCCGCCGGACAGCTGCGCCGGCATCGCGGACTCCTTCTCGGCGACGCCGACGATGCCCAGGTTGCGTCTGGCGACCTCGATCGCCTCGGCCTTGCTGCGCCGCAGCACCCGCCGTTGGGGCAGCGTCAGGTTGTTCAGCACCGACAGGTGGGAGAACAGGTTGAACTGCTGGAACACCATGCCGATCTGGCGCCGCGCGGCGTCGATGTCCACGTCAGGATCGGTCAGCTCGAGACCGTTGACGGTGATCGTGCCGCTGGTCGGCTGCTCCAGGAGGTTGATGCAGCGCAGCAGCGTCGACTTGCCAGACCCCGACGGGCCGATCACGCACACCACCTGGCCACGTGCGATGTCCAGGTTGATCCCGCGCAGCACCTCGAGCGAGCCGAACGACTTGTGCAGCCCGGCGACCTTGATGATCATCTCATCCACCTCCGGGTCGGGCCGGCTGCGCGCTGCCGTAGCGGCCTTCTAGCCGCCGTGACACCTGGGACAGCGGGATCGTGATGATCAGATAGCACAGGCCGGCGACCAGCACCGGAGTCAGGCTGCGGGACTCGTTGAGCTGCTGGCGGCCGAATTGGGTCAGCTCCTGCTGGGCCACCGTCGAGCCGAGGAACAATGCCAGCGAGGTGTCCTTGGTGAGCAGCACCAGCTCATTGGTCAGCGGCGGAAGGATGATCTTGAATGCCTGCGGGACGACGACCCAGATCATCGTCGCGGCCGGTGACATGCCCAGCGACCTGGCGGCCTCCACCTGACCGCGAGGCACCGCCTGGATACCGGCCCGGATGGTCTCCGCCAGGTAAGCCGCCGAGACGACCCCCAACGCGATCATGATCGCCACGTAGCGGTTGAGGACCGTGCCGGGAAAGGCCAGCGGGATGCCACTGCCCACGGCGAGGAACACCAGCAACGCCGGGAGCCCGCGAAAGAACTCGATGTAGACCCCGGCCAGCGCCCGGTACACCCCGACACTCGACAACCGCATCAGCGCGAGCAGCACCCCTAATACCAGGCCCAGCGCGAAACCCAGCGCGGTGTAGATCATGGTGTTCCGCAGCGCCACCGTGATGACCTCAGGGAACATTCCCCTGGCCACGTCGAGGTCGAGGAACGCTGACTGGAGCCGGCCCCAGTCCGCGGCCAGCGCGACAGCCAGGACGACCAGCACCAGGACGGCGTACTGCCCGCCACGGACAACCTTGGCCCGTTGCCGCTTGGTCAGGACCATCGAGGGTCGCTTCTTTCCGTGGTGGCGGCAGCGGTCAGCTGGTCGGCCGCTTCTTGAACCACTTCTGGTAGATCCTGTCGTACTCGCCGTTGGATCTGGCCTCGGCGAGCACCTCGTTGATCTTGTTGAGTAGCGCCGTGTTACCCGTCTTGACGCCGATGCCGTACTGCTCGTTGGTATCGAGCTCCGCGGTCACCTCGAAGCCGGGCTTCTTGCTCACCCAGTCATAGAGCACACCGTTGTCGTTGATGCCGGCGTCGACGTCGCCGGTCTCCACAGCGGTCAGCAGCAGGCCGAGGTCCTCGAACACGACGACCTCGGCGTCTGGCGCGTTCTCCTCGGCATACTTCTGACCAGTGGTGCCGTTCTGCACGGCGACCCGCTTGCCCGTGAGCTGCGCCAAGCTCACCAGGCCCGAGCCCTGCTTCGCGACCAGCCCCTGGGTGGCCTCGAAGTAAGGAGCGGAGAGGTCGAAGTTCTGCTCGCGGACCTCGGTGATAGTCATGCCGGCGGCGGCCAGGTCGCACTTGCCGGCGTTGAGGTCGGCGCCGGATTGGATGCCGTCGAACGGGGTGTCGACGATCTGCTGGGTGACGCCCAGTTCCTGGGCCACCAGGTCGACCAGGTCGACGTCGAAGCCGACAACCTCGCCGTTGCGTTCGAACTGGAACGGCTTGTAGGGC
>JBOHHF010000277.1:0-24529 GCA_050700495.1 Pseudonocardiaceae bacterium
TCACCGTAGGACGCCAAGGTTTCGTTTACTGGCACGGTGACGATCCCTCCCTCGACGCTGCCGCGGTCACCGGTGGCTGCGAGGACCCGGGCGGCAGCAGGTCGACGGCGATCCGGTCGAACTCCTCGCCGTACCCGGCGGCCTCGGTGCGGGCCAACCCGCCTAGCTCGACCACGGTACCGGCCAGTCCGGCCGGGCCGACCCGGACCCAGAATCGCCGGCGCTTCACCGCCAGGGACAGCCCCAAGCCACCGAGCACCAGCACCGCGAAGCCCAGCACCCAGCCCTGCGCCGGGTCGTAGGACACCTGCAGTGACACGAACCGAGTCACCCCGTCGAAGCCCACCACGGTGCCGTCGGGCAGGGTGAGCTGCTCGCCAAGGCGCAGGTTCTGCCGCGCCACCTGCGTGAGCCGCCCAGAATCCACCATGGCCTGGTCGATCGAAAAGACAGACTGGCCGCGGCCGGAGTTGTTGCCCAGGTCGCCTTGGAGGACGTCGATCGCGACGGCCGGATCGAGCATGTCCGGGAACGCCGAGGACAGCAGCAAGCCCTGAAGCGCCGCGGTCGGCGCGAACAGGCCGGTGATCGCGAGCTGGCGGGTCCGCCGCGCAGTGTTGTCGGTGACCTCGGGGTCGTTAGTCACCCCCGGTGGGTCGAACTTCGTCGCCCCTTCCGATAACAGGGTGGCCATGTCCACCGGTCGCCACTGCACCACGCCGCTGCGCTGCTGGCCATCGGGGAAGGTGACGGTGAACTGCGGGGCGTAACCGTGGCCGAACAGGTAGACCCGCGTGCCACCCATCCGCAACGGGTCGTTGACCCTCAACTCGTAAGGACGCCACGTGCCAGTAGCGAGGTCATCGGGACCCTGGTAGGCGACGGTGGCGCGGAACTCCTTCGGCTGACCGGTGGGCAGGAACGTCGGGACGAATGAGTCGACCCGCACGCAGAACGGGTCGAGCTCGGTGCCGTCCACAGTCAGGCCGGGACGAAACGAGTCGTAGGCCAGCGGGCCGGAGTTGCAGAACTGCGAGCCGTTGGCCAGGACGATCACCTGGCCCTCATAGCCGACCAGCTTGCCGGCCGCGAAGGACACCAGCAGCCCGAGCAGGGCGAGATGAAAAACGAGGTTGCCGGCTTCCCGCAAGTAGCCGCGCTCGGCGGACAGCGTGCGGGCACCGCCGGGCTCCACCCGCTCGACGATCCGCCAGCCCCGCAGCCGCCGGCGGGCGGCAGCCAGGACCTCGTCGGGGCTGGCGTCAGCGTCGCTGAGGTCGACCCGAGCGTGGTGCGGCAGGCGACCCAGGTTCCGGGGCGTGGCCACCGGCTCCCGGCGCAGCTGCCGGGCGTACTCGACGCTGCGCGGCAGCACGCAGCCCACCAACGACACGAACAGCAGCAGGTAGATCGCGGCGAACCAGGGGCTGGCGAACACCTCGAACAAGCCCAGCCGGTCCAGTATCGGGGCCAACGTCGGGTGCTCGGTGTGGTATGTCCGGACTCGTTCGGGGTTCAGCGAGTACTGCGGCAGCAGGGCTCCCGGCAACGCGGCCAGCGCCAGCAGGAACAGCAGCACCAGCGCGGTGCGCATGCTGGTCAGCCCCCGCCAGGTGTTGCGGACCAGCGCCACCGGCTGCGTCAATCGAGCTAGCACCATCAGCTGCGTCAATCGGCCCATCAGATCGGCGTCTCAAATCCCCTGACGGGCCCTTGAAGTACCGCGACGAACTCTGCCCAAAGCCCTGTAACCAGCAGCAACCCGACCACGATGAGCATTCCCCCACCGGCCAACTGCACCGTCCTGACATGGTGGCGCAACCAGTCCACCGCGCGGATCGCGCGCCGGACGCCGACGGCCAGCAGCAGGAAGGGCACCCCCAGCCCGACGCAGTAGGCGGCCACCAGCAGCACCCCGCGAGCCAAGCCGCCACCCGGGGTGCCGACCGCCAGCGCGATCACTCCCACCAGGGTGGGCCCCAGACATGGCGTCCAGCCCAGCCCGAACACCGCGCCCAGCAGCGGGGCGCCGAGCACATGCCGAGGTCCTAGTCCTGGTCGCGGGTGCATTCGCAGATCCCGCTGTAGCGCCGGGATCAGCCCGACAAACACCAGCCCCATCGCGATGGTGACCACGCCGCCGACACGCTGCAGGGTGACCTCGTTGAGGGTCAGCCGGTCCGCGACGCCGAGCACGGTCACCACGCTGGCGGTGAACACCACCGAGAACCCGAGCACGAACAGCGCCACCGCACCAAGCACCCGGTCCCGGCTCGGGGCGTCGCTGCTGCCGCTGTTGCCATCAACCCCGACCAGCCCGGTGAGGTAGGCGAGGTACCCCGGCACCAGCGGGACCACGCACGGCGAAGCGAAGCTGACCGCGCCGGCGAGCACCGCCACCCCCGCCGCCACCAGCAGTGGCCCGGAGACCGCGAGTTCGGTGAGCCCCACGCTGGTCACTGTAGGTCGAGGCAGCCCTTCACGTACCACCAACCCCTGGCGCGGGTGCTGTCAACAACTACCAACCCCTCCAGGACAGGTGTGCGCCAGCGGCGGGACTTATTGCTGAGCAGTCGGTCGAGCATGCAAGGACGCACGCCCTATGCAGAAGTATTCGACTGGGGCGCTGCGGACCTCACGCTGGTACCGCTCTTCGTGCGCCGAGTTCGACACCAGGGCTGTCCGAAGTCGCCCGGATAGCTCTCAGGTCGAACTCAGCGCACCCAGTGTGAACACGCGGGTAGGTGCCGGATGGCCAGTGATCCGCGCGGTGGGTGCCTGCGGTATGCGCGCTGGAATTTCTTTATCCCGCATTTCGCATAAGCCTCAAGGAGACAGTGGAGTCCGCAGCGCCGACTGGCCGGATCGCGAGTCTTGATCATGCCGTCCTACCCGGCAGAGGACAGGAGGTGTCCACCGGGGGCGTGGGACAAGCCGCGCAGGACGGGTGTGACCGTGGGAGCGCGTCCAGACGTCCAAGCCCGCAGATCGCAACGGCTCATCGGCGTCATCGGTGAGGGCGTCCGACGAGCACTGCCTCGCGGCGCCGGCGGTTCCCTGGCCCGGGATGAGCGCACCGATGTATCACCCCCCTGCCTCCTGGCCTCTAGTTGCTGACGAACGGACAAATCCTCGAACGGAGGCTTCGTGATCACCAATCCCTTTCAGCGCCGCGCGGAGACGCTGACGATCCGCATCGCCGCGGCGCTGTCGGCGAATCAGCGCTTGCACCCGAACCACATCTCTAACGGCGATGAGGCGCGGTACGCGAAGGGTCTCGGGAATTTCACCAAGGGGTTGGAACATAATCCCCTGACGGGGGAGGTCCAAGATCCTGCACACCTCCGGCTCTTCGTCAAGGCGCTCAACGAGGGACAGTTCGGCCTCCTCGACTCCTTGCCACCGGTTCCCGGTGTGGCCAGACAACGTAAGTTCGTGAACCCGCAGTCCGGGCTCGCGTTCGACCTCGAGGGTCCTGATGCCCAGGCGGTCACGATGCCGCCGGCACCCACGCTGGACAGCGCCCAGGAGGCTGGGGAGGCGGTCGAGCTCTACTGGATGGCACGCCTGCGTGATGTCGCCTTCACCGATTACGCCACCGATGCCACGGCTGCGGCAGCGATCAGTGACCTGAAGGCGCTCTCGGACTTTCGCGGCCCACGCGACCCGGCGAGTGGTCAGGTGACGGCGGGCACCCTTTTTCGGGGTGGGACCCGCAGCGACCGCGTCGGTCCGTATCTCTCGCAGTTCCTGCTGCTCGACATCCCGATCAGCGCCCTGATGTGCGAGCAGCGCCAGCAGCCTGCCGCGCCGGGGTGGGACTACATGACGACGTGGAGCGACTGGCTCGACGTGCAGAACGGCGAGGAGACGTCGGGCACCGACACGTTCGACAGCACGAGGCGCTACATCCGCAACGGCCGTGACTTGGCGACCTACGTTCACTTCGACCGGCTGTACGAGCCCTACCTCAACGCGTGCCTGATCCTGCTCTCGGGCGGCACTGCGTTCGACGCCGGCAACCCCTACCACGATTCACCTCGTCAGGCCGGCTTCGTCAGCTTCGGCGGCGCGCACCTTCTGGCCCTCGTCGGCGAGGTGACCACCCGGGCACTGAAGGCCATGTGGTTCCAGAAGTGGTTCGTGCACCGGCAGTTGCGGCCCGAGGCGTACGGCGGCTGGGTCGAGCGCAACCGCACGTCCCCGGGGAGCTACCCCCTCCACTCGGACGTGACGAACAGCGCCGCCGTCGCCGCGACCATTTCGGCGACCGGCACCGCGCTGCTGCCGCAGGCGTTCCCGGAGGGATCACCGCTGCACCCCTCTTACGGTGCGGGACATGCCATCGTCGCCGCAGCATGCGTCACGGTGCTCAAGGCCTGGTTCGACGAGAGTTTCGCGATGTCACAGTTGCGTGTCGCCGGTGAACCGGGCAAGCCGGGCACTCCGCTCGGTGCACCTCGAGTTCCCGATGCCGCCGGCACGGCGCTGACCAGTTACACCGGGCCCGGCAGCAACCAGCTCACCGTGGGAGACGAGCTGAACAAACTGGCGTCCAACATAGCGATCGGCCGCAACCACGCGGGGGTGCACTGGTACTCCGACTACATCCATTCGATGCGGCTCGGTGAGGAGATCGCCATCGACCTGTTGAAGGAGCAACAGCCGACGTACCGGGAGAAGGCGTCCTTCTCGCTCACCCGGTTCGATGGCACCGTGATCTCGATCTGAGGAACTCGCATGAATCGCGCACGCGATAGGCATTTGTCAGACTCAGTCGATTCCGCTCGTGCGGTAGCTGTTATCGGTCTTTCCTGTCGCTTTCCGGGAGCATCCAGTCCGGAGGAGTTCTGGCACCTGCTGCGTGCGGGCCGGGATGTGATCTCCGCGCCACCGGAGGGACGCGAAGGCGTTGCGCGGCGGGGCGGGTTCCTGGACCGGGTGGACGGCTTCGACGCTGCCTTTTTCGGTATCTCGCCGCGCGAGGCCGTGACCATGGACCCGCAACAGCGCCTGGTGCTTGAGCTGTGCTGGGAGGCCCTGGAGCGGGCCAAGATCGTTCCTCGGACGCTCAGGGGGAGCCGGACGGGGGTGTTCTTCGGGGCCATTGCCGATGACTACGCGACGCTCCTCCACACCCTGGGCGCCGATGCGGTCACCGGTCACACGGTCACCGGACTCCACCGCGGGATAATCGCCAACCGCGTTTCGTACACCTTGGCACTGCAGGGCCCGAGCTTTGTGGTGGACTCGGCTCAGTCATCGTCGCTTGTCGCGGTCCATCTTGCGTGCGAAAGCCTGCGAAAGGGCGAATCCGATGTGGCGCTCGCTGGTGGCGTCAACTTGAATCTCGCACCCGAGCCGACTCTCGCTCTTGAGCGCTTCGGGAGCCTCTCTCCGGACGGACGTTGCTTTACCTTCGACTCTCGCGCAAATGGTTACGTGCGGGGTGAGGGCAGTGGTGTCATCGTGCTCAAGCTGCTGCGTGCGGCGATTGCGGACGGCGATACGATCTACTGCGTCATCCGTGGCGGCGCGGTGAACAACGATGGTGGCAGCGAGACTCTGCCGACTCCCAGTGTCGCAGCACAGGCCAAGGTTTTGGCATCCGCGTATGACGACGCGTGCACCTTGCCCGAGTCCGTGCAGTACGTCGAACTGCACGGCTCGGGTACCAAGGTCGGCGATCCCATCGAGGCGGCCTCGGTCGGCGCGGCGCTCGGCGCGACGCGCTCCCCCAAACAACCGGTGTTCGTCGGCTCGGTGAAGACCAATATCGGCCATCTGGAAGGGGCAGCCGGAATCGCCGGCCTGATCAAGACGATTCTGTGCATCAAGGAACAGGAGCTCGCCCCGAGCCTCAACTTTCAATCGCCACCCGCTGAGATCCCCCTGAACGATCTCAATCTTCGGGTCCGGACCGGATCGGGCTTCTGGCCCCAACCTGACCAGCCGCTGATTGCGGGCGTCAGCTCCTTCGGCATGGGGGGCACGAACTGTCATCTTGTGCTGTCCGACTGGGCCGCCAGCCGCTCCGCGGACGCATCCTCCACCTCTGGGCCCGTCAGCAGTGTCGCGCCGCTCCCGTGGATGCTGTCCGGTCGGTGTGATGCCGCGCTCCGGGCCTACGCCGCGCGACTGCACTCGCACCTCCTCGCGCACCCCGAGGCGGACCTCGCTTCAGTCGGCCGTTCGCTCGCGCTCACCCGCTCGGTGTTCGAGCACCGCGCGGTAGTCCTTGCCGAGAACCGGGACGCCTTTCTGGCCGGCCTCGAAGCCGTCGCCGATCACAAGCCGACGCCGTCGGCCATCGAAGGTCTCCACACTGGTGCCCCGGCCCGCGTCGCGTTTGTGTTCCCAGGTCAAGGCTCCCAGTGGGCCGGTATGGCGTCCGCGCTTCTCGAGTCCTCACCGGTCTTCGCTCACCGCCTCCATGAGTGTGCCACCGCCCTCCAGCCCTACCTGGACTGGTCGTTGATGGACGTACTGCGTGCCACGCCCTCCTCACCCGCCCTCGATCGCGACTCCGTCATCCAGCCCGCGCTGTGGGCCGTGATGGTCTCCCTGGCCGAGTTGTGGCGGTCAGTCGGGGTCGAGCCGGCGGCGGTGATCGGTCACTCGCAGGGCGAGATCGCGGCGGCCACCGCTATTGGCGCGCTCTCACTTTCCGACGGAGCGCGTGCGGTGGCCTTACGCAGCCGGCTGCTGTCTCGACTATCCGGCCGTGGTGGACTGTTGTCTGTCGCCCTGCCCGCCGACCGCGTGTCCGGCGATCTCACCGAGCACCACCCGACGCTGACTGTCGCCGCGATCAACGGCCCGAACATGACGGTTGTCGCGGGAGACTCCGCTGCGCTCGACGCCCTGGCCGCGCAGTACCGCGGGCAGATCCGGACGCAGCGCATCGCGGTGGACTACGCCTCCCACAGCGCCCATGTCGAGGAGCTGCGCGAGGCGTTGACCGGCGCCCTAGCCGGAATCGAGCCCCGCTCCACCGCCGTGCCGTTCTACTCGACGGTGACCGGGGAGCGAATCGACACCCGGGAACTGGACGCGTCATACTGGTTTCGCAACCTGCGGACCCCCGTCCAGTTCGGTCCCACGATCAACCAGCTGCTGGCGGCGGGCCATGGTGCTTTCGTGGAGATCAGCCCCCATCCGGTACTCACCACCGGAATCCAGCAGGCCATTGATCAGCATGACGGCCACGCGGCCGCATTGGGCACACTGCGGCGTGACGACGGCGGCATCCGACGCTTCCTGACGGCTCTCGGCGAGGCATTCGCCCACGGCGTCGCGGTGAACTGGGCCGCGCTCCTGCCCGACTCGGCGCCGTGCATCGACATACCCACCTACCCCTTCCAGCGACGCTCCTTCTGGTTGAGCGGTACGTCTCGCACTCCCGCTGCAGGCGGGCCGATCCCCGATCCTGGTCCGCAGCCTCTGACTCCCTCCACGACGACTTCCTCCACGACGACGCCCTCCACGACACACGTCGAGCCGCGCCCGGATGACCGGGCCTCGCGCCTGCGCGCCCGCCTCACCGGCCTGACCGTGTCCGCCGCTGATCAGGTGGTTCTGGACATAGTCTGTGCCCAAACCGCCACCGTTCTCGGTGCAGACACAGCCGATGCCGTCCAGTCGCATGTCACGTTCAGGGAGTTGGGGCTGGACTCCGCGATGACGGTGGAGCTGCGCAACCGCCTGGCGCGCGCAACGGGCCTGGAGCTGCCCACCTCGATGCTGTACGACCACCCCAACCCGATGGCCCTGGCCGCGGCGCTGCGTTCTGCGCTCCTCGAGGAACGGGACACCACAGCGGCACCTCCCACCGGGCACGGGCAGGAGTCCAGGGCTGCCCTCGCGATTGTCGGCATGGCCTGCCGGTTTCCGGGCGGCGCGCAGTCCCCCGAGGCCTTGTGGGACCTGGTTGCGGCCGGCAAGGACGGCATCGGCGATTTCCCGACCGACCGCGGCTGGAACCTCGCCGCGCTCTATGACACCGATCCGGACCACCACGGCACCACCTACGTGCGGTCCGGTGGGTTTCTCCATGACGCAGGTGACTTCGACGCCGAGCTCTTCGGGATCAGTCCCCGGGAGGCCCTCGCGATGGACCCCCAGCAGCGCCTTCTCCTGGAGACGTCATGGGAAACCGTGGAGCGGGCGGGCGTCGACCCCTTCTCGCTGCGGGCCACCGACACCGGCGTCTTCGTCGGCGCGATGCCCACCGACTACGGACCCCGTCTGCACCTGGCCGGGCCGGGAGTCGCAGGCTTCAGTCTGACCGGCACCGCCTCCAGCGTGATGTCCGGCCGGATCGCCTACGTCCTGGGTCTCGAGGGTCCCGCCGTCACTGTCGACACCGCCTGCTCGTCCTCGCTGGTGGCCCTGCACCAGGCCGCGCAGGCCCTGCGACGCGGCGAGTGCTCGCTGGCCTTGGCGGGTGGCGTCACGGTCATGGCGACTCCCGGCATGTTCGTGGAGTTCAGCCGCCAGCGGGGGCTGGCGCCTGACGGGCACTGCAAGCCGTTCTCCGCCCATGCCGACGGCACGGCGTGGGCGGAGGGCGCGGGCATGCTCCTGGTGGAGCGACTCTCAGACGCCCTCGGCAACGGCCATCCGATCTTGGCGGTGTTGGCGGGCAGCGCGGTCAACTCAGACGGCGCGTCGAACGGCCTGACGGCACCCAACGGTGCCGCGCAGCAGCGCGTCATCCGAGCCGCGCTGGCCGACGCCGGACTCACCGCGGGGCAGGTCGACGCGGTGGAGGCCCATGGCACCGGCACGGTTCTCGGTGATCCGATCGAGGCCGAGGCCCTGCTCGCCACCTACGGTCGGGACCGCAGGCCTGAGCGGCCACTGTGGCTGGGCTCCCTCAAGTCCAACACCGGCCATACGCAGGCCGCAGCGGGGGTAGGTGGCGTTATCAAGATGGTGCAGGCCATGCGGCACGGTGTCTTACCGCGCACGCTGCATGCAGCCGAACCCTCCCCACACGTGGATTGGCGCTCGGGCGCGGTGTCCCTGCTGGCGGAGAACCGGCCCTGGCCCACAGCGCGTGGACCTCGGCGTGCTGCCGTCTCGTCGTTCGGCATCAGTGGCACCAATGCCCACGTCATCCTGGAACAGGCGCCAGAACGGACCGGCACGCACCCGGCTTCGGACGGGACGCGCGCGGCAACACCCCCGGCCGCCGCCCCGGTTGTCCCGTGGGTCATCGCCGCCCGTACCCCGCAAGCGCTGCGGGTGCAGGCGGCGCAGCTCCGCTCGCACGTCGACATGCACCCCGAGCTGTCCATTCGCGACATCGGCTACTCCTTGGCCACCTCGCGGGCCGCCCTCGATCACCGAGCCGTCATCACCGGCGCGGCCCGGACCGAATTCCTCGACGCGCTCACCGCGCTGCACGATGGTGCCGACCACGACGCGCTCGTCACCGGACCGGCCGACCGCGACGGCAGGACGGCCTTCGTCTTCACCGGTCAGGGCAGCCAACGCGTGGGTATGGGCCGTGAGCTGTACGAGACCTTTCCCGCTTTCGCCGACGCGCTGGAGGCCGTGTGGGCGGAGCTGGACCCCCAGCTCGACCGGCCGCTGCGCGACATCGTGTTCGCCGACGCGGCGTCGGGCGGCTCGGCCCTGGATCACACCGGCTACACGCAGCCGGCGCTGTTCGCGCTGGAGGTTGCGCTGTTCCGGCTTGTCCAGGACTGGGGCATCCAGCCGGGCGCCGTCCTCGGCCACTCGATCGGTGAGTTCGCCGCAGCTCATGTCAGCGGTGTGCTCTCCCTCGCCGACGCGTGCACGCTGGTGGCCGCGCGCGGTCGCCTGATGCAGTCTCTGCCGGCCGGCGGCGCCATGCTCGCGATCCAGGGAAGCGAAGGCGAGGTCCTGCCGCATCTGGCGGGGTGGGAAAATCAGGTCGGGATCGCGGCGGTCAACGGACCGACCGCCACTGTCGTGTCCGGCGACGCCGCCGCCGTCGAGTACATCGGCGCGATCTTCGCCGGACGGGGCCGCGCAACCCGCCGGCTGGCGGTCAGTCATGCCTTCCATTCGCACCGGATGCAGCCCATCCTCGAGGAGTTCGCGTCGGTCGCCGACCAGCTGACCTTCGCCGAGCCGCGCATCCCCTTCGTCTCCACGGTGACGGGCGCCGTCATCTCGGCCGAGGAGCTGTGTGACCCGCGGTACTGGGTGCGCCAAGTGCGCCAGCCGGTCAGGCTCGCCGATGGCATGGCCTCGCTACACGAGCACGGCGTACGAACGTTCGTGGAGCTGGGGCCCGACGGTGTGCTGTCGGCCATGGGTCAGGACTGCGTGGACGCCCCAGCGGCGGCCTTCATTCCCCTGCTGCGCCGTGGCCGGTCCGAGGAGCGGACGGCGGTCGCCGCGGTAGCGCGGCTGCACACCCGCGGCGTCGCCGTGGACTGGCGCCGGTACTTCGCCGGCGGCTCCCGCGTCGAACTGCCGACTTATCCCTTCCAGCGGCAACGGTTCTGGCTGGAGGATCCGGCGGAGCCGTCCGGCGGCGCATCCCACCTCGGTCAGCGAGCGGCCGATCATCCCCTGCTCAGTGCGGTCGTGGTGTCGGCGGACTCGGGCGAGGCGCTGCTCACCGGGCGCCTATCCCAACGTTCGCACCCTTGGCTGGCCGACC
Organism: Pseudonocardiaceae bacterium; assembly: GCA_050700495.1. Taxonomy (GTDB): domain Bacteria; phylum Actinomycetota; class Actinomycetes; order Mycobacteriales; family Pseudonocardiaceae. Next base: position 10,664 of record JBOHHF010000277.1, read on the forward strand.
ACGCGATCGGCGGCTCGGTCATGCTGCCGGGTACCGCGTTCGTGGAGCTGGCGCTGTGCGCCGCCACCCGGGTCGGCTGCGACCGGATCGAGGAGCTGACCCTGGCCGTGCCGCTGGTGCTGCCCGCTGAAGGCGACGTCGAGCTGCAACTGTCCGTGTCCAACCCGGACGAGAGCGGGCTGCGGAGGTTGGCGGTCCACACCCGCTCCGCCGGTACGGATGAGCCATGGACCCGGCATGCCACCGGCACCCTCGGCCAGGGTCGCGACCACGATGCCGCGCCAGCAACAGGTCTCACCGCCTGGCCCCCGGCCGGTGCCCAACCCATCGCGCTGGACGGGTTCTACGAGAACCTGTCCGAGGCCGGATACGGGTACGGCCCGGCGTTCCAGGGCCTGCGCGCGGCATGGCGCGAGGGCCTCGACATCTACGCCGAGGTCGCACTCCCGCAGGAGCGGCACGAGGAAGCCGAGGCTTACGGCGTCCACCCGGCGTTGCTCGATGCCGCGCTGCACGGGCTGCTGCTCGACGTCCTCGGCGCGCCGTCGGGGATCGCCGCCCTGCGCCTGCCGTTTGCCTGGAGCGGGGTGTCGGTGCACGCGACCGGCACCCCGGCGCTGCGCGTACGCATCAGCCCAGCCGGGGCCCAGTCCGCCACGGTGACCGTCGCCGACCTCGCCGGCCGGCCAGTCGCCACCGTCGGGTCGCTCACGCTCCGGCAGGTGCCCCCTGAGCACCTGGACCGCGCGCAGGCGGCCGAGCGCGACTCACTACATGTGGTCGACTGGATCCCCGTCACCGCTGCGGAGGCACCGGTCCCGAGCCTGGTGCTGCTCGGGGCCCAGGACACAGCTGCCGGCTCGTCGGCGTACCAGGCCGTCTACCCCCACCTGCCGGCGCTGCATGCCGCGCTGGACGAGGGTGCGTCCGTGCCGCAGGCAGTGGTGGTGGAACTCAGGCCCGCCAGTGGCGAGGTGACGGCGGACGAGGCCCGCGCGGCGGTGGTGTCGCTGCTGGGTGTGGTGCAGGGGTGGCTGGCGGACGAACGGTTGGCATCGTCGCGGCTGGTCGTGGTGACCCGGGGTGCAATCGCGGTACGGACCGGCGAGGACGTGCCGGATCTGGTGCATGCGGGTGTGTGGGGTCTGTTCCGGTCGGCTCAGGCGGAGCACCCCGATCGGTTCGTGCTGGTCGACGGTGACCGCGACGAGGTCCCGCTGGTCCACGTGCTCGCCACGGGAGAACCGCAAATCGCCATCCGCGACAGCCAGCTGCTCCTGCCGCGGCTGGCGACGAGTGCCAGCAGCACGGCGCTGGCGCCGCCCGCCGGCACCGCCGCTTGGCGGCTCGCCACCACCGACGGCGCGACGGTGGACAGTCTTGCCCTGATTCCGCACCCCCAAGCCCTCCAACCGCTCGCAGACGGGCAGGTACGGGTGGCAGTCCGCGTGGCCGGGATCAACTTCCGCGACGTGCTGATGACGCTCGGGATGTACCCGGACGAGATCATGCTCGGCAGCGAGGCCGCCGGCGTCGTAACCGAGGTCGGGTCGGGCGTCACCGGCCTGGCCGTCGGTGACCGGGTGATGGGGGTGGTCCTGCACTCCTTCGGACCGCTGGCGATCGCCGACGCACGGATGGTGATCGCCGTCCCGGCAGGCTGGACGTTCGACCAGGCGGCATCGGTGCCCGTGGCCTTCTTGACGGCGTACTACGGCTTGGTAGACCTGGCCCGGCTGGCTCGCGGCGAGCGGCTGCTGGTGCACGCGGCCGCCGGCGGCGTGGGAATGGCCGCGGTGCAGCTCGCCCGGCACCTGGGTGCCGACGTGTTCGGCACAGCCAGCGAGAGCAAATGGGAGGCACTGCGCGCCCTGGGACTGCGCGAGGACCGGATCGCATCATCGCGGACGGCGCGGTTCGAGGAGCGTTTCGCGGCGGCCACCGGCGGTGGCGGCGTCGATGTGGTGCTTGATTGCCTCGCCGGTGAGCTGGTAGACGCCTCACTACGGCTCCTGCCGCGCGGTGGCCGGTTCATCGAGATGGGCAAGACCGACATCCGAGACGCCGGCACCATCGCGGAGCAGTACCCGGGCGTGCGGTACCAGAGCTTCGACACGTTGCGGGCCGGGCCGGAGCGCATCGCGCAGATGCTGAACGAGCTGGGAAAGCTGTTCGAGGCGGGGGTGTTGTCGCCGCTGCCGGTACGGGCGTGGGACATCCGCCGGGCGCATGAGGCGTTCCGCTTCATGAGCCAGGCCAGGCACGTGGGCAAGCTGGTGCTGACCGTCCCGCAGGGATGGGACCCACATGGCACGGTCCTGATCACGGGCGGTACCGGCGCCCTCGGCGCCGCGCTGGCGCGGCACCTGGTCACCACCCACGGGGTGCGGCACCTGCTGCTGACCAGCCGGCGCGGCCCGGACGCCCCCGGCGCCGCCCAGCTCGTCAACGAGCTGGAGCAGCTGGGCGCCGCCGTTTCCGTGGCCGGGTGTGATGTGGCAGATCGGGAAGCCCTGGCAAAGCTGCTGGCCGGCATCCCCGCTGACCACCCGCTGCGCGCCGTGGTGCACACGGCCGGCACGGTGGACGATGGGATCCTCAGCTCCCTGACCCCGGAGCAGGTGCAGCGGGTGCTGCGCCCGAAGGTGGATGCAGCGTGGAACCTGCACGAGCTGACGCGTGCCGCGGACCTGACAGCGTTCGTGCTGTTCTCCTCGATCGCCGGGGTGCTGGGCAACCCGGGGCAGGGCAACTACGCGGCCGGGAACGCGTTCCTGGACGCGCTGGCCCACCACCGGCGCGCCCAGGGACTGCCCGCACTGTCACTGGCCTGGGGTCACTGGGCCGAATCCAGCAGCATGACGGCCGGGCTGGACGCGGTTGACCTGGCCCGCCTGAGCCGTTCCGGGCTGCTGCCTATGCCTACCCAGCAGGGGCTGGACCTCTTCGACACCGCTGCGACGCTCGACGAGGCGCTGCTCGCCCCGGTGCATCTCGGCCGCACCGCCCTGCGCGCCCGGGCCGCCGCGGGAAACCTCCCTGCGATGCTGCGAGGACTCGTACGAACCCCCCCACGCCGGGTCGTCGAGACAGTCGACGGCGCGCCTGCACAACCCGCCGGCCGGCTGGCCGCCCTCCCCGACGCGGACCGGGAACACGCCCTGCTGGAGCTGGTACATACCCAGGCCGCCACCGTGCTCGGACACCGCACGCCGGCGGCGATCAGGTCCACGAGCTCGTTCGCGGAACTCGGCTTCGACTCCCTCACCGCGGTGGAATTCCGAAACCGGCTCAATGCCGCCACCGGACTCCGGCTGCCCGCCACGCTCATCTTCGACTACCCCACCACCACCGCCCTCGGCGCCTTCCTGCTGCGGCAACTGTCCGCGACCGAGCCGGCACCCACCACCGGATCACTCCTCGCCCAGCTGGACCGGCTCGACGCCGCCGTCCTGGCGGCCGATTCCGACGGACCCGACTACGACCACGACGCGATCAGCCGGCGGCTGGAGGGCCTGCTGGCGCGCTGGAAGAAAGACCGCGCCGCGCCGGACGGCGACACCGTGACCGACCGGCTCCAGTACGCCTCGGCCGACCAACTCCTCGACTTCATTGACCGCGAGCTCGGCGCCGCCTGAGCGCCCGCGGCTGCGCACGCTGAAGGGACCCTGATGGCCAGCGAGCAGGAGCTTGTGGACTATCTCAAGCGAGTTACCGTGGAGCTGCGTGATACGCGGGAACGCTTGCGCAAGGCCGAGCACAAGAGTCAGCAACCCATCGCCATCGTCGGGATGGCGTGCCGCTTCCCAGGTGAGGTGCGCTCGCCCGAGGACCTGTGGGAACTTGTCCGCAACGGCCGCGATGCGATCTCTGAGTTCCCCGCCGATCGCGGCTGGGACCTAGACGCGCTCTACCACCCCGACCCCGACCACACCGGCACCTCCTACACCCGGTACGGCGGATTCCTCCGCGACGCCGCCGAGTTCGACGCCGGCTTCTTCGGCATCTCGCCGCGTGAGGCAATGGCCATGGACCCCCAACAGCGACTCCTGCTGGAGACCTCCTGGGAGGTGATCGAGCGAGCCGGGCTCGACGCGACGCAGCTTACAGGCACCCCGACAGGCGTGTTCATCGGCGCCTTCGCCCCCGGTTTCCTCGTCGGTGCGCCGCAGGGGCAGGACAGCGTCGAGGGCTACTCGCTCACCGGCACCTCCGGCAGCGTGATCTCCGGCCGGATCGCCTACACGTACGGCCTGGAAGGCCCGGCCGTGACCGTTGACACGGCGTGCTCGTCGTCGCTCGTCGCCCTGCACTGGGCCTGCCAGGCGCTGCGTGCCGACGAGTGCTCGATGGCGTTGGCCGGCGGTGTCACGGTCATGTCCCTCCCCGGCATGTTCATCGAATTCAGCCGGCAGCGCGGCCTGGCGCCCGACGGTCGCTGCAAGGCGTTCGCGGCGGACGCCGACGGTACGAGCTGGGGCGAAGGCGTTGGCGTGGTGCTGCTCGAGCGGCTCGCGGACGCCCGGCGCAACGGTCACCGCATCCTCGGCGTCATCCGCGGCTCCGCGATCAACCAGGACGGCGCCAGTGCCGGCTTGACCGCCCCCAACGGGCCCTCCCAACAGCGATTGATCCGGCAGGCACTGGCCAACGCCCAGCTGAGCGCCCGTGACATCGATGCGGTCGAGGCGCACGGCACGGGCACCGCCCTGGGCGATCCCATCGAGGTGCAGGCTCTGCTGGCCACGTACGGGCAGCAGCGACCCGAGGATCAGTCGCTATGGCTGGGCTCGCTCAAGACGAACATCGGGCACACCGGCGCCGCCGCAGGCATCGCGGGTGTCATCAAGATGGTCATGGCGATGCGGTACGGACAACTGCCGCCCACGCTGCACGTCGATGCTCCATCCCCGCACATCGACTGGTCGGCGGGCGCCGTCGCGCTGCTGACCGAGGAACGGGCCTGGCCGGAGACGGGCCGCCCACGCCGGGCCGGCGTGTCCGCCTTCGGCATCAGCGGCACCAACGCCCATGTGATCCTCGAAGAGGCGGAGACGGACGAGGCGGAACCCACCGAGGCGACCGAGCCGGACCGCACGGCCCATCTCCTGGCCCTGTCGGCGAAGACCCCGGCCGCGCTGTGGGCTCTCGCTGACCGATACGCGCACCTGCTCGGCGAGGGCGAGGGCGGCGGCAGCGACCGGTTGGCCGGCATCTGTCACGCGGCCAGCACTGAGCGCGCGCACTTCGCGCACCGGCTGGCGCTCGTCGCCGCCTCGACCGGGGAGGCGCTGGAGCGACTGTCCGAGATCGTGCCGGGTGCGGACCTGCCCGCGGGCGTCCACTCAGGCCGCGCGCAGCACGGCACCGGCGGGCAGGACACAGCCGGCAAGGCCGTGTTCCTGTTCACCGGCCAAGGCGCGCAGTACGCCACGATGGCACGCACGCTCTACGCCACGGAGCCCCACTTCCGCCGCATCCTCGACCGGTGCGACGAGATCCTGCGGCCCTTGCTCGTTGTCTCCCTGCACAGCGTCCTCGACCCAACGCCCGAGGATGCCGAGCTCATCCACGAGACGCGCCACACCCAACCCGCGCTCTTCGCCGTCGAGTACGCCCTGGCGGAGCTGTGGCGGTCCTGGGGCATCGAGCCCGCGGCCGTCATGGGCCACAGCGTAGGCGAGCTGACGGCCGCGTGCGTCGCGGGTGTGATGAGCCTGGAGGACGGGCTTCGGCTGGCGGCGCTGCGCGGCCGGCTGATGCAGGATATGTGCGCCGAAGGCCGGATGGCCACCCTCTACGCTGCCGCGGAGCGGGTCGAGGAAACCTTGGCCCCGTACGCTGGCCAGGCCTCGATCGCGGCGATCAACGGGCCGGAGAGCGTGGTCGTCTCGGGTTCCGCAGCGGCACTCGACAGCCTGCTCACGGCACTGGCCGCGCAGGGAATCCGCACGAAGCCGCTCACCGCCACGCGCGCCTTCCATTCCCCGCTCATGGACCCGATGCTGGACGCCTTCGAAAAAGAAGCAGCCAGGATCGCCTACGGCCCCCCTCGCATCCCGCTCGTCTCCAATGTCACCGGCGAGGTCCTGGCCGGGCAGGACGCCGTCACCGCGCGGTACCTGCGCGACCATGTCCGCGAGCCGGTGCGCTTTATGGCGGGCATGAACACGCTGTACGCACAAGGCCACCGCACCTTCCTGGAGGTGGGTCCGGCGCCGACCCTGCTCGGCATGGCGAAGCGCTGCACGCCACTCGCCGCGGGAGGTGCTGAATCTGCCGAGGACGCCGGCGAGCCGCGCGCCGTTTTCCTCCCCTCGCTGCGCCCCCGGCACGACGACTGGCGCGTGCTGCTGGACTCCCTCTCCGTCCTCTACGTCCGCGGGGCCGACGTCGACTGGGCCCGGTTCGACATGGGCCGGCGCCGCCACGCGGTGGCCGTGCCGACGTACCCGTTCCAGGGGACCAGGTACTGGCTTCATGCCGCTGGCCCTGCGCCGTCCGCCCCCGGCCTGACAGCGACCGGACTGACCGCCGGCACGCCCCTGGCGGCCGATCCCACAGCACCCATCCCGATGCCGACGGAGCTCGAGCGCTGGGACGTCGCCGAGCGGGCCGAGAAGGTCTTCGACCTGCTGGTACGCATCGTGTCGAGGGCGCTCGGCATGCGGGCCACGGACCTCGACGTGCACGAGCCGCTGCGCAACCTGGGCATGGACTCGCTGATCGCCATGAACATCAGGGAGGCCGTCCACCGGAGCCTGGGGGCCACCCTGCCGCTCGTGACCTTTCTGGAAGGCCACGGCATCGCCTCGCTGGCCGAAGTCGTGCTCTCCCTGCTCGGAGACATCACGGCGGCCGATGACGCGGCGGCGACCGTCGAGGCCCCGGCGGGGGCGCAGGAGGGGAAGCCGGTCAGCGGCCCCGGCTTGCCGGCCCTCGTTCCCGACCCGGACAGTCGCTACGAGCCGTTCCCGCTCACCGATCTGCAGCAGGCGTATCTCGTCGGGCGCACGGACGCCTTCGAGCTGGGCAACGTCTCCACGTATTACTTCATGGAGGTCGATGTCGAGGGCCTCGACATCGGACGGCTGACTGACACCCTGCGGGGTCTGATAGCCCGGCACGACATGTTGCGTGCGGTCGTGGGTCGGGACGGCCTGCAACGGGCGCTCGCCGAGGTGCCCCCGTACGAGATCACCACGGTAGATCTCCGCAGCTGCCCCGATGAGGCCGAGCGCCGGTGGCGCCTGGACGACATCCACGAGGAGATGCGGCGGCAGGTCTTCGACACGGAGGTCTGGCCGCTGTTCGACGTCCGTGTGACGCGGATCGACGACCGCACCAGCCGACTGCACGTGGGCTTCGACGCTCTCATCCTGGACGGCTGGAGCACCGCGCTGCTGCTGCGGGAGTGGGCCGCGGCCTATCGCGGTGACGCGCCGGTGCTGCCCGAGCTGCCCCTCACCTATCGCGACTACGTCCTGGCGGCGCGCTCGATGGAGGGTACCCCGCTGTATGAGCAGTCGATGGATTACTGGCGCGGGCGCGTTGCGGTCCTGCCGCCGGCCCCCGCCCTGCCGCTGAAACGAAACCCGGCCACCCTCGATCACCCGCAGTTCACCCATCGAGCCAGCCGCTTCGGGCCCGAGGCGTGGACCCGCTTCAAGCGGCACGCTTCCGCGGCCGGGCTCACTCCGGCGGTGGCCCTGTGCACCGCCTACGCGCACGTGCTGGCGGCCTGGAGCAAGTCCTCGCACTTCACGCTGAACATTCTGGTGTTCAACCGGCTGCCGCTGCATCCGGATGTCAACAAGGTCCTCGGGAACTTCAGCGCGACGTCCTTGCTGGAGGTGCAGAGCACGGCCACCGACGACTTCGCCGAATCTGCCGACCGGATCCAGCAGCAGTTGTGGCGTGATCTGGAGCATGGCCACGTCAGCGGGGTACGGGTCCTGCGAGAGCTCAACCGGGTACGCGGCGGCGCGGGACGGGCGACCATGCCCGTCGTCTTCACGACCACCGTCACGTCCGCACCGGACGGCGAGGCGGTCGCGGGTGTCATCTCGCCGCTGACCACGCTCGGTACATCGGGCCGGGAGGTCCGCAGCTCGGTGCGCACGCCCCAGGTGTGGCTGGATCATCAAGCCATCGAGGAGGCCGGTGAGCTTGTCCTCAACTGGGATGTCGTGGAGGAGATCTTCCCTGACGGGATGATCGACGCCATGTTCGGTGCCTATCTCGACGTTGTGCGCGAGCTGTGTGACGACGAGCAGGCCTGGCGCCGTCCGACCCCGGCGCTGGTGCCCTCAGCGGACCTGGAGGTCCGCAACGTCGCCAACTCCACGGCCGCGCCGGTCCCCCCGGGCTTGCTGCACGGCGGGTTCCTGGCGCAGGTGACCGCCCGTCCGGAGGCGGCGGCGGTGATAGCGCCGCAGCGCACGCTGACCTACGGCGAACTCGACCGGATGTCCAACCGCCTGGACCGGTGGCTCCGGCGCCACGACGTGCGCCGCGGGGATCTGGTGGCGATCGTGATGGACAAGGGGTGGGAGCAGGTCGTCGCGGCGCTCGGCATTCTCAAGTCGGGCGGGGCGTACGTGCCGATCGATGCCGGAGTGCCCGCCGAGCGGCTGCGCCTGCTGCTGGACAGCTCCGGGATCTCCGTCGTCCTGACCCAGTCGTGGGTCGAGGAGAGCGCGGACTGGCCGGAGCAGATCGTGCGGCTCACCGTCGACGGCAGCAGCGCGGACGCCGAGAGCGACGAGCCGCTTCCGGCGTCCGGTGCAGCGGCGGACGATCTCGCCTACGTCATCTTCACCTCTGGCTCGACGGGCGTCCCCAAGGGCGTGATGATCGAGCACGCCGGAGCTGTCAACACCATCCAGGACATCAACGACCGCTTCGGGATCACCCATGCCGACCGTGTCCTCGGACTGTCGGCATTCAACTTCGACCTGTCGGTATGGGACGTCTTCGGGACCCTGGCGGTGGGCGGTGCACTGGTACTGCCCGAGCCGCAGGCGCACCGCGAGCCCGGCCGCTGGATGACCTTGATTGCCGAGCACCATGTGACGGTCTGGAACAGTGTGCCGGCGCTCCTGCAGATGTTCACCGAGTACGTGCTCACTCATCCGCCGGGCACCAGCCTTGCGCTGCGCGTGGTGATGATGAGCGGTGACTGGATTCCGATCACACTTCCCGATGTCATCCGGCAGCTGCTGCCGGACGCAGCGATCTGGAGTCTGGGTGGCGCGACCGAGGCGTCGATCTGGTCGATCCTCTACCCGATCGACCGAGTCGGCTCGGGGTGGGCCAGCATCCCGTATGGCAAACCCATGCGTAACCAGCGCTTTCACGTGCTGAACGAGGCGCTGCAGCCGTGTCCCACCTGGGTGCCTGGCGAGCTGTACATCGCGGGCATCGGCCTGGCGCGTGGCTACCTCAACGATCCGGCCAAGACGCGGGCCGCGTTCATCAAGCATCCCGCCACCGGGGAGCGTCTCTACCACACCGGTGACCTTGGCCGATACACGCCTGAGGGGAACATCGAGTTCCTGGGGCGTGAGGACTCCCGGGTGAAGATCCAGGGCTACCGGATCGAACTGGGCGAGGTCGAAGCCGGGCTGCTGAGGTGCCCGAGCGTCCGCTCGGCCGTGGCGATCGCGGCCGGGGATCGGCAGGGAGCCAAGCGTCTGGTCGGCTACGTCGTCCTCGAACCGGGCTGGACCGAGACTGACGTCGAGACGCAGACCGAAAGCGGCCTGCAGCGCGAGTTGCGAGAGCTGCTGCCCGAGTATCTCGTGCCCACCCGGATCGTGATCCTGGACGACCTGCCGCTGAGCGCCAATGGCAAGGTGGACCGCGCGGCACTGCCCTCACCCGACGATCACGGCGGCGGTGCGGCGGCGTTCGTCGCCCCGCGCGACGAGATCGAGGCCGGTATCGCGGAGATCTGGTCGGAATTCTTCGACGCTGACCCGATCGGAGTCACCGTCAGCTTCTTCGACCTGGGGGGTGACTCGCTGCTCGCGGTACGCCTGATGGCCCGGTTGCAGAGCCGGATGGGCCATTCACTGCCGCTGTCGACGCTCTTCGCCTGCCCGACCATCGAACTGCTCGCCGAGAAACTGCGCGATGCGGCCGGTGGGGAGGCGACCGGACGCACCGCACTCGTCCCGCTCCGGGCCGGGGGCACGCGCACTCCCCTGGTGTTCGTGCACCCGGTCGGTGGTGACGTCCTGTGCTACGCCGAGCTGGCCACCCTGCTCGATGACGACCAGCCGTTTTATGCGGTCCAGGTACCGGATACCGACGCACCCATGGACACGATCGGGCAGCTGGCCGCCCACTACATCGAGGCGATCACCACCGAGCTCCCCCAGGGTCCGTATCGCCTGGGCGGCTGGTCCATGGGGGGCGTCATCGCCCTGGAGATCGCCAGGCAGCTCACCCGGGCGGGCAGAACGGTAGAACTGGTCCTGGCCATCGATCTGATGGAGGCTCCCGGTTCCGGCCGGGACAGGCCCACTGACGATGCGGCCCTGATGGCGTGGTTCGCCGGCGACCTGGCGGGACTGGCCGGTAAGGACTGGAAGCCGCCGGCGTCGACGTTCACCGCGACGGGGGGACGTACCCCGCTCGACATGCTGTATTCCGAGGCGCGTCGCGCGTCGGTGCTGCCGTCCGACATCGACATCGGGACTCTTCGCCAGGTCATCGACCGCTTCGCACGCAACTGCCGGGCGTTGCTGGCTCACGATCCGCAGCCGTACGAAGGACGCGTTCGCTTCTTCCGAGCCGAGGACGGCGCAACAATCGGCACCGCCAAGCAGTGGCAAGCCCTCTGCCCGGGCGACGCGGAAATTATCGACGTACCGGGTAACCACTACACCCTGATGCGGACTCCGTACGTGCGGGTGCTGGCCACGGCCCTCGACGAGGCCCTCGGCGAGTATCGGACACGTGCTTCACAGTCCGAGGTTGCAGCCGGACCCGCCACAATTCGGGGGATAGCCAGCTGAGCTCATAGCGGGATGTTGCCATGCCGGCCGCGAAGGCGTGCAGCAGTTTGGCGCCGCGCCGCACCACGCCGGATCACTTAGGGTCGACATCTGGCAGGTAACCGGGCACGTCAATCTCGGGTCTCTTTCAGCACCGGCCGTACTCGCCGTCGCCGGGCTTCGGAGCCGCGGGCACGAACTGCGGGGCCAGCTGACTCGTGCGCAGGACCGTGCTGATGACCACCGCGGCGAGAGCGCAGGCCGCTGCGATCACCCAGCCGAGCTGAAAGCCGGTCTGCGTCTGCGCGAGCGTGTGCGGCGTGCCCAACGCTGCGACGAACATCGACACGCCGATCACGAGCCCGATCTGCCGGATGGTCGTGTTGATGGCGGACCCGGTTGCCAACGCGGTCGCCGGCAAGTCCTGGGTCACGACCGACATCAGCGTTGTGAACGCGAGGATCGTGCCGACCATGAACATGATCGTCCCGGGCAGCAGCACCCGGACGTAGTCGGGCTCGGGCTGCGCCATGACCGTCCACCAGATCGGCCCACCGGCGAGCAGCGCACAGCCGAGTGCGATCGCGAACGTCACGCCGGTGAGCTTGATCAGCTTTCCGGAGCTCGCCGCCACGATCGGCATCAGGAAGGTGCCAGGAGCGAGGGCTAAGGCGGTCTGCAGGGCGGAGTAGTTCCAGACGTTTTCACACCAGAGCGTGACCGACAGCAGTGTCGCCGAGAAGGAGACGGCGAACAGCAGGAAGACGACGTTAGCTATCCTGAACGACCGGATCCGCATCAGGCCGATCGAGATCACCGGGTTCGGATGCCGCGCTGAGCGCAGCGCGAATGCCACCAACAGGATGACCGCGCCGACGAGGCACCCGATGACTCGAGGAGACATCCAGCCCCACTCCGGTGCCTTGACGAGGCCCAGAGCGATCGCGGCGACGCTGATGATCAGCAGGATCGAGCCGGCCAGGTCGGGCAGCGGCCCTCGGTCGTCCACCCGGGCGTCGGGCAGCACGCGGCGGCCGAGCACATAACAGGCGACGCCGACCGGCAGATTGATCAGGAAGATCCACCGCCAGCCGACGCTCACCAGCACACCACCGATGATCGGCGCGAGCGCCAGGCCCACGGTGCCGATGCCCATGAGCGCCCGTACCGCGCCCGCCCGTCGCTGCGCCGGGTACGCCGCGAGCAGGAGCGCCAGCGCGGTCGGGACGAGGAAGGCCGCGCCTGCGGCCTGCACCACCCGCGCGGCGATGAGCATTGCCACGCCTTGGGCCGTCGCGCAGAGTGCGGACGCGACGGTGAAGAGCACGACCCCGAACAGGAAACCGTTTTTGCGGCTGGACCGGTCGGCCAGCCGCCCGGCCGGCACCAGCAGTGCGGCAAAGACAATCGAGTATGCGTTGAGTGTCCACGACATGCTCGCGGGGGTACTGCCCCTAAAATCTTGCTGGATTACGGGAAACGCGACATTCACGATCATCATGTCCAGCATGGACAGCGTGAGTCATCTCAGGCTTCCTACATTGTCAGCGCCACTATTTCCCATGTCCATACAGATACCAGCGGAACCGGTTTGATACGCGCAGCTCGCCACCACCATCCGAAGGAGCAATTCTCGAACATGCGGATGACGAGGAGGGGTCGTGACCCTGCTGATCATCTGAAATTCTCTCGGTCGGGTGGCTGGGCGGTTTGGTCGGGTCGAGCCGCGGCGGCGGGTGCGGGGATTCGTGCTGGGGGTTGCCGGCTGATCTGCCGCGCAAGGATTGCTGGACGATCGCCGAGCACGCCGGCGCCCTCGCTACAGCTCGTCGAGCTGGCGCCGTAGCTCGCGGACGGGCTCATGGGACGAGATCTGGTAAAGACTCGCGATCAGGGCGAATACCGTCGGCAGGTATCGCTGCGTCGGGCGGAAGTCGGCGTAGACCCGTCCCTGTAGCAGTGGCGGGAGCGAGGACTCCGAAGTCCCGTCCAGGAGCACGGGCAGCACGCTCTCCTTGTCAGCCTCGGAGCCGATCATCCGCTTCCCGATGAGGTCGCCCTCCGCGGCCACCACGAAGGCACCCATCGGCTCGCCGTTGTCGTACTTGGTGCGGTAACGCGGGGTGCCCACCACGATGACCCGGTCGGCGCTGGCGACGCGCTCCACGAACCGGGGCACGCTCGCGCCGATGCGCGCGTTCTCCCACCGGTCGAGCACCACGGTGATCCCGCGTTGAGCAGGTCCTGAGCAAGCTCGTGCTCTACCCAGCGCTGGTGGCGATCATCGCCCCAGGCGTAGCTGATGAAGCAGTCCGGCGCCGGGATCCCCTCCTGCGTGACGTAGGCCTTCAACCGGAACAGCACCTGCTCGAAGCGCGACCGGTGACCGGCTGCCCGGCACTGATCGGCAACGTCGGCTTCCTGCTGCCGGGTAAGCTCGATCGGAGCATCAGCGCGAGGTAGTGCGACCTGCTCCCTGCATCGGGGGCAGAACGCGCGATGTTCGCCTTCGGCCAGCCGTTCCCGCACAGCACGACCAACGACGCGTAGACGTTGCCCACCGCGCCGCTCACCGTGTACGCGACTCCCTCCTCAATGGGCTGCTCGTCGGCGATCACCGGCTTCCGGAGGTTGATGAGTTCCGGGAACACCAGATAGGAGCGCGCGGTCAGCGGGTCGGTCTCGCGGAAACAGACCGAGTGCGCCATGAACATCGCGACGGCCAAGTCGAGCAGGACCTCCCGCTCCTCGGCTGACAACACCGCCAGCTCCGGGAAGTGGTACCCACCGGTGAGCATCAACATCGAGGTGAAAGTCGTAACCAGGGAGAACGTAGCGGACTTCCCGTGACGCGGAGTTCAGG
>JBOHHF010000278.1:0-15512 GCA_050700495.1 Pseudonocardiaceae bacterium
ATGGCGATCGGTTCGGCGCTGTCGATGTATGACAACCGGATCGCGCCTTACTTCACCGAGGGCTGCGCACTCGATGGCGCAGCGTCCTTTGCAGCGTCTTTGGAGGACTGATCGCTTGACAAGCACCGCCGAGCGCCCTGCAGCGCAGCACGACAGCGTGCCCTTGAGGGAGCCCGTCGAGCCGTCCTCCACGCTGCTGCAGCTCTACGGGGCCAGCGCGGAAGAGCACGCCGCACTGGAGGAGCTTCGGCGGGAAGCGAGCCAGCGCGGCTGGTGGTCCACTGCCCGGCTGCCCGAGTGGCTGGCCGCCTACGTCGGGCTGGAGGCCGACGCGACGTCGCTACGGTGCCTCGCGCTGGAGCTGATCCCGGGCTTGCTGCAGACGAGAACTACGCTCGCGAAACCCACCTGCTGGCTGAGCACATGACGGCACCCGACGAGATCGACCGGCAGGTCTCCGCGCGCATGCAGCGACAGCACCGGCTGACCGGTCCGCAGCCACTGCAGCTCTCTGCCGTGGTGTCCGAAGCAGCGCTGCGACGCTATGCCAGCCACCCGGCGATTGCTCCGGGACAGCTCCAGCACCTGATCGCGCAGGCCAACTTGCCCAACATCGACCTGCGGGTGCTGCCGTTCTCCGCCGGACTGCACCAGAGCATGTCGGGATCGTTCTCCCTGCTGAGCTTCCCGGGCGGGGTGCTGCCCGATGCCGCCTACCAGGAGTACGCCGTGGGCGGACACGTCATCGACGATCAGGTGATCGTGGGTCGGCTCGATAGGCTCTTTGCGGCACTCCGAGACCAGGCTCTCGGTGCTGACGAGAGCCTGGTGGTGATCTCGGAGCTGCTGTCAACGACAGGGCCGCGTTCACCACCGGGGTCCGCGACGGCGAGTTCACCTGACCCGACGACCAGCGCCCCCGGTAGCCGCGCTGGCCACCGGGGGCGCTGCCGTTGCAGCGGGCTGGCCGACTACGCTCCCGCCCGTGACGGTGCAACCTGACATCCCGCACAAGGTCAGCCAGATCCGTCATGACCTTGATGACCTCTACGAGCTGATGTGGGGGTTGAGGAGAGCCAGACTCTCGTCATCGGTGTCCTCGAGCAGCACGACAAGCGATTCGATGAGCTGCAACAGACCCTTGACCTGCACGGCGGCCGGCTGGACCGGATCGAGGACAATCAGCAGCGACTCGAGGACAACCAACACCGGCAGTTCGAGCACCTGTCCGGCCAGATAGTCGAGATCCTCGGCGTGCTACGCGGCCCTGCGGCCGTTGACCCGCCGGCGCCGGAATCTGAGCGGTAGGCCCGGACGTTCGAGGCCCGTGGTCGACTTGATCAATCACCGGTCGAGGGAAGCATGAGGTTGCGCCGTTCCTCGGCGGTCAGTTCTCGGGAGACGCGGCGGTGGGCGTTGGCCACCAGATCCTCGATGCTGATCGTCGCGTCCCAGATCCGGCAGGTTCCGTCCCGGGAAGCGGAGGCGATTCGCCTCCCATCCGGAGACCAGGACACGCTGTCGACTCCCTTGGCGTGGACACCGACGATGATGACCCCCGCGCCGGATACGGCATCCCAGATCCGAACTGTCCGGTCGTTCGACGCGGTGGTGATCCGCTGTCCGTCAGGTGACCACGCCACTGCCCGAACCTCATAATCGTGCCCGTATAGCGCGATGAGTTCGGTGCCGCTGCTGGTGTCCCAAATCCGAGCGGTCCGGTCGCTTGACGCGGTGGCCAGCCGCTGTCCGTCCGGTGACCATGCCACCGCCCGGATCCAGCTGTCGTGACCGCGCAGCACGGTGAGTTCGGTGCCGCTGCTGGCGTCCCAGATCCGGGCGGTCCGGTCGTGTGATCCGGTAGCGAGCTGCTGGCCGTCTGGTGACCATGCCAGTCCCTGGACCTCGTCACCGTGGCCGTAGAGCATCGAGAGTTCGATGCTGTCGCCGGTGTCCCAGATCCTGGCGGTCTGGTCGTGTGATCCGGTGGCGAGTCGTCGTCCGTCTGGTGACCACGCCACTACCCGAACCTCGTCATTGTGCCCGCGCAGCACGGCGAGTTCACTGCCGTCGCGGGCGTCCCAGATCCGGACTGTCTGATCGTTCGACGCGGTGGCAAGCTGCTGGCCGTCTGGTAACCATGCCAGTCCCTGGACCTCGTCGTCATGGCCGTGCAGCGCAGCGAGTTCACTGCCGCTGCCGACGTCCCAGATCCGGGCGGTCCGGTCATTCGACGCGGTAGCGAGCCGTCGTCCGTCTGGTGACCACGCCACGTGCCGTGCCCAGCCATGATGGCCGTGCAGGACGGCGAGTTCGCCAGTACCACGGGTGTCCCAGATTCGGGCGGTCCGGTCGTCCGACGCGGTGGCGAGCCGCTGGCCGTCCGGTGACCACGCCACGGACCGGACCCAGCCGTGGTGGCCGCGGAGCGCGGCGAGTTCGGTGCCGCTGCCAGCCTCCCAGATCCGGACTGTCTGGTCGTTCGACGCGGTGGCGAGCTGCTGGCCGTCTGGTGACCATGCCAGTCCCTGGACCTCGTCATCGTGGCCGTGCAACGCGGTGAGTTCGGTGCCGCTGCCAGCGTCCCAGATCCGGATGATCCGGTCGTCTGACGTGGTAGCGAGCCGCTGGCCGTCTGGTGACCACGCCACGGACCGGACCCAGCCGTGGTGGCCGCGGAGCGCGGTGAGCTCGGTGCCACTGCCGGGATCCCAGATCCGCACCGTCCGGTCATGGGATCCGGTGGCGAGCCGTCCGTCCGGTGACCACGCTACGGCCCGAATCCAGCCGTGGTGGCCGCGGAGCGCGGTGAGTTCGGTGCCGCTGCCGGGGTCCCAGATCCGGGCGGTCTGGTCGCGCGATCCGGTGGCGAGCCGCTGGCCGTCCGGTGACCACGCCACCGCCCACACCTCGTTGTCGTGGCCGTGTAATGCGGTGAGTTCGGTGCCGCTGCCGGGGTCCCAGATCCGCACCGTCCGGTCGCTCGACGCGGTGGCGAGCCGCTGGCCGTCCGGTGACCACGCCACGGCCCGAACCCAATCGTGGTGGCCGTGCAACGCGGTGAGTTCGGTGCCGCTGCCGGCGTCCCAGATCCGCACCGTCCGGTCACTTGACGCGGTGGCGAGCCGGTGTCCGTCCGGTGACCACGCCACCCAGAAAACCCAATCGTCGTGGCCGCGCAGGACGGCACGAACCCGCGAAGCGACCAGTGCGGTGGTCAACGCCCGGACAGCGAGCGCTGTGGGGGCGCACTCTTCGTAGGCGGCCAGCGCCAGCAGCAGGCTGTAGTCGGGATCACGGTCGGCAGCGGCGAGGGCCTGCCGGGCGATAGTCTCGGACAGGCGTTGCATGATGGCGTAGTCGGCCTGGTTGGAGTAGGTCAGGAACTCCGCCACAGGGGCAAGGCCGTCCACCCCCTCGCCGTCCGAGGACGCCCAGCGTTGGGCGGCTTTGAGGCGTTCGTCGCGGAGTAGGTAGGAGTCTTGGCGGCCGGAGCTGTCCCAGTCCTTGGCCCAGCGTTCCAGGTCGGCCCGCCAGCGAAGCTGATCTGTGCACGCTTCGATGGCTTGTTGCAGGGGTGCCCAGTGTCGGAACAGCGCTTCGTGGGCTACTTCGAGGATGGCGTCATCACCCTCTGCGGAACTGGTCAGCAGCCGGGCGGCGATGAACGCCTGAACCACCTGCCACTGAGCATCAGTCAGTGCGCTGCGCCGCACTCGGCGGCGGGTGGGTTCGTTCTCGCCGATCGTGACGAACTTCAGCAGGGTCGACAGCACCGGCCCGCCAGGGCCGCCGAGCTCGGTGGCGACCTTGTCGGCTTGGCGGGTCAGCACCCCGGTGACCCCGCCGATGCGCTGGTAAGCATCGGCGGTCAACGCACCAGAAAGGCACAGCTCCTGCAACGCATACGCCAGCAATGGCAGCGCATCACCACCGCCGGCGTCGGCAGCCATCCGCTGCGGCAGGGTCGGCGGGTCGAAGGCCAGCCCCGCTCGCCGGGCCGGCTGCTCGATCACCTCGACCAGCGCCGCGTGACCCAGCGTCCCCACCGCGATCGGATCACGGAACAACCGAGCCTGCTCGGTGCCCAGGAACGCGGTCAGGAACTCCGACCGCATGATCATGATGACCCACAGTCGAGAGTCGGCATCCAGGGCACGCGCCAGCAGGCCGAGGAAGGCGTCGCGCTCGGCCTCCCCGGAGAGGGTGATCAGCTCCTCGGCCTGATCGACGATCACCAGCACCGGAGCGCTCGGTTCACCGTGCGCGGTGCGCAGCTCGTCCGCAAAACCAGGAGCCTGGACGTCGATGGGGTGCTCTGCAGCCGCCACGAGGCTCCGGGCGAGACTGCGCAGCGGATGGTCCCCAGGCACCACCGCCGGCACCACGATCCAGCTGCCACGGCGCCGCCGTAGCCGGGGCACCACCCCGGCCTGGACCAGTGACGACTTCCCGGCACCCGAAGGACCGACCACCGCGACCAGCCGGTTGGCCTGCGCCGTGACCGGGTGAAGACGGTCCAGCAGCTCGGTGATCTCGGCATCACGGCCGAAGAAGACCGCCGAGTCCTGCTCGGTGAACGCCTCCAATCCCGGGAAAGGTGGCCGATCCGAGTCCCAGTCCGGCCGAGGCGGCAACGCCAGGCCCTGCTCCATCCGGTATTGCCAGATCATCATCCCGATGATCAGCAGCACCGTGCCGCCAGCCAGCGGCAACGCCTGTTGCCGAAGGAACTCCACGCCAGTGAGATTGTCGACCGCAATCGCAAGCAAGGTCCCCGACAAGAACAACAGCACCTGGATCGGCAACGGCGACCGCTTGCGGGACATACTCAAGCCTCCCAGCCCCCCTCGTGTGTCGAGGCTGGCGTGCGCAGTGTGTACTACGGTCATGCACGGCGTGTACTACGGTCATGCACGGCGGGCCTGAGCGGGCCGCCGTCCGGCACCTGGCAGGATCGGCAGCCATGGCGGCCGCCACCGACATCATGACCCCGCTGTGGCGTGGCGTGGTGATCTTGCGGATCGTCACGGCGGCCTTCGCGATCTCGATGATTATCGTGCATCACGACGGTTACGCCCGGTCGGGCCTGGGTTGGGCGGTGCTCGCCGGGATAGCGGTGTGGACCGTCGTGATCTGCCTGGCCTACAGCTACGACGCCACCCGCCGGATCCAGGTCATCGTGATCGACCTGCTGGTAACCGTGGTGTTGATGGGCTGCTCGACGTTGGTGCTGTCCCCCGAGCAGCTCACCGAGGGCACCACGCGCACCCCACTGCTCACCAGCGTGTGGGCCTGCGGTCCGGTGGTGGCTGCCGCGGTGCACGCGGGCTGGCTCGCCGGGTCGTTGTTCGGCGTCACCGTCGCCTTGGCCGACGCATCGGTCCGCGGGTACTTCACCGCTGACGTTGCCCGCGACGCGGTGTTGTTGATCGGGACGGGGTTCGTACTCGGGCTGGCCGCGACGGCCGCGCGCCGGGCCGCCGAGCAGCTACGCAGGGCGGTCCGCGCCGAGGCTGCCACCGCTGAACGGGAGCGGCTGGCCCGGTCCATCCACGACAGCGTCGTGCAGGTGCTGGCTCGGGTGCGGGCCCGGGGCGGCCACCTCGACGGGGAAGCCGGCGAGCTGGCCAGGCTGGCCGGGGAGCAGGAGATCGCACTGCGTTCCCTGTTCTCCACCGCACCCACGAGCGCCAGCGGCGAGCAGGACCTGGCTGCCGCACTTCGACTGCTGGCCAGCCCCCGGGTCGAGGTCTCGGTGCCCGCGACCGCGGTGCCACTACCGGTCCGCGACGTCGAGGAGCTGGTCGCCGTCGCTCGGGAGGCGTTGGCCAACACCGTCCGGCACGGCGGCCCGGAGGCGAAATCGTGGGTGCTGGTCGAGGATCTCGGCGAGGAAGTGGTGCTCACCGTCCGCGATGACGGTCCGGGTGTCGAGGACGGGCAGCTCGCCCACGCTGAGCTTGACGGCCGGATGGGAGTGTCGCGCTCGATCCGCGGCCGGGTCGCCGATTTGGGCGGCACCCTGACCTTGGACACCGGCCCGGGACGGGGCACCGAATGGGAGATCCGACTGGCCCGCATCCGGCTGGCTGGTGTCCGACTGGGCCTGCTGCGGTGAAAGCCCGGATCATGGTGGTCGATGACCATCCGATCTGGCGCGACGGGGTGGCCCGCGACCTCACCGAGCGAGGTTTCGACGTCGTGGCGACCGCGGCTGACGGCGCCGCCGCGCTGCGCATCATCCCGGCTGTGCGTCCGGACGTCGTGCTGATGGACCTGAACTTCGCCACCGGCGGACCGTCCGGGGCGCAGACCACCCAGCGCATCATCGACACCTGGCCCGACATCCGGGTGCTGGTGCTGTCCGCCTCCGGGGAGCACGCCGACGTCCTGGCCGCGGTGCAGGCGGGTGCCTCGGGATACCTGGTGAAGTCCGCGTTGGCGGAGGAGCTGGTCGAGGCCGTGCGCCGGACCGCCGACGGGGACGCGGTGTTCAGTGCCGGCCTCGCCGGCTTGGTGCTCGGCGAGTACCGCCGCATGGCGCTGGACCCGAGACCTGACGTGCCGCGGCTCACCGAGCGCGAGACCGAGGTGCTGCGCCAGGTCGCCAAGGGGCGCACCGCCCGGCAGATCGCCGACCAACTGGTGATCAGCCACCGCACGGTGGAGAACCACGTGCAGTCCACGCTGCGCAAGCTGCAGCTGCACAACCGGGTCGAGCTGGCCCGCTACGCGATCGAGCACGGCCTCGCCGAGCAGTAGAGAGCAGCTGAGCACGGGGTTGGCGGTACTTGAAGGGCGACCAACCAGCGCTACCGTGGATCCGTGACCGGCGACGTAGAGCCCCGCGACTTGAGGGTG
This sequence comes from Pseudonocardiaceae bacterium, assembly GCA_050700495.1. GTDB lineage: Bacteria > Actinomycetota > Actinomycetes > Mycobacteriales > Pseudonocardiaceae. The sequence continues at coordinate 6,865 of JBOHHF010000278.1, forward strand.
TCCGACGCAGAGCGCGAGCATGTTGGGGAGCTGCTGCAGCGCGCGGTCGGGCAAGGCAGGCTCACGGTCGACGAATTCACCGAGCGGATGGACGCCGCGATGGCCGCCCGCACCCGCGGGGAGCTCAACGCCGTCCTGCTGGACCTGCCAGGTTTCACACTGGCCCGCCCAGCCGCATCCGAGGTGCTGGAGCTGTCCTGCCATCTTGGCCCGCTGAAGCGCCGCGGGCCGTGGCGGGTGCCACCCCGGGTACGGGTGGTCGGGCACTTGAGCTTCTCACTGCTGGACTTCACCGATGCGATCTTCGCCGGCCCGACAGTGACCCTGGAGCTGGACAAGACGGCCGGCTCGACCACGATCATCGTGCCAGAGGGAGCCACTGTGGACACTGACAGCCTGCGTGTCACCGCGGGCAGCGTCAACGACTCCACGGTCCGCCGGATTGAGCCGGGATCGGTGCACTTCGTGATCACCGGGCGTTCCACGATGGGCCAGGTCCGCATCGTGGGCCCCACGCGGTGGCGGCTGGGGCCGCTCACCGTGCACCGACCGTTCCGGATCAGCTGGGGCTGAGGGCTCCCGCAGGCCGTCAGGCTTACCTGACAAGGGCTTTCTCCCGGGCGTCGGGCGCCGTATCGTTCCTGATGAAAGCGAGTTTCCGGCCCGAAACGGGTCGCGTATAGGGATCGCCGATCGGGTATCAGGGGGGCGGGGTGGTACCCGGTCGGCGGCCCAGTTTACGCGCCTCCTGCTCAACAACTCTGCTGGTGGACACTGAATCATCCCGACCACCAACCCGGCCCTCGGTGAAGCCCCCGGTACGCTGGCGCACCCGGCGCAACCGAGGGTACTCGCAGGGACGGTGAGTTACGTGGAGTTCGAGCTTGAGCGGGATGCGTTCGCCGAAGCGGTCGCGTGGACGGCGCGCGGCTTGCCGTCCCGTCCCGTCGTCCCGGTCACCGCGGGCATGGTGATCGAGGTGACCGACGGTACGATGATCGTCTCGGGCTTCGACTTCGAGGTGCTCAACCGCATCGAAGTGCCCGTCACCGACAAGTCCGCAGGACGAGTGCTGGTGTCCGGCCGGCTGCTCGCCGAGATCGCCCGCGCGCTGCCGCCCAAGGATGTGCGGGTAGTCGTAGAGGGCAACCGGCTGGCGGTGCGATGCGGTTCGGCCCGGTTCAACCTGCCGCTGATGCACGTCGAGGACTACCCCGTGGTGCCGGAGTTGCCCGCCACCTCGGGCACGGTGCGCGGTGATGTCTTCGCCACCGCCGTCTCTCAGGTCACCGCAGCGGCCAGCCGGGACGAGACCCTGCCCATGCTCACCGGGGTCCGCATGGAGATCGGTTCCGAGGCGCTCACCTTCGCCGCGACCGACCGGTACCGCCTTGCCGAACGGCGCATTCCCTGGACGCCGACCGGCGCGGTTCCCTCCGCTTCGGAGGCAGTGCCCGACCCGGCAAGCACGTCTTCGGTCATCGTTCCGGCCAAGACGCTCGCCGATGCCGCCAAGTCGCTCGGCTCGTCCAGCGAGGTGCTGCTGTCGATGGGGGACGCCGCCGACGCGGGTTTCCTGGGCTTCTCCGCTGGTGGACGGCAGACGCTGACCCGGCTGCTGGACGGCGAATTCGTCAAGTTCGCGTCGCTGTGGCCCGCCGAGGTCACCACCACGGTGGAGCTGGAGGTCAGCCCGTTCGTGGCGGCGCTCAAGCGGGTGTCGCTGGTGGCTCAGCGGTTCGCGCCGGTCCGCTTGGCCTTCTCCGACGGCACTGTGCAGCTGTCCGCGGAGGCCGATGACGAGTCCAGCGCCGAAGAGGAACTCGAGGTCGGCGTCACCGGCGAACCGCTGACCATCGGGTTCAACGCCGGGTACCTGCTCGACGGGCTTACCGGGCTCACCACCCCACGGGCGACCCTGTCGCTCACCACATCGGGTCGTCCAGGCGTGATCACTCCGGTCACCGGCCTGGATGCGGGTAAAGCGGATGAAGCGGAGAATGGGGACGGCTCCTACCGTTATCTCGTCATGTCGATGCGGTTGCGGGGCTGACCGCCGCGGCGTGCAGGTCGAGCACGGCGCAGCCGGACAGCACCCTGGGCACTGGCAGCTGCGCCATTCGCACGGCGCTGAACGACTTCACGCCAAGGAGTGCTGCTGCGATCACCGTCGATGCCATCGGCGAGGCGGTGACCAGCCAGACCAGCACCACCGCGCTGGTATTGGTGGCCTTCGCCAACGGTGACCAGTTCAGCCGGTACACCGTGGCGTCGACCAGGCTGAAGTAGTTCGGGGACAGGAGTGACCAGCGGAGGAACGCCAGCGTGAGGTAGGCGTCGAGCACCACGAACTGAAGCAGGAACACCGCGGCAGGGGGCGCCGCAGGCGGATGCTCGGCCACGTAGCCGGCCACCACCAGGCAGATGCTCAACCGGTCGGCAAGCACGTCGAGTACCGCCCCGGTGCGGGTCTCGCGGTGGGTCAGCCTGGCCAGCAGCCCATCGGCGATATCCCCGATCCAGTAGCAGAGCAGGGCAGCGAGCAGCCAGCCGTCGCTGCCGGTGGTCACCGCGACGGCCCAGCCAATCACCGTCCCGACCGTGCGCACGGCCGTCACCACGGTGGGCCCGGTGCCCCACTGTTCGTCGAACGCGGACGTGCAGCCGTGATGCTCGCAAGCGCTCGCGTCCACGGCGGTGCCGGCGATCAACGGGCGCGCCGCCGGAAGGGCCAGGATCGCCGGGCGACAGATTGCCTGGTGACAGTGGGTACCGGCTGCCGGATCGGCTCGGTGCGGGTTCGCCAACCGGCGAACTGGATGATCGCCTCGCCGGGTTCCAGCACCGGAATGCCGAGCGTGGCCGCGGCGCGCACGGTGGGATGGTCTGCGGGTACTGAGGGATCGGCGATGACGACGGCGACCGCAGGCGTGAGCCTGCTACGTGTCACCGCCCCGTGCGCCTCCATCAACCGTCGCAGTGCTCCCAGCTCGGCGGAATTGCCGACGTACAGCACATGCAGCGGGTCTTGGGCGGCCGCATGACGACCCACCGCATCTCCAGTCTCCCAGACTTCCGCACAGCGTAAGTGTGATTCAGCGACGCTCGGGAGGCGACACGCCGAGTCCACCCAGTCAATACTTCTGTGGACCCGAATGCGAACTGTCAGCTACAGCAACCCCGGTGGAACAGAATTTCATCACCCTTTAGATACCCTACCTGCAACTCAGCTCCGTTCGGTCACCACTCGGCTGGTGAGTCGGATGGCTCGGGAGCGTAGCGCGGCGTGCGCCTCCGCGGAATCAACCCGGGTCGGCGTGCCGTCGGCCAGCACTTGCTCGCCGGCTACCCACACATCCCGCACCGCCCGGGCCCCGGCTCCCCACACCAGGTTGGCCAGCAGCTGACCGTCCGGGACGTCAAGCCCGGCCGCGAATGCCGGGGCGTCGGCTCCCAGGTGCACCAGATCGGCCCACCCGCCCAGGCGCAAGGTACCCAGATCGTCACGCCCGATCGCGGCCGCGCCGCCCCGAGTGGCCAGCAGCAGTGCCTGCGCGGCGGTGAGGGCAGCGGCGTTCCCGCTGAACAGCCGGGCCAGCCGGGCGGCCAGCCTCGCGTCGTCCCAGAGATCGAGGTCGTCGTTGGACGCCGGACCATCGGTGCCCAGACCCACCGCGACGCCGGCGGCGCGCAGGTCGAGCAGCCGGGCAAGGCCCGACGCGAGCTTGCTGTTGGAGCCGGGACAGTGCGCGACCCCGGCCCGATGCCGGGCGAGTACCGCGATGTCGGTGTCGGACAGGTGCACGGCATGCGCGGCCAGTACCCGCGTGGCGCGACCGGAATCATCGCTACCGAGTACCCCGAGACGTTCCAGCATCAGCGGCACCGAGCCGTACTGCTCGCGGATCGCGGCATCCTCGCCGGTGGTCTCGGCGACGTGGATGTGCAGCAGCGCACCGCGTTCCCGGGCGGCTGCGCCGGCCTCGACCAGCGCCTCGGGTGGCAGCGTGTAAGCCGCATGCGGGCCGTATCCCAGTTCGATGCGCTCGCCGGGCCCGAAGCGCAGCCCATCGGCGTCGATCCAGCGACTGATGCCGTCGAGCATCTGCTTCCAGGTACCCAGTCGGTCCCAGCCGGGGGCCGCGATGATGCCCGGGGTCACCACCGCGCGGCTCCCGGCGTCCACCACCGCGTCCACCACCGCGTCGTTGTAAAAGTACATCTCCACGCTGGTGGTGATCCCGGCGCCGAGCATCTCCAGGACACCGACCAGCATGCCGGCCCGTACGTCGTCGGCGTCGACTTGGGCTTCAGCGGGCCAGATCACCTCGGTCAGCCAGCGCATCAGCGGTAGGTCCCCACCCAGCCCGCGCAGGCCGGTCATTGCGGTGTGCGCATGGGCGTTGACCAGCCCGGGCATCAGGATACCGGGCAGTGCTCGCACCGGCCCGGGAGCTGCCGGCGCCCCGGCGCAGGGCCCGATGTACCCGATCCGGCCGGTGCTGTCGACGTCCAGCACGGCGTCGCGCAGCACGGTGCACTGCTCGTCGCACAGCAGCATCACCGGGGCGGCCAGTCGCGCCAATCGCATCATGGGGCGGGCTCCACCGGGGTGTAGCGCAGCAGGGCCGACAGCGGTCGCAACGGGGGAAGCCAGGCGCCCTCCGGGGGCAGCGTCTCGAGGGTGATCCGGGGTAGCGGCTGCAGGAACAGCTCCGGGATGTCCTCCAGATCCTCGAAGTCCAGCACCACGGAGTTGACGGCGAACGAGGCATGCTCCCGGAACCCGAGCACGGTGACCTGGACGCCTTGGGCAACCAGGGTCTCCAGCGGCTCACGGAAGGCCCGGCTGTCCCCGGAGGCCACCAACAGCTGACGCAGCACGCCCTGCTCGTGACGGGACTGGATATGCGTCAGCATGTCCTCGTCGATGTCTGATTCATCGATTTTGGGCTTGGCGAACACCGCGAACCCGGTGTTGCGCAGCGCCTCCACCCAGGGTCGGACGAAATCGGTGCTGCTCTGTGCGACGTTGGTGAACACCGTTGCCTCGGGTTCGGTGTCGGACCCGGCCCGCGAGATCAGCCAGCGACCCAACGCGTCGAATCTCGGCCGTGACGCGGAGCTGGGACGTCCGCCGAGGATCGAGCCCAGACTCATGTCGATGTTGGGCGCATCCCAGACGAGCAGCGTGGTCGGGACGGTCGGAAGGTGCGCCGGGTTCATGGTCACCGATGCTAGACGCGAGTGAGGAGTAGATCGCGCACGACGCGGCCCTCGTCCCGGGCGCGCTGCTCGAACTTGGTGACCGGCCGCCACGCCGGCCGCGGGGCGAAGCCGTTGCCGGGGGCGATGTTGTGCAGCCCGGGCTCGGCACCGCACACGGTGAGCATCTCCTCAGCGTAGGGCTCCCAGTCAGTGGCCAGGTGTAGCGTGCCGCCGATCTCGAGCCGGGAGGCCACCAGGGCGACGAACTCCGGGTGGACCAGCCGGCGCTTGTGATGCCGCCGCTTGGGCCAGGGGTCAGGGAAGTAGATCCGGACGGCGCGCAGGCGGCCTGGTGCGATGTGCTCGGTGAGCAATGTCTGCGCGTCGCCGCGCAGCAGGCGCAGGTTGGTGATCTCACTGCGCTCGATGCGCAGGACCAACTGAGCCAGCCCAGGCTGGTAGACCTCCACGGCGAGATGATCGACGTCGGGTGCAGCGATGGCCATCGCCGCGGTGGATTCCCCCATTCCGGAGCCGATCTCGAGCACGATCGGCGCGCGGCGCCCGAACCATCCGGCGGTGTCCAGCGGACCGTCGGGCAGGTCCCCGACGTCTGCCCCCCAGCAGTCCCAGTTCCGATCCCAGGCGCGCTGCTGCCCGGTGGTCATCCGGCTGCGTTGTGGATACAGCGCCTGCCGGTAGCAGGTCTGGGGGTTACGGCTCGCCCCGGTCTGTTGCATACCACCAGCCTTGCGCACCGGGTATCGGTGCGGATGAGAAGGTGGCTGGCGTGAACACGCTTGAGGAGTGGGTCGGGGCGGTGTGCCGGGAGCTGGACATCGCCGATGCCGTGCAACCGGCCGCCATGCAGTCGCGGGTGCTGGACATGGCGCGCGACGTCGCTCACGCCGTCGCTCGGCCGGCTGCTCCGCTCACCGCTTACCTGGTGGGCCTTGCGGCCGGACTGACCGGGGACCCGGAGGCCACCGCTGACGAGCTCGCCCAGCGGGTATGTCTGCTGGCCCAGCGCTGGTCGAAAGATCAGGGCAGTTAGTCATGGACTAGTCATCGGGCAGGCGAGCTGGTAAGGGCCCGAACCGCTCTCCGAATGGCGGTCCGGGCTCCTCCCTCACCCAGATACCCTGTCGCGCACCCCCCGAGCCTGCGCGCCACGGGTGTCGGTCTGTGCCTGGGCGTCCCGGCGCGGCGCCCAGGCATATCGAGGTGGTCTCGGTGCGATTCGGCCCCCCGATCTCACCGTTCCCGCTCCCGTCCGACAATCAATACTCTGCTGCACAGCTCGGCCAGCCACATGAGGGTTGTCCCCTACCGGAACCCTGGTTAACCCAGGACCCCCGCCCCCTGCACGGATTGGCGGCACAGTCGAGTACGTCATGAACTCGACGCCACGGACGTTTCGCCGCACTGCAAACGTCGGTGCTGTCGAGTTCACGACGCGCACCATCGCTGCGCAGGTGGCATCGACTGGTCCGAGGTGCTCGACGAGGTGGAGGGCCGAGTGGAATCGGCTTGCGGCGGTGTTCGCCGAGGACCCCGGGGGTTCCGGGGAGGGAGACAGGGTTGCGCTCGTCGCCTATTGCTGCTTCTGGTTACCACCGTCGTGGCCCAGTGCAGCCCGCATGCCGTGCACGACCACGACTGCACCGTGGGGGGCGCGGGCTGGGGCTGCACACCGTCGAGGGCGCCGCAGCCGGGGCAGGTGTCGTCGCTGTCGGTGGGGTCGGTCACCGTGGAAGGCTGGTACCAGCTGCTCATGGCAGGGACACCCCGCGTGAGGTCTGATCATGACGGTGATCATGAACTGTGTCCCGTTGGCCGTCGGTCACGGCGATGCGGTGACGCAGCCTGCGGGCATGATTTCCGGCCCGGTCATGGGCGGTCGACATGTCGACGTACCGGTTGGCATATGGACAGTTCTTGCACTTCACTGCGTAAATCATCGGAGGGTGTTCCGCGATCTCTGAGCGGGGATCGCGGTGCGGCACGTCTCGCAGTGGCCACGGCCGGGCTCGGGTCACGCCCGCCGGGATCACCTCCGCCCCGCACAGGGCGATATAGCGCCCGGCCCGCACCCGGCCCGCCGCGGCGGCATCGGGGGTCAACAGGTGCGTGATGCTGGTGCGCAGGTCCACCCACTCCAACGGTGCCGGTGGCTGCAGGGCGAGCCGTGGTCGGCGGCGGGTGAGCCGTTCCCGCAGGCTCGGCCTCCTGTGTTTGCCCTTACTCATGGTCAGCGCCCTCACCGTGAGTGCCGCCCGCCACCGGACTGAACAGCGGGAAACCGGCCGGCCACCGGGAGGGAAGTGGTGGGGCAGCTCAACCGGCAGCCGGCCGGTGAGGCTGGTGCTCGTGAGGCTGGTACGTCGATCACGGTTGAGACCATGAACGATCGACGGATCCGGGCGTCCGCCAGCGCGGACGTCACGCCGACGGGTTACACCGGCAGGCCGGCCCGGTAGGCCATCCTGCGCAGCTCCCGTCCGGCCGGGGAGTCGCGGGGCGTCCGGGGGACCAACCCGGCGAGCGCCTCGCGGACGAATGGGTCCCGGTGTATGTGATGCGGCGAGATCACCTCGGCGCGGCGAAACGCCCATACCGCGTCATCGCTACGTCCCCGTAACTTCGGCAGCGCGAGGCCGTAGTTGACCCAGTACATCGCCTGACGCAGCCGGTGGGCATGCACCTCTGGCCGCAGGGCCTCAGCGATGCTCACGACCCGTTCGTGATCACGAGCCTCCCTCGCCACAGCCATGTGGTACTGCCCGACCGACTGGGGACCGAAGCCCAGCCAGTAGGCATTGCCTTCCCCGGTGCGTTCGGCCAGCTCTGCGGCCACCTGCAAGGGTGCGTCCATGTCACCGGGCCGGGAGTCCGCCGAGGCCACGTATGACCGGCACAATGCCAGCGTCCCGGCGAGCTGTATCGACTCCGGGGTGTTCGTCGGCACGGTGACCGCGTCCAGCTCGGCCTGCGCTAAGCCGAACTCTCCCCCGGTGACCATCGTGGACACGCCGCCCCACGTGGCCAGACCCAGCGCAGTCGGTGTGTCACGGTCCTGCGCGGCCCGCAAGGCCAGCAGGGATGCCTCCGAACGCAGGTCCAGCGGAGCACCCGCCACCCGCAGCCACCCGACGGTGGCTGCCGCATGCAGCAGCACCGCCAGATCAAGCAGCTCGGCGACGTCGCGACCGGCCGCGATGCTGGTATGCAGATCACGAATCAGCGCCGGCAATGCGGCGCCGACCTTGCTGTCCGCATTGCAGCCGTAGTGCGCGTTCAGCGTCGCCGATACCCGGTCTCGCAGCACCGCCACCGGGAGCACGAGCCCGCCGGGCCGATTGCGAGTGGCCGCCGTCACCGCGCTGCGCACCGCCTCCACCGCGGCGTCGGTCTTGCCGTTGGCCGGTGCCGGCACCGGC
>JBOHHF010000279.1:0-2943 GCA_050700495.1 Pseudonocardiaceae bacterium
GACCTCACGCTGAGTAACCCACTGAATATAGCGAAGAGCCCCATGAGGTCCATCGACGGTTGCTCCAGGAGCGGTTGAGGGAGGTATACCGAAAGGTGCAGGATCAGCAGACTGAGAGACTACTCAACGGTCCACTCCTTGACGAGAACATGGAAATGCTCATACGGTTGATCGGCTTCGCGTTGACGTTACTCGATCGGCATGCGATGGATGTCAAGGGGCGATGTCTGGTACCCGGATGCTCGCTGCGACGACTGGTGCCGTGGCGGAAATGGCAAACTTGCCGGATATTCGTCACCGCGCAGTTCTGGATGGAGCAGCCGCTCGGGATCGTGCAGCGAGCAGAACTGGAGTAGACCCGCACAGCCGCGACCCAGTCGGCCACGTCCGACTCAGTCGGTTGCTTCGGCGTCAGCAGCGAGGCGCTGTGCTTCCTCGGCGAGATTCGCGTGGCCCAGCCGCTGGTAGAGCCGCGCGGCATCGGTGAGCGTGCCCGCCGCCGAATGGGCATCGGTGGGCATCAACGCCTCGCCGAGACCGTGCAGCGTGCCGGCCTCGCCAAGACGGTCACCGATCTCCCGATAGGTGGGCAGCGCCAGCTGGTAAAGGTCCCATGCCTCGGCCTGCCGGCCCTCCATAGCTGCCGCATCACCGAGTGTGGCCATGCTCTCGATCGTGCTGACGGCCTCAGCCTAGCTGTGGCTGCCGGTTGGCAACGGTGTGCGATCAGTGACACACCGAAGATCGCACCGACTTGAGTGCGACCCAAGGCCCCAGGGTCGGGCGTGAGCGCCAGACCCCGATAACTCCCCGGTCCTGGGGCCTTCCAGTGACAGGACGAGCGCGAGCGGGGTGCGGACGTGGCGAGCGAGGCAGGCCGGAGTGACACGGACGAGGTTCAACCATGATCCGCGAGGACCGGGAATTGTTGACAGAACTGGCCCGAGTGAACCGTGATATAGCGCCGTTGGCGATGCGAATCATGGAAGGTAGTGCCGGCGCCACCGAACAACAACACTACGGGCAGCGGTTGATTTCTGCCGGACAACGGTTATGTCACCGGGCGAACGAGGCCAGCCGGCTCGTTATCGCCGGGGAAGCCATCGTTGAAGATCAGCTCGCTCTTCCGATGAATACGATTGAGCCGCACTGGGAACCGTGAACGTCCATGAGATGCGATGGCGGTTGCTCCGGGAACGATTGAGGAAGGTATCTCACGAGGCACAGAAACGGATGCCTGCAGGGCCGCTTCACGATAGCAACGCGGAGATTCTCCTGCGGCTAGCCGGGTTGGCATTGACGTTACTCGAACGGCATACGACGGATGCCCAAGGTCGGTGTCCGGTACCCGGATGCTCGCGGCGGCGAGGGGTTCCGTGGCGGAGAGCTCGGACTTGCCAAATCTTTGTCACCACACAGTTCTGGTTGGAGCAGCCGCTCGCAATAGTGCAGAAAGCGGTAAGGCGCCTGTGATCAGTACGCCGGTCCGGAATCCTTGGTAGCGTCGTCAAGCGTTGAACTTTTGCAGGCTGAATGGGATGGTGCTGGGCCGGTGGGTGGCCCGTTTGATCTCCTTCCAGGTCGGGTGGTGCAGCAGTCGTGCGGTGTGCACGGTGAGTAGGTCGCGTAGCCCGGCGATGCTCCAGCGGCTGCCGCCGATGTCGGTGCGGGCGTTGAGTTCGCGCATGATGCGTTCCAGCACGCCGGTGCCGAGTTCGGGGCCGCCCAGGCGGGCCAGCCGGGCGCGGAGGGCGGGATCCAGGCAGGTGAAGGCGTGGTCGCGGGCAGCGGCCAGGTAGCCCCGCGCGCTGGTGAGCTTGTCGGGGATGGCCTCGGTGAAGGCGTCCCAGGTGGCCAGGGCCTCGGTGGTGGTCTGTTCGTGGCGGATCGAGTCGCGCAGCAGCTCGCCCAGCTGCTCGGAGATGTGGCGGGCCCAGTGCGGGTTGACGTGGCGGTTGGCGGCGTCGTCGGCGTAGAACGCTTTGCGCAGTCCGTGGGGCAGATGCCACCAGCAGCGCTGGATCGGGGTGGCTGGCCACAGCTGCTGGGCCAGGGTGGTGATCTCGGTCTCACCGTCGAGGACGACCAGCGCCGGGGCGGGCAGTCCGGCTAGCTGCGCGGCCATCGCGGGCCAGTCCTCACCAACGGTCAGCCCGAGCAGGTGAGTGTGCGCCCGGCGGCGCGCCGCGGGCCCTGAGCGACCGGTGAGGCCGATGGCCAGATTCGCACCAACCCCGTTCTTGTTGGTCCCGGCGCGGGCGCCGGTCCCGTCGAAGAGCACCACATCCGGGCTGGGATGCCCCGGTCCCAGCGTGCCATCGACCCCGGTGAGCAGCGCGGCGGTATCGGCCAGCGCGTTGTGCGCCTGCCCGGCGGTGGCGGTGGTCCCGGCCAGCTGCCGGGACAGCCCCGCCGCGCGGGCGAAGCTGACCCGGGTGCCCAGCTCGGCCAGGTCCACCGTCAGCCGGTCGGTACGCCGTTTCCCCGACAGCCCGAGCATGACCAGCAGCGGGGCGAACACCCGCCCGCAACCCCGGCACCCGAGGTGCCACAACACCAGCTCCACCGTGCCCGCCGCGGTATGCAGCTTGCGCCGGCGGGTGCGTCTGCCCTTGCGAGCGAAGTCCCCGGCCATCTCACAGCGCGGACACGCGAACGGCGCCGCCAGCCCCCGCACCGGCGCCCACCGCGGCCCACACACCGAGTCGATCAACCGCTCCTGGGCATCAGCCAGGGCCTCCTCCAACGCCCGCAACGGGACCTCACGCGACATCTCCACCGCCAACGACTCGAACTCCATCCACGACGAACGAGCATCCAGCAATCCCGGCTCGATCGTGAGCGTCAGGGTAGTAGCAGACATGGGGTAGACGACTCCTCAGGCGAGTGGATGATCGCCTGCAGTCCTACAAGATCAGGACCGAAGTTCAACGGAGCGACACG
>JBOHHF010000280.1:0-1410 GCA_050700495.1 Pseudonocardiaceae bacterium
CGCAGCCCGTACTCGACGTCGTCCCACTTGATGAACAGTGGCAGCGGCAGCCCGATGTCCTCCGCGACGCTGCGCGGGATCAGGCACATCCACCAGGCGTTGTAGTCCACGTCGGTGCGCCGGTGCAGCCATGCGGTCTGGCGCAGCGGGTGCTGGGCGAAGTCGTGGTCGTACTCGGTGCCCGGCGCCTTGTTCCACCGCATCCGTTGCCGGTCGAGGATCTCGCCCCAGGCGTGCAGCCGGGATCGGGCCTGGGCCTGCAGCATCTGCCCACCGACCAGCATCGGGTGGCGCGCGAAGCGGGAGAACGCCACCGCGCGCAGGATCGAGTCGGGCTCCAGGACGATGTCGTCGTCCATGTAGAGGATCTGCTCGCAGTCGGTGTGCTCCAGCGCCTCGTACATGACGCGGGCGTAGCCGCCGGAGCCGCCGATGTTGGGCTGGTCGATGATCCGCAGCCGGTCTCCGAGCACGGTCTGCGCCTGGGCGAAGCCGTCCTGGTCACGAACCTTGTTCACCCCCTGATCGGGGATCACCACCGCGGTTACGATGGAGCGAACCAGCTCGTCCTCGCCGATCGCGCGCAGCGTGGCCACACAGTCGGTGGGACGGTTGAAGGTGGGCATCCCGATGGTCACCGCGGCGCGACCCGGCGCCTCGACCGGCGCGTGCCAGCCGCCGGAGTGCACCACCAGCTCCGAGTCCTCGGTGCTGAGGTCGAACCAGTACCACCCGCCGTCCTCGAACGGGGTCAGATCCAGCTCGATATCGACTTGACGGCGAGCAGTGCCATTGAGAGGGCCGTTCAAGGAACCGTTTAAGAAGCTGTTGACGAGTTCGCCGTGGGTGTGGATCGCGGTGGCGTCCGCCTTGGATCGGTAGACGTCGATGCGGCCCGCGCCCTCGACGTCCAACCGCAGGTGTACGGCGCGCAACGCGCTCCACCGCCGCCAGTAGCTCGCCGGGAACGCATTGAAGTACGCCGCGAAGGACACCTCGGTCTGCTCGGGCACCCGCAGGCTGGTCCGGGACAGCGCGCACACTCGCCGCGTGTTGGGGTTGGCGAGAGTGACCTGGAGGTCGACGTCGAGCGGGTTGTGCCCGGTGGCGCCGGCAGGGGGCCACACTCGCTGGGCGGTGGCCGACTGCTCGTCGACATACAGCGCACGAACGGCCATCGGATCGGCCCGCCGCGGCAGGATCACGCGCTGCAGCAGCGTGGAGGACGGCTCGACGGGCTCCCTCAAGGGCACGCTGTCGTGCTGCGCTGCAGGGCGCTCGGTGGTGCTTGTCAAGCGATCAGTCCTCCAAAGACGCTGCAAAGGACGCTGCGCCATCGAGTGCGCAGCCCTCGGTGAAGTAAGGCGCGATCCGGTTGTCATACATCGACAGCGCCGAACCGATCGCCAT
>JBOHHF010000281.1:0-27688 GCA_050700495.1 Pseudonocardiaceae bacterium
ACTTCCACCAGGCGCTGAGCGCTCGCCGGGAAGCCGGCGACCGGCAGGGCGAAGCTGTGACCCTGAAGGCACTCGGTACCACCCTGCATGACGCCGGCCACCCAGACCGGGCTCGCGATTCATGGCGTTCCGCACTCGCGATCCTCACCGAGCTCAACGATCCCCTCGCCGCCGCCATCCGCGCCAGCCTGGAAGGACCCGAGAATCCCTGAGCCGGCCCAAGGAGCCACCGTGTCCTATCCAGATCCCCGCTACCTCGGTGACACCGGAGACGCCACAACGGGAGTCCCAGTGCTCCCGAACGTGTCCCGAGCCGCTTGGTGCACCAGGCCAGCCAGGAGGACACCGCGGCCCGGTTGCGGTTCCAGGTGGCTGGCGCCGAGGCAGCCCAGGCGTTGGTGAATATTTCGGCGAGGTCGTCGCCGGTCAGCTCGGCGAGCGCCCGATCCGGGCCAAAGTGATCCAGGGCTCGGTCGAGCGCGGCGGTATAGGCCCGGCGGATGTTGGGGTTGGCGCAGCGCGGGGAGGACAGGAAGGCGTCCACCGCCTCACGCAGGGTCGGACTCCTCCCCGCCGAGGCGGACGAGCGATGATCGTGCCCCTGGTCTCCCACCTCATCGCCGAGGGCCAGCAGATCATCGTGTTCCGCAGCACCCGGCAGCCGCCCGGGGGTGCGCCACCTATCTCGCCAACGAGCTGGGACTCACGCCGGCAACCGAGGCGCTCGATGCCTTACCCACCGGCGACCCGAGCGGGCTGAGCACCCAGCTGCGCCGGTGTCTGACTGGCGGGGTCGCCTTCCACATCTCCGATCTCGACCGCGACGAGAAACTCGTGATTGAGGATCAGTTCCGCATCGCATCGGACGCCCGCCCATCTCGGACGCCGTGACCGTGCTGATCGAGCGCATGACCCGTGACAATCCTCGCTGGGGTACAAGAGAATCCAAGGCGAGGTGCGCAAGCTCGGCCACCGCATCGCAGCGTTCACGATCCGCCGCATCCTGCGGCGATTGCGGATACCGCCGGCACCGGTCCGGGACGCCGACACGACCTGGCGCCAGTTCCTGCGCGCGCAGGTGTCCACGATGCTGGTGTGTGACTTCTTCCACGTGGACTGCGCGGTAACGCTCCGAGGCATTTACGTATTCTTCGTTCTGGAGCTCACCACCCGATCCGTGCATCTGCTGGGCACGACCACGAACCCCAACAGCAGGTGGACCACCCAGCAGATCGGCAACCTCGTGATGGATCTCGGTGATCGCGTCACTCAGTTTCCGGTATCTGGTCCGAGATCGGGCCGGTCAGTTCGCCGCGTCGTTCCATGCTGTTCTCGCCGACGTGGGCATCCAGGTGATCAGGATTCCCCCTCGTTGTCCGCGGCGAACTGTTTTCCGAAAGGTTCCTCCGCACCCTCCGAGCCGAACTCAGTGACACCCCATGCTGATCTTCAGCCAGCAGCATCTGCGTCTCGTGCTCACCGAGTACGTTCGCCACTACAACGGTCGACGACCCCACCGCGGCTGCGTCCTAGGCCGGCGCGATCACCGTTACCGTTCCATTCGTTCCTCGGTATTTGAGTGCCCCATCCTCGACAAATAAGATCCCAGCCCCAGCGATATTCGCCGTTGGAGGAGAGGAAGCATTAGCAATTGCGATAACCCCCTCTCCTTCACCAAATTTCCCAAACTGGCCGGCGCTCTTGAAACCGATACCAATATTGCCGCCCACCGCCGGCCGCTGAAACACGACGATGGTATCGAAGCGAGCCTCCGTGTCGCTACGACCATTGATCTGGAGCCGGTCCGCCTGAACGGCAATCTCGAACTTTCCGGCACCGGGACCAGAGCCCGTTAGACCGGTCTCGACAAACTCGATGTCGGGATTTGGGTCATCGATCCGGATCGAAGCCGCACCTCCGCGTGTACCAGCTTGCTTGATACGCAACGCCGGCTGGTTATATTCCGGATTAGTGGCAGTCACCTCCAGAACGGCAGATGCAGAGTCAAGTCGACCCTCGTTTGATGCAATAGAAATAGGGCCCTCGTTTGATGTAATAGAAATAGCGGAAACAGTAGACATCGTATTCCTCCTGTAAGTTGGCGGGGTCTGTTGCGTTGGTGGAGAGCAAGATACGGCAGGCTTGGTCGATGCGTCGTCGCTCTCGTCGAGTGCCACCATTGAGGTCCAGCTTCGTGGGGTTTCGCTTCTCTCCGGATGTGATCACGCTCGCGGTGCGGTGGTACTTACCTTGATCATTCATGGGGTTGCAGGTTGGGCGTGTGTTGATCTTTGGTTGGTTGTTGATGTTGTTGTCAAGGTGCGGTCAGGCGGGGGCTCGGTTGTCGCCTCGGGTGGGCGCTGGATTCCAGGGGTCCGGATGGTTTCGATCGAGGTCGAGGGCAGATGGCCCAGGCCGGTGTCCTTGCCGGTGCGGATGCAGTCCTCGACCCGGGCGTGTGGTCGGTGGCGGGCTTCGAGGAACTGGGTGGTCTTGGCGGGGGTGTTGGAGGCCAGGAGCTGGTAGCGCCAGCCGTCGCTGTGTTCGAACAAGGACAGCTGCGCGCCGGGGTGGGGCTTTTCGCGGCGGGGAGATGATGCGCAGGTCGGCTGGCCAGTTCGCCAGGTGGTCACCGTGGGATCCGTGGCGCAGCAGGGCGGTGACCTCGACGACCCCTGCCTCATCGCGGTCCCGCGGCTGGCCCTTGCCGTCGAGGACGGTGCCCCAGGCGCAGGCGGGGATCAGGCCGATGGCCGTGCGTTCCCGGGTGTCAAGCGCCCAGCCGATGGAGTAGTGCACCGTGCGCCAGGGTGCGGCGCCCAGCGTGGTGATGTGGTCGATGAGGCCGTGGGAGGCACCCCCACCGTCAACGGTGATCAGCAGGTCGCGGCGATACCGGGCCGGGATGCCGGTGATGGCCTGCGTGAGCACCTCGAGGTGATCTGCCACGGTGTTGGACCCGGCGCTGCCTTTGCGCAGCAGCAAATGCCAGCGACTCACCGGTGTTGTCACACCAGACCTCCAACGGATGGTGTCCCCAGGTGCCTTATAGGTGCCCGCCGCGAGTTCCTTGTCGGAGTGCGCGATCACCAGCGAGGCGTCCATCGCCGACACGATGGTCTTGCCCAAGTCGGGTCCGCTACCCGCGAGGGCGGAATCCGGCCGTGCCGTTGAGCGATCAACGACCACACATGCTCCCGGGTCTTTGCGCGCGCTCGGGCGATCTTGCACCGCTGGGTCTGTCCGATCTCCGACAGCGCACGCCACAGCGTCGGATCCGAGGCCACCGGCCCGGACAGCTGCGCCTGGTCTCGCAGCGTGGCCAGATCCGACAGCACCCGGCCACCATCAGCGATCAGCACCGCGGTGTCCGCCAGTATCCGGCCCGGTCATGAACGGGAACGAGACCGCAGCGGGTCAGCGCCCGGGACAGACCGCTGATCAGATCCGTCCGGTCGGCGATGATCCGCAGCGCTGCCGCGCCCACGTGATTGATCACGTCGTGACCGGCGATTTCCACGGCCAGGTCCGTCGACCATGAGGTAACCTCACACCTGAAAAGTGCTCCTCAGCTCTACCGGACAAAGGCTTCGACACCCTCATTGTCCCAGCTTAGGAGCACTTTTCTCTGCCAAGACACACCCTGATTGAAGATCGCGGTGAATACTCAGGGCTAGGGTCGATCTGACCCTGCTCGATCCGGTCGAGTAGTGAACGAATATACCCGATCGAGTGGAAACTCTATTCGGTGATGGAGCTCTCCGAAACGATGTGCACCGGCGTCACGCGGACAAGAAGGTTCCCGGGTCCCCCGTTCAGCTCAGCTAGGCGGTCGGTTTCGTCGACACCCAGGTAGCGGGCCCCGATCCGGCCGGCCCATTCCCGCGGAGCCGCCGGGTCGCGGCTCAGCTCGGCCGTACCCTCAACGATCACGAACGCGAACGGAGGCTGGTCGTCGTCCACGCAGATCGACAGCCGAGGGTCAGCGATCAGGTTCCGGCCCTTGACTGATCGCTCACCTGTGCTGAACACCAGGTCGCCACCGTCGAGGTCGAACCATACCGGCGCGACGTGCGGGCGACCGTCGCGGCGAACAGTGGCGAGTCGTGGCTGGCTCGCCCTGCACGATCGGGAGCCCTGCCTTGAGGACGTTAGCGATGTCCTGCTCCTCACCTGGCTTCGCCTCGAGTGGCCAGCAACGCCTTCGTGGTGGTCATCGCGAACGTGTCTCCTTCTGCGGTCGGTGGGCACCTCCCCACACTTGCGAAGCTGGGCGCCAGCGGCTCCCACCCCCGGGAACGAACTACGGCTGGCCGTTGCGCCTGTCAGGTCAGGGTTTCCCCGCCGGCCGGGTGCTACGGGGTGCCGCTCGTGGCGCGGCGTCCCTCCGACCCGGTGCTGGACTACGACAATCAGCGCGGCACCGAGCTGGCGACGCTCGGCCGGCCAGATCCTCACAGCGTCCTCGTGGAAGGCACCCTGACATGACCACCCGGAACGGCAGTCGCTGTCGGATCGATACCCTGACGGCGGCGTTTGCTGGATACCCACCTATTTCAGGCGGCCTGTTGCGCCCCCACAACGTCGAATCCCTGCGCTGGCTCGCCGATATCGCCGAGCACCGCGATGTGGTGTGCAGGCCCCGCTTCGACGGCTGACGCGTCCCGCCACCGCCCCTCGCACGACCGCGCCGAGTGGCGTCAAACAGGCTCGCTCTGACATCCTTCGAAGGACGCCAGGCCGCTTCGCCGGTCTGACCGCTTCCCTCCCGGCGGGCCTGGCCGGCACGGCACAGCCTGTAACGAGAGAGACGACAGTTCGACATACCGCCTATGAATCGGTGTATAGCTCCCGTCATCTTCCTCGCGGTGCTAGCTCTTGGCTCCGCTGGTTGTGGTGGCCCCACCGCTCAGACTCCCGCGCCCGTGGCCCCGACCATTCCTGTTCCTACAAGCGCCCCCACTCCCGCGCAGTCCAGTTGGACAATGCCCGACCTCGTCGGGTCGAACATCCAGGAGGCCCAGGACACCATCCAGAAGCTTACCAATTTCGAGATCGCCTTAACGACATCACACGACGCGACCGGTGCTGGACGTCAGCAGGTGTTGGATCGGAGCTGGCGAGTTTGCTCTCAGAATATTCACCCTGGCGCCACGATTACCGCTGATTCGATGATTGACTTTGGGGCAGTCAAGCTCGGCGAGCGCTGCTAGCAGCCGAGGTTTCGGTGATGGACTCCACGTGCTGCAGATCTACACGCAGTGGACTGGGGTGCTCAAGCGCAAACGCTACGGCCACCAGCCGCGCGCCGCGTAGAAGGCCATAGCCACACCAGGGCGTGAACGCCGCCCAAGGTTCCACTCGTCGCGTGCCATCCCGACGATCAAATGCTGGGCGGAGCGGGCACCGGGCCGGGCGGCGTCGGTCCCGGACCGGGCGGCGGCGGAACCGGCACGGGCGGTGGCGGAACGGGCACCGGTTCTGGTGGAGGAACCGGTTGCGGTTCAGGGTCGGGTGGGATCGGATGGTCGGCTGCCATGGCGACGTCGTTCTCCTCCTCGCATCGACCAACGCCGACCCATCGTGGGCAGCGCGGTGTGTAGATCACCCGGCGCACGCATCGTGACCCCGTGACCGCCGCACGCGACTGCCCAGGCCGCGAAGTCGGCCACTGGCTGACCGTAACGCACCGCCGAGCCCAATCAGTCAGGCGCTGGAGCAAGCTCAGTCCCGTGGGTAGTCCTCGGCGTCGTCGCCGCCTAAGCTGCGGTGCTGTTCGACCGCGTCGGCCGGATCGACCTCGTTGGGCAGCTCGCTGAGGTCATTGTCGCGGTCCCCGACATCGTCGATCGGCATCTGCTGCTCGATAGCGTCGGCGTCGGGCAGTTCAGCGTTGCTCATAGCGCTCCTATTCTGTGGGCCTGGTAGCGCCACGAGGTGTTCCCACCTCCACCGCGCTACGCGAGCGGTGTCGTCCCGTCGCGCAGGAATCAAACAGATGGACGAACCGGACGTCTGCCGTGGCGAGCACCCGGTCCCAGGCGGACGCACTCATGGACGCCGAACATACGCGTCGATGCCCTCGGCGTAGCGGATAGCGTCACCACGCCGTAGACACCGGCCATCGGCGACGTTCGGACCCATCGGGAGACAATAGTGGCCCTCACGCCAACCAGCGGCGACGCTGTCCCGGCCCGGACCCGCCGGGATCGCACGCATTATCTGTACCTGGCGGTCATCGCGGCGGTGCTGCTCGGGATCATCGTCGGGTTCGTCGCGCCAGGCTTCGCGGCCGAGCTCAAACCGCTCGGCACAGCATTCGTCGACCTGATCAAGATGATGATCTCGCCGATCATCTTCTGCACCATCGTGCTCGGCATCGGATCGGTCGCCACGGCAGCCAAGGTCGGCAAGATCGGGCTGCTCGCGATCGGCTACTTCCTGCTGATGTCGACGTTCGCGCTGCTGATCGGGCTGATCGTCGGCAACCTGCTGCAACCGGCTGAGGGTCTGCCGCTCGATCAGGACTCCGCGGCCAAGGCGTACCAGCAGGCCCAGGGTGGTGCGGGCACCGTCGAGTTCCTGCTCGACATCGTGCCCACGACGCTGGTGTCGGCGTTCACCGAGGGCCAGGTGCTGCAGACGCTGCTGGTCGCCCTGGTCGCCGGATTCGCGCTGCAGCAGCTCGGCCCGAAGGGCGAACCGATCCGGCGTGGCGTCGAGCACGTCCAGCGGTGGGTGTTCCGGATCCTGTCGATGATCATGTGGGCGGCACCGATCGGGGCGTTCGGCGCGATCGCCGCAGTGGTCGGCGAGACCGGCTGGTCGGCGCTGCGCAGCCTCGCTGTGATCATGCTCGGTTTCTACCTGACCTGTGTGCTGTTCGTGTTCGTGGTGCTGGGTGCGGTGCTCTGGCTCGGCGCCCGGGTGAGCATCATCAGCCTGCTGCGCTATCTCGCCCGCGAGTTTCTGCTCATCCTGTCGACCTCCTCCTCAGAGTCCGCGCTGCCGCGCCTGATCGCGAAGATGGAACATCTCGGCGTCAGCAGACCCGTCGTCGGCACCACAGTTCCCAGCGGGTACTCGTTCAACCTGGACGGCACCGCGATCTACCTGACTATGGCCACCCTGTTCATCGCCGCGGCGCTGGATCGCCCGCTCTCGGTGGGTGAACAGATCTCCCTGCTGGTGTTCATGATCATAGCGTCGAAAGGTGCCGCCGGGGTCAGCGGTGCCGGAATCGCCACCCTCACCGGCGGGCTGCAGTCGCACCGCCCGGATCTGGTCGACGGGGTTGGCTTCATTCTGGGCATCGACCGGTTCATGTCGGAGGCTCGCGCCCTGACCAACTTCGCCGGCAACGCTGTGGCCACCGTGCTGATCGGCTCGTGGACCAGGGAATTCAATGCCGACCAGGCACGCAGGGTGCTCTCCGGTGAGGACCCGTTCAACGAGGCGACGCTCCTGGACGAGCCCTCACCACCGGGCCCCGCACCGGGCGATGAACCAGCGACCATCAGGGTGGGCGGGTGATCCTTACCGGCACGGGCAGCTTCCGTGTAACGCGGGCACCTGCGGGGTACCCACCGCGCAGTGTGTCGTTTCCCGCAGTTCGTCGAGGTGCTACCACGGTGGCGCTCGATGCTGCTTCGCCAGTACGAGGATGTGAGGAGCAGGGCACATGACCGACATCACGCAGCTGATCCTGGATGATCACGACACCTTTCGGCGGGAGTTCGCCGCCCTTGACGACGCCGGCGAGCCCGAGCAGCTACGCGCGATCTGGGAACCGCTTGCCGCACTGCTCGACGTGCACGCAGTGGCCGAGGAGGTCATCTTCTACCCGCAGCTGCTGCGCCGAGGCGACGACGCCGAGGACGAGACCGTCGATGCGATCGGCGACCACAACGACATCCGCGACGGGGTGCATGAGGCCGCCCGGCACCCGATCGGCAGCCCGCAGTGGTGGGAAGGCGTCCGGCAGGCCCGGATGGCCAACAGCGAGCACATGGCTGAGGAGGAGGACGAGGCGCTCGCCGATTTCCGACGGAACACTCCACTCAGTTTGCGCGAGGACCTAGGCCACCAGTTCCTGAGATTCAAGGCTGACCATGCTGGTGCACGAGATATCGACACCAGCGACAAGGACCCGCAGGGATACGTCAGCGCAGTACAGGCACAGATCTCTGCCGACGACGGCGGCTAGCTGGGCATCGGCAACCTGAAAGGACGTTGAGAGAATAGCTGGCCACCTGATCAGCTCCCGGAGCTGGTGTCGGCTGCCTCGTTGAGCCGTTCAGTAAGGCGCCGCACCCTGCGCTCCGCATCGCGCCGGGTACGCTCGGCCACCCGCGCGTCGCGTGCCGCAGCGTCTCGCCGTTCCGTGGCCTCGGCCAGCTTAAGCCGCGCATCGGTCACCGCATCCTCGGTCCGCTCCAGCGCCTCGGTCGCCTGCTGCGCGTGCCGCAGGAGCGGGGCGACCTCACGGCAGGCCTCGGCCAGCTCCCGCTCCCACCGCTCACGCTGGGTTCGCGGGCGCTGCGCCAGCTCCTCATCGCGAGGCTTCCCGCGGTGCGCCGGTTGGGCTCGCTCCGAGCGGGCGACCGCAGGCATCGAGCCGACGGCCGGTCCGAACCCCGCGTAGCTCAGCGGCGTGACAAGCCGCCCGGCCCGCACCTCCTGCGCCGCGCCGGGATCAGCGAGCGCCGCACCGAGCGTCTGCTCCACCTGATGGGCAGCCTCCGCCCCGATCGGGTGGCCTGCATCCGCGGCCAGCTTGCGCGCCCGCCGGGTCAGCGTGGCCAGCACCTCGTGCCGCTCGCGGCTCAGCCGCTGCAGCGTCTCGCCACGCAGCTGCTGCTGCGCTTCGCGCAGCTCCTCGCCCAGCGCCACCAGCCGCGCCAGCCCGGCGACATCGTCACGCGCGAGCAGGTTCAGTGCCCAGGCCGCCAAGGCAGGACGTCGGAGCTGCTCGATCGCGGCCGCCAGCTCCCGGTCCCCCACCTCGCGGGCGGTGCGGGCGGCCTCGGTGCGCGCCGCAACGAACGCCGAAGGCTCGACCGCGTAGAGCTCGGCGGCCACGTCGTCCACGCTGCGGGTCGTCATCGTGCTCGGGTACCTCCTGCTCCCAGTCTGTCGCAGCACACCCGGCGGCCCAAGTTTCCGCCCCGGCCATGCCGGGTAATACGCGAGGGCGACCGGAGGAAGCGAGCAGTCGTGATCACCACGCTGGGGTTCGCCGCGGGTGCCTCGCTGCCGCTGCTGGCAGGCGCGATCGTCAGCGTGCTCTGGCGCCCCCCGCGGTGGCTGGTCGCCGTGGCGCTGGCCTTCGCCGCGGGCGCACTCATCTCCGCGGTGTCGTTCGAGCTGTTCGAGGAGAGTTACAACTCCGGCGGCGCGGTGCGGGCGGGGCTTGGGTTCATGGCGGGGGCGACCGTGTTTGTCGTGACGGACGCCTTGCTCGACCGGATCACGACCGCCAACCCGACCGGGTTCGCCCTGCTTGCCGGGGTGACCCTCGACGGGGTGCCGGAGAACATCGCCCTCGGGATATCCCTCAATGCCGCAGGCAGCCTGGCGCTGCTGGTGGCCGTGTTCGCCAGCAACTTCCCCGAGGCGCTGGCGGGCGCGGTGAGCATGCAGGAGCAAGGGCGGTCCCGCGCCACGGTGGTCGCGCTGTGGGGTGGTGCGACGCTGTTGCTCGGCGCCGCGGTGGTCATCGGTCGGCTGGCCTTCACCGGCGCGGACCCCGAGCAGCTGGCCCTGCCCCTGGCCTTCGCGGGTGGCGCGGTACTCGCCTCGGTGATCGACACACTTGCGCCGGAAGCGTTCGGGGAGGGCGGCTCATTGGTGGCGCTGGCGAGTGCCGTGGGGTTCCTCACCGCGTTCCTCCTGAGCGCGTGACGCTTGGGTCAGCGGGGCGACCAGCCAAGCGCGGACGGGCCGTGCTTGATCTTCCCTGCCGCACTCAGGCCACAGGTCAAAGACGGTCTCTCCCACCGGGAGCTTGCCCGCTGACAATGGGCTTGCGCCGAGTCGGGCACTGAGTAAGGGTGTTCTACAGTTGCGTGACACCTGTCAAACACGGGTGATACTCTTTTGGACTATGGCGACCACGATCGGCTTCCGGCCTACCGACGAGGACGAGCGGATCATCAAGGCTGCGATGCGCCCTGACGAGCGCACCAGCGACGTGATCCGCCGCGCACTGCGGCTGCTCGAGCGCGAAGTATGGCTTTCCCACGCCCGATCCGACGCTGAGCGCCTCGCGAAGGAAGACTTGACAGCTGAGGCTGATGCGTGGTGATTCGTGGCGCAGTCTACCGAGTGGATCTGGGTGACGCGAAGCGTGGCCACGAGCAGCGCGGCAGGCGCCTTGGTCTGGTGCTCAGCCCGAGTTCCATGCCCTGGAATGTCGCCACCATCGTCCCCACCTCGACAACGGCGCAGCCCGCCGTCTTCCGTCCGTCAATGCAGATCAACGGACAGCAGACCAGGGTCCTCGTCGACCAAATCCGCAGCATTGACACGGACTACGTCATCGGTGACCCGGTGCACTACCTCGAACACGACGAGCTCGCCGAAATCGAGCACGCCGTCGCTCGGTATCTCGGCCTATGAGGTCGGACGTTCCTCTGGCTCACACAGCCGCGAATCCTCGCGTCACTCCAGCGCTAACGTCCGGGTACCAGAAGATCGTCCAAGCGTCGGCGGAGTTTTTCTACGTTTTGGGTTACTTCGGTCGCTACCGTTCGACCTTGCCACCGATGCCGACGGTGAACGAAGTCCATGGTCCCCCAGGACAGCGCACCGCTGACCCCAAGCGCGCTGACGGGTAGCGAGAAGACCCGCCATGAGGCATGCCCCGTGCGAAGCAGCGCGACGGCCGTTACCGCGGCGAGACCTACGGTGATCGCCACCCACATCATGTACCCGATGATCCACCAAGGCCGGTCGGTCAACCAGCACCGTCGCCCTCGTTCGGCGGTCTCGCGTATCCTTTCCGCGCCCTGGTCGAGGGCATCCAACATCCACAGAGCTTTTTCGCGTTTTTCCTTCGACAGCGGATGGTGCCACCCCTTTAGCTGATCGTCGAGTAGCGCAACCCCCTGCCGCAACACAGCAGGATGCGGCCGGGCGGGCAATCGGTACGTCCAATTTCTCCGCAGCTCATCCTCGTTCTTCTCATTACGAAATTTCTTGCTCACGACATAGATAAGACCCAAGAATGCGATCAGTCCCGTGATCAGGATTCCGAGCCCATTTCCCAGAGACACCGCGATTGCCAGCGGACATGCTAGCGTGACGACGGCCAGCGGTAGCGCCACCCGGGTATGGTACTTGCCGACTGGTGCGCTGTGCAGATCACGTTCAACAGAATTGATACTGGACCGAGGGATCCCGACGAGTGCAGCCGCCAGGAACGGCGCGCACATGAACAACAATGACCACCCGGCGAGCTGAAAAGTTCCTGGAAGCTCGCCACGCGTGAGCGGTGCTGCATTGAGTGCGAGCACTGTAGGTGCGGCGAGGGACAGTACGGCCAGCACCGCGGCGAGAGCAACCAGCCATGCGGCGAGAGCAACCAGCCATCGACCGGGCCGTCGCGATGGCGTGGTCTCAATCACATCTGCCGGTGTCCAGCTAAGCGCCACGTCGCCATCGACCTGCGAAACGAGCTCTTCGATGTCGAAGCCGCGGGAGCCGGCACGGATCCGGTGGGCCTGGCAGTCGGCCACCACGTCACGGATCGACTCCGGCAACTGGTCCCGCCGGGCATCGGCGTCTCGTCGAGCAGGATTGGGATGATCTTCTTGCCAGACTGGACCGCGAGTTCGAGTTCTTTCCGGACCCAGTCGTCCGGCTCATCGAGCCGCCGGACACCATTCTCATTGCACTCGGAGAGCCACTGCGCGTGGATGACGGCGAGCACCACCGCGGAGTCGAGCACCGCCTTCTCCAGCTTGCCGGAAAACCGGTCACCTGGCCGGAGAGATTCGGTGTCCAGGAAAACCTGATCAGAGCCGAAGCTCTCCACCAACCGGCGACCCAGCGCCAACACCACATCGATATGGCCACCCCGACGGTAGCTGATAAAGATCCCGCCCATGATTACCCCGCGTCCCCCACCAGCTACTAGCGTGATCGAATAGGCACTGACAGTCACCGGAAAAGTCCAGCCTATGGCACCTGCCGGCCTCCGAACTCACAACGCCTGCACGTCACAGCGTCCGCACGTCACCGGCCCGGCAGAGCCGAGCCCGGGATGCGGCGATGCCGTGCAGAGGAGCGAGACCACTCTCGCCCGCGCCTTGGTCACCGGTCCTCAAATCCGACCGCCCCAGATCTCGTCTGCCGCCACGCCGCACCGCTCCGGCTACTCTGCACGCGAGCCTGCTGTGCCCACTCGGCGTCGGTCGTGGGTCAGCGGGGTCGAATCGGCCTTGTTTGATCTCGCGGAGGAATGCCGGCAGGTCGGGTACCAGGAGCACCGGGCCTGCGGGGTTCTTGCTGTCCCGGATCGCACCCGGGGTGTGCGCCAGCTCGACGCAGTTGCCTTCTTGCCCGCTGTGGCTGGATTTCCGCCAGCGCATTTCGGTCATGTCGCAGCCTCCAATTCGTGAGCTGTCTGGGTGATGAGGGTGCGGGAGTCGGCCGGACTCATCGCCAGCTGGTGGATCTTGTCCACCGCGGTCTTGTATCCGGCCACGTCGCGCGGCTCGCTGATGAACGCGCCCGTCCGGTAGTGCGCGAGCAGGACGATGGGCGGCGAGCCGTCGAAGTCGTAGAGCACGAACGGCCCCTCCAGTTCCGGGTGCCAGCCCTGGGAGGACTGGACGACTTGGATGGTGATCGTGTCCGACTCGGCGAGCTTGACCAGAAAGCGGAGCTGGTCGGCCACCACCCGAGGCCCGCCGATCATCTCGTGCAGGGCGGCCTCGCCGAGCAACGCGGTCAGCCCGACCGGCGCGTGCACTGGCCTGGATCAGCGACAGCTTGGCCAGGTTGCGATACCGGCCAGCTCCACGCTGATCAGCCAACGTAGCGGCGCCGGATCTCCCCACGGCACCATTCAACCCTCCTCTTTTCGGGTGCACTACCTCGTAAGTGGCGCGGATCTGGATACGCTGGACGACCTTGGGTGAGGGGTGGCAGGCTGTCCGCCCCTGACGACCCCGGCTCGGATGAGGACATCGGACTGGACGGACGGGCCATCATTGCTGATCGTCTGGACTGTGAGGTCGGTTGGTTGCGCCGATGTGCCGGGTGCATCGCCGCTGTCGATGAATTCGCCCGCACACACCGGATCAATGAACTGGACACGGCGGCCATCCGGTCGGAACGACCCTGACGCGGCGAGATCGACCAGCGGCCCGCGTATACCAATAACCCCTTCCACCCACGCCGACCCCGTCGCGCACGGCAGTCCTGGTAGCTCCGTTGTTAGTGGCGCCCCGTAGATGGACGGTGGTCCAGCCCCCGAAACAGCCGCCGCGACGGCCCTGGAGATCCGGGGAGGCACGCCACTGGCCGGAGCCGCGATAGTGGATGGTTCCAAGAACGCCGCTTTGCCGCTCCTGGCCGCTGCCGCCTGCCTGGAGCAACAGGTCCAGCTATCGGGCGTTCCGGCCTGCGCGGATGTCGAGGCGATGCTGAGCCTGTTGCGGCGGCTTGGGTGGACGGTGTTCCTGCGCTGGGATTTGTCCCAAGTCACCGTGAGCACGGTGCTTCCCCGAAGCTTGCAGCCCGATCTTGCCGAAGCGGCCGCGATCCGCGCCTCTTACTACCTGGTGGCACCGCTGATCGCCGCCTACGGCAGAGCCCGGTTGCCGTGGCCGGGCGGTTGCAGCGTCGGGGACCGCGGCATGGAGCTGCACTTCGCCGTCTATGAAGCCTTCGGCGACCACGTGGACTCAGGTACCGGCGGCTACATCGTGCGAGCTGGGGGTCGCGGAGCAAAGGGGCGCAGCACGGTGCACATCACGCTGCCGTTCCGCAGTCGCGGCGCCACCGTCGCCGCGCTGTTGCGCGCAGTGGTAGCCGCGCGGCCCGTGGTGATTGGCAACGCGAATCTGTCGGCCGAGTTGCACGCCCTCTACCGGGCACTGTCGGTCGCGGGGTATGAGGTGCTGATCGGTACCCGGCAGGTCAGCCTGTG
Organism: Pseudonocardiaceae bacterium; assembly: GCA_050700495.1. Classification (GTDB taxonomy): domain Bacteria; phylum Actinomycetota; class Actinomycetes; order Mycobacteriales; family Pseudonocardiaceae. Next base: position 14,159 of record JBOHHF010000281.1, read on the forward strand.
GCCCGGCAGATGCGGCGGGCAAATCTGCTGGCGGGTACCGGGTGACAAGATCGAGGCTGGCACGCTGGCCTGCGCGATCGCCGCGACCGGCGGGCGCGGCCATGTCGATGGCATCCTAGCTGAGGACGTCGCCCCGTTGGTGGAGGCATTGGCCTTGCTCGGTGTGCCGACGACGCACACGTCAACCGTGCAGTCCGGCGGCGACGATGCCGTCAACGGTGACGGGAGGCTGACGGTGGAGGGGCCTACGCTGCCAACTGGCGGCTCATTGCTGGCGTTGGCGTCGCTGGCGCCGGGTGGGCTGGACGCCGACTGGGAACCGGGGCTGATGGCGCTGGCACTCGGCATGCCCGGTGAGCACGCCTTCGCTGATGCGATCAATCCCGGTCGGCACGGTAACCTGATCCCGCAGCTGCGCAAGCTGGGCGCGCTCATCACCGAGACCAGCCCGACCGAGTGCCGACTGACCGGTCCACAGTCCCTGACCGGCGCCCCGGTGGAAGCCACTGATATCCGCACCGGCTCAGCGCTGCTGATCGCAGCCCTCGCCGCCACCGGCACCACTGTCCTGACTGGACTGTCACAGCTCCGGCGGGGCCACGCCGACCTGCCCGGCAAACTCGCGGCCCTCGGCGCGCAGCTGCAGATCAGGGGGGACACGTGACACCCGGTCAGACCTCCGCCGGGGCGCGGCCCGAGGGGCGATGCCTGCAACGCATCGTGGCCACCACCGACGTGCACTCCGTTCTCGACCACGCTTCCCTTCTCGTCTCGCAACTGCACGCCCTGCAGGGCGAGGCGCTGATCGCTGACTGCGGTGACTTCTTCGAAGGCACCGGCTACTACGTGCTCGGCGGCGGGCAGGCCGAGACCGCACTGCTGACCGCCCTGTATGACGTGGTCGCGCCCGGTAACCACGGTTACCGCCACCACTTGGACGACGCCGCTCTGCACGCCATGACGGTGTGCGCCAATGTCACCGGCCAGAGCGGAACGCCAGTGTTCGCACCGCTGGCGGCTTTCGAAATCGGCGGTGCCACTGTGGCGGTGGCGGGGGTGCTGGGCATCGAGGCATTCATCTCTATTCCGCCTGCCGAGCGGACTAACCACAAGATCGTGGACCCGGCTTTCGCGCTGCGTGCCCTGCACCGCAAGCACCTCGGGGGTGTGGATTCTTGGATTGTGCTTAGTCACGCCGGATTCGCCCACGACCTGGCGTTGGCCCGTGCCTGTCCGTTCCTGGACGTCGTCTTCTCCGGGCATTGCCACAGCCCGGAATCGGGACCGGTCACCGTCGGCGGGGTCACCGTGGTGAAGGGCCCCGAGCTCGCAGCCGGTTACGCCACCGCCCGACCCGGTGGCTGCCAGTGGCGAGCTGCCACCACGACGTTCCTTCCACCCGACGCACAAGTCGCGCCACCCGACGGGCTACGGCCGGTCCTGGACCAGGTCGCAGACCTGCGTGGCGAGCTGGACGAGCCGGTGGGCACGCTAGATCGCCGCTTCGCCGGCCGGACACCGCCCCGGCGCGAGCTGCTTTCCCACCTTGCCCGAGCCGCCCGGGAGGTGACCGGTGCCGACGTTGCAGTGTTCAACCAGACCTGCTTGCGTGAGACCACGCTCGGTCCCGTACTGCACGTGGGCGAGCTGATGGCGCTGGAGCCCTTCGGTAACACCTTGATCTGCGTGCAAGCCACCGACCCAACCGCCCTGGTCGAACACTTAATCGTGGCTGCCGGGCCGTTGGTCTGCGACCCCCAGCCGTTCCCCAGACTGCCTCATGGGCGCGCAGTCACGGTCGTCACCACCGACTACCTGGCCACCACCCATCTGGACGGCCGATCCCCGGTGACACCGTATCCGGCCCGGCGTGACTGGCCTCTGTATACGCGAGAGGTGCTGCGCGGCGTCCTGCTCGCTGAGGTCGCCGGACGACGATAGGGGGCACACCTTGATCCTGACCGGACCCGAGATCACCGCCGCCACTTTCGATGGCAGGGTACGCATCAGCCCATTCTCACCCGACCAGGTCAACCCCAACAGCTACAACGTGCGTCTGGGTGCCACAATGTTGGTCTACGCCTGTGACGTGATCGACGCCCACCATCCCAACCCCACCCAGACGATCACCATCGGCGAGCACGGATATGTGCTCCAACCCGGCGAGCTATACCTTGGCCACACCCTCGAAGAGGTCGGCTCCGACCTGTATGTGCCGCTGCTGTTCGGCCGGTCCTCGGTCGGCCGGCTTGGACTGTTCGTTGAGATCACCGCGCCGATCGGCGACATCGGCTTCCATGGCCAATGGACGTTGATGCTCTCCCCGGTCCGGCGCCTGCGGGTATATGCCGGAATGGAGATCGGGCAGATCATGTTTTTCGTCTCCACCGGCACCGTGGACCTTTACACCGGCAAGTACCAGGATTCGACCGGTCCTCAGCCCTCGCGGTATTGGCACGACGTCCACTTGCCCGGCCCGGCGGTAGGCAGCCCAGAGCGGAGAGCGGGATGATCCTCACCGCGGCTGCCATCGCCGACGCACACCAAGCCGGAGACATCCTCATCAACCCCTACGATCCGGCTCGGCTTTCCCCGAACGCCTACGACTGGCGACTTGGCGAGCAGATCCGCACCTGTAGCGGCGCTTCGGGTGATGTGCTGGACGCGGCAGTCCCCACCGAGTACACCGAGACCACCATTCCCGCGACCGGGATGGTGCTGTGGCCGGGGGTGCTCTACTTGGGCGTCACCCAGGAGCGGACCGGGTCGGAGCGGTACGCCCAGCTCATTAATGGTGACCGCACCATCGGGGCGCTCGGCATCTGGGTTCATGTCTCCGCGCCGCTCGGGCACGTCGGGCACGCCATCCGCTGGACACTGGAGATCCGCGTCGCCCGCCCGGTCCGCATCTATCCGCTCATGACCTTCGGGAAGATCGTGTTTCTGGAGACCCACGGCGATCCCGACAGCTACCAGCACACCACCGCCAAATACGCCCGCACCGACGGCATCGACATCTCCCGCCTCCACGAGGAACTTCGCGATGGCGCTAAGTACGGCGAGAGGACGATGGTGAACCGACGATGACCGTATCGGGACCACCCGTAGTAACGGGGTTGGATCTGCCCGCCGACGCGGCCGGCGGCAGCGTCGAACTCCTGCACGACCTGTACGCCCGGCCGGACGCGCCGATCGGCGGTCAGGTGTTCATGCTCCCTCCGGCGGGGAACGGCTGCAGCAGGCCATCGTCTGGGCTGACGCTGCTGGACGTGCCGGGCAAATGCCTGGAGGGCCCGCTATTCTGGCGGTACGTCACCGAACTCACCGGCTGCCTGACCAACACGGTGAACCCGCCTAGCGGGACGGTAATGCATCTGCAGCATCTTGCGTTCGGCGCCTCACCAGCCCTGCTCAACGCGTTCCCCAACCTGCGCCGCATCGCCTTGACACATGGCACCGACCTACTCCTCGCCGAGGCCCATCCCACCCAACTCCGGGTCCTACAACACGTCGTTGAAGCGGTGGCGGCAATCGTCGTACCGACCGCCGCGATGGCCGACAGGCTTCGCCGCCTCGCCCCACACCTGGACCCGGCCCGTGTGGTCCACATCCCGTGGGGCGTTCCCGCTCAGCTCCTCGACGCCCCGCCGACGCCGCCCAGGCAGCGGACCGATGGCGAGCTGCGCCTGCTATACGCCGGGCGGCTGACCGCCGAAAAAGGCGCCGCCGGACTAGCAGCCGCGTGCGCCGAGGTTCCCGGCATCCACCTGTCCATCGCCGCCCCCCAGCATGAATACGCTGCCCTGACCGACAGGGTGACGTTGTCCACCGCTCAGGTGGAGTACCTGGGCTGGCTGCCGCGGCCTCGGCTCTGGGAGGCATTCGCCGACCACGACATCCTCGTCGTCCCCTCCACCATCCTGGAAGCCTTCGGCCTGGTCACCATCGAGGCGCAAGCCCGCGGTCTGCCGGTCGTCTACCAGCCGATACCCGGTCTGCAAGAAGTGTTGGCCGGCAGCGCCCTTCCCGTCGATTTGGCCGACCCAACCGCGCTCACCGCCGAACTGGACTGGCTGCGCACGGACACCACCGCCTTGACCCGAGCTACGCACCGCCGGGTTGCACAACGCAGCCCGCTATCCGCTCAGTCAGACTGTCCTGCGACTCACCGACCTCAACGGTCAGATCGCATGATCCACCCAACTCACCGAAGTAGGCTCCACGCCCATGGCCGCTGCCCACCACATAGTCCGTTCCGCGACTGGCATCGCCGCGCTGCTGCAGAGTGGCATCGACAAGCTCGTCTACCCCGGCGCAGTCTGGGCAGTCGGCGACACCAGCAGGCGACAGATCAGCGGTGCGCTCGGGGTACTTGACCCCACCGACCCTGCAGGGCCAATGACTGTGGACACCGTCTTCGACGTGGCCAGCCTTACCAAGATCATGGCCGTCTGGGCATCGGTAGGCATGCTCTGGGAAAACGGCAAGCTCGCGCTGAACGATCCGCTCGCCGCGCTGCTCCCCGAGCTGGACGGTTACCCGCTCGGCCATGTCACCGTCTTCCAGCTCCTCACGCACACCGCCGGGGTGCCGTTGCGCGCCAACCTCAAAGCGCTCTACGGCACCGACCCCGCGGCCATCCGCCGCGGGGTCCTCCGCGAGCAGCTGCACCGGCCACCCGGCGAAGCCGTCGAGTACACCGACCGGGCTGCTCTCATCCTCGGCTTCCTCCTCGAGCGTCTCACCGGAACCGGACTCGACAACACCGCCCACGAGCACATCTGGAAACCACGGGGCATGACCGAGACGAGGTTCGGGCCGCTCCCACCCGCCATAGCCGTCCGGTGCGCGCCCACCGAGCTGGACGAGCAGACCGGCGTCCGACTCAAAGGTATCGCCCATGACTTCTCCGCCCGCTTACTCGGCGGCGTGTGTGGAATCGCAGGCGCCTTCTCCACCCTCGCCGACACCGAGAAGTTCCTGCGCTCCATGCTCAACCCGGCCGTGCCGCCACATGCACCCGGCTTCGGACCCGCCTGGGTTGCTGAATCCCTCCAACCCCACACCGGCGACCTGCAACCGGTCCGTGGCCTGTTCTGGCTACCCGCCCCGGGCACTGACCCCGCTGACGACGTCTACGTCCACTACGGGTTCACCGGCACCGGCATGTGGATCTCCCCCAAGCAGCAGCGGTGGGCGATCCTGCTCACCAACAAGCTCTACTACAACCGCGAACGCCAACCCCTCACCGACATCCGCAACACCTTCCGCGAGCTGGTCTTCACCACATAAGAACCACGACGGCAGACCAGAGCAGGGCCGACTTCAGTCGAGCCGAGCAGGAACCCAGCGACTGGAGCCAGACCTCGGCGCTGACCGCCACAACCGAACGGACCCGAGGCGCAAGCCGTCAATAATCATCGTCCGCTCGGTACCACTGGTTGGTCCAGCCGATGAGGTTCTTGGAGTCCCGCACCGCCCGGTGACCGTTGTCGACAACACGCCCTCACGGACGAACCGGCCAGCACTCGACCCCCGGCGGCGGTACATACGGGGTGATTCCCACCGGGGAGCTCCGGCCTCCAGCGCCGCCCGTGAAGTGCTCACGCTCCGGGCCCTATGCCGCGGCTAGACTCCGCGCGGTGACCACCGACACCGCCCGCGAGGGCGTGCACTCGGATCAGGACGCCGACGAGCTGCGCGGCGCCATGGTCGATGAGATCATCGTCCGACGCGAACGGCTAGGCCTCGTGGCGCCGCGCGAGGTTGAAACCGCACTGCGGACCGTGCCCCGGCACCTGTTCGCTCCGGGGGTGCCACTGGAGAAGGCGTACGCCAATGACTCCATCGTCATCAAAAGGAACGAGCGCGGCGCCGACATCAGCGCGGTCTCGGCACCCGCGATCATCACGATGATGCTGGATCAGCTCCAGGTAGCGCCCGGGCAGCGGGTTCTGGAGATCGGCAGCGGCGGGTACAACGCTGCGCTTCTTCGGGAGCTGGTTGGGCCGGATGGCTCGGTGACCACGCTCGACATCGACCAGGAGGTGGTGGACCGCGCCCGCACATGCCTGGCGGCGGCGGGCTACCGCGATGTGCGCGTCCTCTGCTCGGATGGAGAGTTCGGTGCGGCGGAGTACGGTCCGTTCGATCGGATCATCGTCACGGTCGGTACCTGGGGCATCCCGTCGGCGTGGGTGGAGCAACTCGCCGAGGGCGGGCGGCTGGTGGTTCCGCTGCGGACCAAGGGGCTGGGCAGGTCCTGGGCGCTGGAACACGCCGACGGATACCTGACTGGCCGTGACCCCATGACGTGTGGGTTCGTGCCGATACAGGGCGTCGGCGAACACCGCAGCCGGTCGATCTCGCTTCATGGCGGCGAGGTCAGCCTGTGGGTGGGCGAACAGCAGGTCGACAACGCTGCACTGAGCGACGTGTTCTCAACGCCGCGGGTGGAGGCATGGTCGGGGGTCACGGTCCGCAAGGGGGAAATGTTCGGCGACCTGGACCTGTGGCTGGCCGGGCTGCCGGATTTCTGTCTCCTTTCGGCGAAGCAGGACGCCGTCGATCGCGGGCTGGTCTCCCCGGGCTGGCATCCGGGCACTCCGGCGCTGGTCGACCGAGGAAGCAGCCTTGCATATCGTGCCAAGCTGCGGCCGGTGAACACCGACGAGACCGTGTTGGAGTTCGGCGCATACGCCCACGGTCACGATGCGGTCGAGGTCGCTGATCGGCTCGTGGAACAGATCCAGATCTGGGACCGGGATCACCGGCACGGCCCGGGGCCGCGTCTGACGGTTCACCCGGCGGGTACTCCGGACGCCGAGCTTCCGCGCGGGCTGGTTGTCGATAGGCGGTACACCAGAATCGTGATCTCTTGGCCGGATCACCCGGATAGCATCACGCCTGCCCCTGCAGAGATAGGAGTCCCTCATGGATGCCAGCACGCCATCGACTGACTACGACGAGCTGGATCTCGATGTTAGCTTTGTGGAGTCGGGCCTGGAGGTCGCAGGGGTCGCGACAGAAGACTGTACCAGCGACAACTGCGGCGATACCACAGGCGAGAACTGTTAGCTTCGCCGGGTCTGCCACCCCGGTGTCCGGCCGACCTGGACTTTCGCATGACAGGGCCGGATGAAGACCGTTGGATGAGGGCGATGGCGGTTCAGTTCCAGTTCCGATACGTCGATGCGGCCGTCATCCGGGTCGTCCACTACGAGAACGAACTGGAACTCCCGCCCTGGCCGGACCTGACCGAAGAGACGCCGGAGCAGGTGCCGCAGTGGCGGAACTGGTTGCGGCTTGTGTGGCAACAGGAAGCGCTCGTCGAGGCGATCGAGGTCGCTAGCCCGGTGTTTGCCCGGCGTGTCCAGGACGTGTGCGGCGGACAGGTTCAGCAGCCGCGTCGGGTGCGGCGGGTGGTGGAGTCGGTGATCCGGTATCTGCTGCGGATGACCAGCCGGGCCACCCCGTTCGGGCTCTTCGCCGGGGTGGCTCCGCTGCGCATCGGTTCCACAGCCGGCGTCCGGTGGGGTGAGTGGCATCGCACCATGGCACGCCCTGATGCCGCGTGGCTCGCGGAGCTGATCATCCATCTGGAGGCGCGGCCCGACGTGCTGAGACACCTCCCGGTAATGGCGAACAACCTGCGCTTCGTGCGGGGAGACCGCCTGGTGGTGCCGTGCCAACCTCGCCCCGGCATTGCCGGGGAGGCGCTGCCCGCCGATGTGTCGGTCCGGCACACCAGGGCGGTTCAGGCCGTGATCCAGGCCGCTCGGACACCCGTCACCATCGGCGAACTGATCGGCAAGCTGGCCGCCGAGTATCCCGGAAGGCCGCTGGCGAAGATCGAGGAGATGCTGACCGGGCTGGTGTCCTGCCGCATCCTGGTCACCAGCCTGCATCCGCCGATGGAGGTCACCGACCCACTGGGCCACGTCATTGACCAGGTGACCGCTATCGAGACCGGCGCGGGGTCGCTGTCTGTGGTGCGGGAGCTGCGCGCGATCAGCGGCCAGTTGTCCCGGCACGATCAGGCGTCCTCACCCGGGGCGCGTCGCGCTGTTCGTGTGTCGGTGTCGCAGCAGATGTCGGCTATCTGTGATCGTCCCGAAGCGTCCTTCGCGGTGGATCTGCGGGTCGGCTGCTCGGTGGTCCTGCCGCAGGCGGTAGCTAGCGAGGCCGAGGCCGCGGCGTCGGCGCTGGTGCGGCTGACACCTCATCGGTTCGGCAACCCCGCCTGGCAGGCCTACCACGCCAGGTTCCTGGAGCGGTACGGGTCCGGCGCCGTGGTGCCGCTCGGCCAGGTCGTGGATGCCGACACCGGGCTCGGCTATCCCGCCGGCTATCGGGGCTCGGTGATGAAGCAATCCGATCCGCCGCTGGTGGCCCGGGATCGCACACTCCTGCGCCTGGCCCAGCAGGCCGCGCTGGAAGGCGGCGGCGAGGTGGTCCTCGATGAGCACCTGCTGGCGGAACTGGCACCTGAGTCCCCCGAAACTCGGCCACCCCAGGTCCCACCGCACGCCGAGCTGCGCTTGCGCCTGCACGCGCCGACGACGGACGCGCTCGACCGAGGAAAGTTCACCCTGGTCGTCCTCAGCGTGGCACGCCAGGCCGGAACCACGACGGGCCGATTTCTCCACCTGTTCGAGTCCGAGGACCGCGATCGGATGGTCCACGCGTTCACTGGCCTGCCCACGCTCGTCCCCGGATCGCTGCTCGCGCAGGTGTCCTGCCCGCCGCTAGCTCCGCGGATCGGGAACCTCGCCCGAACCCCTGCGGTGTTCCCGCGGATCTCTCTCGGCGAACACCGTCCAGACGCAGATGCGCAGATCCTGTTGGACGATCTGGCGGTCAGCGGCGACGCTCACCGCTTGTTCCTGGTCTGCCTGTCGCAGGGGCGCGTCGTGGAACCGATGATGGTGAACGCCGTGGAGTTCCGCCGTGCAACTCATCCGCTGGCCCGGTTCCTCTGCGAGATCACCACGGCGCGCGCAGCCGCCTGTGTCCCGTTTGGTTGGGGAGCCGCCAACGGTCTTCCGTTCCTGCCACGCGTCCGGTACCGCCGCACCGTGCTGCGGCCCGCCAGCTGGAACCTGTCCGCCGCCGACCTGCCCGGGTCGCGTACCGACTGGCCGCGATGGTCGCAGGCCTGGGGCGGGCTGCGGCGCAGATATCGCATCCCGCAGGCGGTCCACCTCGGTGAGCACGACGTTCAGATCCGCATCGACCTCAACGAGCCGGCGCACCTCGCGGTGCTGCGCACCCACCTGGACCGGGCGGCGGGCAACGCCACCTTAACCGAGGCGCCCGACCCCCACGACTACGGCTGGACCGGCGGGCACGCCCACGAGATCGTCATCCCACTGGCGGCCACCGAGCCGCCGCCTGCTCCGCCGTCTACTCTGCAGGCCGGGCCGATCAGGGTGACCTACCACCCAGGACATACGCCCGGCAGTTCAGGATGGCTGTATGTAAGGCTGTACGGGCACCCAGACCGGCAGACCGACATCCTCACCACCCACCTGCCCGATCTGCTGTCGGCCTGGGAGGACAGCCAGCCACACGACTGGTGGTTTCTGCGCTACCGAGATCCAGAGCCGCACCTGCGGCTGCGCATCCGGCTTCATGACGCCCGCAGCTACGGGTCCATCGCCCAGTATCTCGGGGCCTGGGCCGATCGGGTCCGGAGCCTCGGGCTGCTCCGTCACATCGTGCTGGACACCTACTACCCCGAGGTCGGTCGCTACGGCACCGGTGCGGCCATGCAGGCAGCCGAGGCCGTGTTCGCCGCCGACTCGGCCGTGGCCATCGCAGCGCTGACCATCACCGCCAGCGGCACCCCACACCCGTACGCTCTTATCGCGGCGAGCTTCACCGACCTGGCGGCAGCCTTTACCGGCAGCCTCAGGCGCGGCCTGAACTGGCTGACCGACCACGTCGACCACCACCCAACCCCAGCGCTGGCCCGCGAAATCCACGACCAGGCGATGCGCCTGGCGGATCCCAGCGGCGACTGGGCCGCCCTGCGCGCGCTGCCGGGAGGCGGCCAGCTCGCCTTGGCCTGGGACCGCCGCCGGTTAGCGCTGGCGGCCTACTGCGCCCACCTCAGCCCGGCGGAGGGGCCCGACCCCGATCCGGTACTGGCCTCTTTGCTGCATCTGCACCACGCCCGCATGGTCGGGATCGACCAGGACTCCGAACGGATCTGCCGTCGGCTGGCCCGCGCCGCTGCGCTCGGGTGGGCGGCACGCCACGAAAGGAGCGGGCCATCGGCGTCGACCAGCGCCATGCTCACGCCGCCGCTGCCGTAGCCGCCCGGCTGGCCTGTCCCTCCTCGCCATCAGGTCGAGGGGCGCATCCTCAGTCATTGGGCAAGGGCGCGGTGGGGGTGGCACTGCTGCACATCGAACGTGCGGCCACCGGGCTCGGTGGCCGGGAGGTGGCGCACACCTGGCTGGCGGCCGCTGCTGATGGCGACGTCAGCGCAGGCGCCCAAGCCACCTTGTTCTTCGGCGCACCGGCCCTGGCCTTCGCCCTCCACGCGGCTGCCGATCGGCCGGGACGGTATGAGCGGGCTCTGGAGGCGCTGGACATCAGGGTCGCCGCCATCACCCGGCGCCGCCTCGATCAGGCGCACGCCCGCATCGACCGCGGGGACCTCCCGGCGCTCGCCGAGTTCGATCTCATCAACGGGCTGACGGGCCTGGGAGCGCACCTGCTACGGCGCGATCCGCACGGTGACCTCATCCGGCAGGTGCTGGCGTATCTCGTCCGGCTCACCGAACCACTCGGTGCTGAGGATCTTCCCGGCTGGTGGACCGACCTCGCCCCCACCGGCCGCAGAGCAACCGATCTTCCCGGCGGGCACGGCAACTTCGGCATGGCGCACGGCATCAGCGGCCCTCTGGCATTGCTGTCCCTCGCGATGAGGCACGGCATCGTCGCAGAGAGCCAGCCAGAGGCCATCAGGCGGATCTGCTCATGGCTGGATGCTTGGCGGCAGGATCACCAGACTGGCCCGTGGTGGCCTGAGACGATCAGCCTCGACGAAACCCGGCTCGGGCGGCCGAAGCAGACCAGGCCGATGCGGCCCTCCTGGTGTTACGGCACCCCAGGACTGGCCCGAGCGCAGCAGCTCGCCGGCCAGGCCATCGCCGACACCGACTGTCAGCGCAAGGCCGAGGAGGCGCTGATCGGTTGCCTCACCGACCCGGAACAACTGAGGCGGATCACCGACAGCAGCCTGTGCCACGGATCGGCCGGTCTGTTCCAGACGGCGTGGCACATCGCCGCCGATGCGCACGCATCCGACCTCACCGCCCACCTGCCAGCTCTCGCCGAGCGGCTGCTGACCCCCGAACCCCCTGGCGCGGCTATCGGACTCCTCGAGGGTTCGACGGGCCTTGCCCTTGCGCTCTGTACAGCCGCCGCCGACGAGCCCCCCGCCTCCCGCTGGGATACCTGCCTCCTGCTCAAATGACCGACCCACCAAGGTGGAACATGCAGCACGACCATCCACAACAAGTCGACCAGCCGCAATGGCGCCAGATAGATATCCGATTCAACGACCGCCACGCCACCGAACGCCACGCCATCGCCCACCTTGGTCCAGTGCTGATGAACGGGGAGTCCACCGGCCTCCTGGCATCCTGGTTCTTCATCCGGAAACAAAGCTGGCGATTCCGCTACATGCCTGCGAGCAGCACATCCGCCTGCGAGGCGACAAGACTCCTGGAAGACGCAGCACGCTCCCTGACAGACCGCGGCCATGCGTCACGGTGGGTAGAGAATATCTACGAGCCCGAGACACACGCCTTCGGTGGCAACGAAGGGATGAAGGCCGCGCACAACCTGTTCCACCAGGACAGCCGCCACATCTTCGCCCACCTCAGTTCGCTCGGTGACACCACGCTCAGCGGTGAGCCCAGCGGCCGGGGCCTGCGGCGGGAACTCTCAGTCCTGCTCTGCGCCGCCCTGATGAGAGCCGCCGGGCAGGACCAGTACGAACAGGGAGACATCTGGGCGACAGTGGCAGATCATCGGCCGACCGAGAACAGCGCACAGCCAGAACAATGGCGCACATTCAAAGCAGCGATGAAGCGGCTCAGCACCGTGAATACAAGTCCGGAAACCGTGTTGCGCACCCGCGGTGCCCTGGAGTTCGCCACCGACTGGCTGACAGCCTTCGAGCGAGCCGGAGAAACCCTCAAAACCCTGTCAGACGAAGGACTGCTCACCCGGGGAATTCGCGCCGTCACCGCCCATCACATCATCTTCCACTGGAACCGGATCGGCCTCCCTTACCAAACACAAGCAAACATAGCACTGGCTGCGAAAGAAACCATCTTCGAAGACCAGCGGGTGTGTGTCGACAGGCGCAGTATTGGATGTTAACGTTGGACGATCATGAAATAGCCCTCGTGTTGCCTCGTCCGCGCAGGATACGGCGGTCTCACTCGGGTAGGCGCTTACATCAGACGAGCCGGTTCTACCTGCTCCAGCATGGCGTCATCCCCAGTTTTAGCGGGATTCTGATTGATGACGGGCTTTCATCCGCGCAGCTACAGACTGAGGACAAGCTGTACGATTCGCCGCGGTCAGATAGTTACGGCTTCACCCTGGTTTCAGGGGGCCGGTTTTACGAGCGACAAAGGTTAGCCTATTATCGAATCATCCGTGACGCCGATCCTTTTCCTGACAGCGCCGAACGACCCGTCCTTCGCGCAGAGCTATAAGTAGGAGTTCTCATGACCCCACATAACAGCCAGGCTAGCCTGTTCGATCGTGGTGATGCTGAAGCGGTCACTGAACGAACCACCAGCGATACCAAGTGCGGCTTCTGCGCTGTGCTCCGGGGTGAGGATAAAGTGACATTGATTCACGAGAATGATCGCCTTATGTCGTTCTTGGATCACCGGCCGCTGTTCCATGGGCACGTACTGCTAATCCCGAAGATCCATGTTCTTCTGATGAGCGATTTGCCGGCGGACCGGGTGCAAGAGTTCTTCATGGAAGCACAACGGCTTGAGCGGGCGGTTGAAGCTGGCCTTGAAGCGGATGGGTCGATGATTCTCATCAACAATGTTGTAAGCCAGTCCGTCCCACATCTCCATTTGCACGTGATCCCGCGGCGCAAGAAGGACGGGTTGCGGTTCTGGCTGGGGCCTCGTCACCCCTATGACTCCGAGCATCCAGCCGAGCTGTACGCTGACAAAATTCGGCTAGCGCTCGAATCTGTTTAAGTACGGGTGTTGTGTAGCCATCCAGGACCGCCATCGTCGCGGACACAACCCTGACCGTCGCGCTGGCCGATGAGGCGATCCGATCAAGGCTGGTCAGAGCGGAACAGCCCGCGCCCGGGTAGCACGCGAGGACCGTTCCGGTGCCCTCAGTCGAATCCTGCCGATCCTGCCCCACGGCACCGCCTCTGGGCCTGGAGCGGCACCGCTCGTCGTGGGGCGCGGGTCAGTGGGGGTCGAATCGGCCTTGCTTGATCTCGCGGAGGAATGCCGGCAGGTCGGG
>JBOHHF010000282.1:0-3201 GCA_050700495.1 Pseudonocardiaceae bacterium
GAGCTGTGCGGGTGGGCCGCCGACGTCATGACGACGATCACGACCTATGCCGAGCGTCCGGACAGAGCGGTGCACGCAGCGATGAAGGGCATCACCCAGGTTCCTGCTGGCCATCCGCTGGCCATCCAGCTTCGTGTCAAGGCAGCCCGGGCCTGCGCCGGGCTGGGGGATCGGAAGACGTTCGAAACCCTGTTCAACGAGGCCCGGAACCTGCACGACCAGATGCCCACGCAGACACCCAGCCGATTCGCCACCGGCACCGGCACGCAGGCGTCCTACGCCATTACCGCATATCCCGCTCACGCATACCTCTGGCTCGAAGACTTCCAGGCTGCCAGAACACACGCGGAAGCGGCTTTGGCAGCGCACGAGTCAGCCCTGCCGGGCGTTAGCTCACCCGGTAAAGGCGATATGGCCCGTCTTGACCTGGCCACTGCGCTGGCCCACTTGGGCGCACCAGACGAGGCAGCTACCCTCGGAGGCCAGGCACTGACCTCCACCTGCGCGCCTAACTTCGTGCTAACCCACGCTCGGGACCTCAACACCGCACTCGTCAGCCGCTACCCGACGCTGACCTGCGTCCGCGATTTCCACGAGCAGTACCGGCAGATCGCGCGGCGCCCGACCCGCAATGCCGACTGATCCGTGAACGATACGACGCCGAGGTGGCGGCCCGTTCACCGGGATCTATGACCCCAACGGGACCCCTCGGTCTACCGGGCCTTGGCCGACGCCGGCGCGCTGGTCCGCGAGCATCTGATCCGGCAGGGGGACGATCGGGCCGATCCGGTCGCTGTCGGCGTACTTTCCAGGTGAGGTCAGCGAACGAGAGGTTGTTGGTGATCATGGCTCGGTGGAGTGACTACACGACCGGTGAGCGGATCAAGATCCTGCGTGGGCAGGGGCTGACCCAGGAACGGCTGGCCGAGGCCGCTGGTCTGTCGGTGGCCACTATCCGCAAGGCCGAGCGGGACTTGGGCGTCGGCTTGCCGTCACTGTTGCGGATCTCGGCAGCTCTGCACGCTGATGTGTCGGTGGTTCTGGGTCAGCAGGAGCCGCGCCGGGCGATGCGCCGTGACGATCGGGCGGTGCTGCGAGAGCTGTCGCGCGCGGTTCATGACACCGCTGCGGGCGTCGGGACGGACCAGGCTCCGCCGTCTGCACCGGAGGTCGTCGGGGGTCTGGCGGCGGCGTGGGACCGGTATCGGGCAGGGGGGTTCGCGGTGGCCGCTGCTCTGGTCGCGATCGCCGTACGGCAGGCCGCCGCGGTCATGCGGGCAACCCCGGCCGACGAGCAGTGCGCGGCGTGCGGCGTCATGGCCGACGCCTACCGGCTGGCCGCCTACGTCGCCAACCAGTTCGGGGCCCGTGACCTGGCCTACACCGCGATCGGGCACGCCCAGGCGCAGGCGGACCTGGCGGCCGATCCGGTGCGCGCATCGATGGTCGCCTCGGGCCGATCGTGGATCTATCTGCGAGACGCGCGGCTGGACCAAGCGGCGCAGACGGCCGAACGGTCGTACCTGATGATTGAGCCCCGGTACGGGGACCGGGATCTGGAGCTGCTGGCCACCTACGGCTGGCACGTCACCTTCGCAGCCGTGGTCGCCGCCCGCGAGGGCAACGTGGGACACGCTGATGATCTGCTGTCCCAGGGGCACGCGGTGGCCGCCCGCATGGGCCGCGACGTGCCCATCAACGGCACCGCGTTCGGCCCCGCCACCGTCGCGGCCCAAGCCGTCGGCATCAGCGTCTCGACCGGCCGGCCCGGCAAGGCCATGGAGATGTACGCCTCCATGGGCGACCAGTCAGTGCTCACCCCGTCGGCCCGTAACCGGCTGATGCTGGACCTGGCGCTGGCCCAGTGCGACACCCGGCAGTGGGACGCGTCCCTGGACACCCTTTTGGAGGTGTGCACGGCACACCCTGACTGGGCACGGCACCAGGCGCTGCCCACCGTGATCGCCCGGCGGGCCGGGCACGCCAACGCCAGCACGTCGCGGTTCCGCAAGATCGCGGCGATTCTGGAGACCTCCCAGACCATCCGCTGACCCACGAACCGATACGCGGCGTATCACCGCCAGGTGAAAGACCTGCGGAAGCGATACGTGACGTGCCTTCACCTTTGGTGAGTCCCGGATCACAGTGAGGGGCATGTCGAGGACGCCGCTGCGGGAGAGCACGTCGATCGCCTGGGTCGTGGAGGATCTGCGGTCTCACGGCGCGAGTTACCCACTGCGGTGGGCGACGGCAGAGACGGCCCGTGCGCTGGTCGGGCGGCTTGTGTCGGAGCACGGTGACCATCGGCAGGAGGTCGTCAGGAATCCGCACCGGGACGCCGCGTGGGCCAGGGAGGCGGCGTGCTCCCTGCTCGATGTCGTGCAGGAGGTCATCGGCCCTGACGTGGCGATCGAGAACACCTTCCTGGTGGTGAAGTGGCCGGGCGCTTCCTTCGAGGTCCCCTGGCACCAGGACGGCACCGACCGGCGCATCGACCTCGACCCCGCCCGGTCTGTGTCGGCCTGGCTGGCCATCACCGACGCTGCCACGAGTAACGGATGCCTGCAGATCGCTCCCGCCTCCCATCGGCTCGGATACCTGCCGTATGAGCTGGAAGACGCAGACGCCAACGGGGGGCAACGCGGCCGGGCGGGACGGGCCGCCGGTTTCTGCCATCAGGACGCCGTCCCGGTTCCCGTGGCGGCGGGGCACGCCGTCTTGATGGACGTCCGGCTGCTGCACTGCTCCGGCCCCAACACCAGCAGATCCACCCGCATCGGCCTGAACATCCGCTACGTCGCCCCGGGAGCCGCCTGGACGCGCGACCACACCACCCCCGACCTCGACCCGATCAGCGGGACGGCCTGGCCGCTGGCCGTCCACGACGAACAGAAGCACACAAGATGATGAACGTGCTGGAGTCCACCGAGGGCATAGTGACCCGGGTCCGGGTCCTGACCGGCTCAGACGCCGACCCGGTCCGCCTGGCCGGGAAGGTCCCCATCGCCAAGAGCGACTGCACCTACTACTGCCCCGATGCGGCCACCGCCCAGCGGTGCATCGCCGCACTGCGCGAGTCCGACGAGCGGCTGCGCTCGCGTCCGGAGGAGCAGATGCTCTGGGACTGGGAGTGCACCTACTTCGAGGCCGAACCCGGCAACCCCAACGGCGGCGGCACCGTCATTCTCGGCGTCGCCTGGT
>JBOHHF010000283.1:0-26735 GCA_050700495.1 Pseudonocardiaceae bacterium
ATGCAGCACTGCAGGGATCCACTCCCCCGCCGGATCCAACGCGGTGCGCCAGGCCCGGGCGGTGTGCTCGGCGGTGAGCGGCTCACCCAGCCGCGCCGCGAACTCCTCCCCCGCGCTGGTCCGCCAGCGGGCCTCGCCGGAGTAGGCGAGAAACATCACCGGTCGCACCACCCCGTCGGCCAGCGCTTCGGAGTAGCCGTAGAAGTAGTCTGCGGTCGAGCGCAACGCGCCGGCGCCATCCGGTTCATAGCTGACGAACGGGATCGGGGTGTCGTCACTGCGAAACGGGGTGCCGGTCAGAGCGAGCCGGCGCACCGCCGGAGTGAACGCTTCCCGCATGGCGTCGCCCCAGCTCTTGGCGTCTCCGGCGTGGTGGATCTCGTCGAGCACCACCAGGGTGCGACGTCCTTCGGTGCGCACCCGGTGCAGGCTCGGATGCGCTGCGACCTGCGCATAGGTGACCGCGACACCGTGGTAGTCGCGGGAGGTGGCGCCGACCGTGTTGCGGAATTCAGGGTCCAGCGCCAAGTCCAGCTCGGCGGCTGCTGCCGCCCACTGATGCTTGAGATGCTCGGTGGGGGTGACCACGGTCAGTGCATGCACCGTCCGATCGGCCAGCAGCTCCGCTGCCACCCGCAACGCGAACGTCGTCTTGCCGGCTCCCGGTGTGGCGACTGCGAGGAAATCCTGCGGCGACGTAGCCAGGTAGCGGGCCAGCGCTCGGCGCTGCCAGGCGCGCAGCGGCCGGCGCGGGGAGGCGGCAACGGCGGCGGTCTCGGCGGGGCGGGACACAGCGGGTGACGCACTCCTCTGCTCGACAGGCATCGACGCGCGCACGCTACCCGTCCGGTGGGTCATGCTGCGCGCACTCCAGCGAATGGACCATCCTGGGAGGTGACATGGACGCTTCCGCCGGCTCTCCTGCCGACTCCGCCGCCGAGCCTGTCACTGACCGGCGAGCTCAGCGCGGCCCGCTACGCCTGATCGCCCGGACCGCCGTCAAGGCCTGGAACGACAGCTTCATCTCGATGTCGGCCCAGACGGCGTTCTGGATGACCCTGTCATTGCCACCGCTGCTGTTGGGGCTGCTGGGCAGCCTCGGATTCGTCACCAGCTGGTTCGGTCCCGCCACCGTCGAGGCAGCGCAGCGGGAGATCGTGCGATTCAGCACCACTGTGTTCAGTGCGGACGTGGTCGATCAGATCATCCGACCGACGGTGGCCGACATCCTCACCCAAGGGCAAACCACCATCGTCTCGGTCGGGTTCGTGCTCTCCCTGTGGGCTGGGTCCTCGGCGCTGGCATCCCTGGTGGACTCGATTACTGCTGCTTACCAGCAGTACACGGTTCGCAACCCGGTGTGGCAGCGGATCTTCGCGCTGCTGCTCTACGTGGTCGCGTTGATCGGGTCAGTGCTCGTGCTGCCCTTGACGGCGTTGGGCCCGGACCTGATCCCGGAGCTGTTGCCCGAGTCCATTCGACCCACGGTGGCGCAGCTGGTCGGTATCTTCTATTACCCCGGGCTCGGTGTCTTGCTGATGCTCGGCCTGGCCACACTGTACAAGGTGGTATTGCCCAACAAGCTGCCGTGGCATCGCGGGCTGCCGGGCGCACTGCTGGCGATGGCGGTATTCCTGGTCACCAGCACCGGTCTGCGGCTCTACATCGCCTCGGTGTCCGTCACCGGGTACACCTATGGGGCATTGGCCGCACCCATCGCGTACCTGCTGTTCTCGTTCTTCATCGCGATGGCCATCGTGCTCGGCGCCGAGTTCAACAGCGCAATCGAGGAGCTCTGGCCGGCCCGCCCCACCCGGCGGGATCGCCGGCGCGGGCGGCGGCGGGAGATGGCTCGCCTCGCAGCGCTAGCCCCCCGGGACAACAACCTGGCCCGCCCGGACAGCGAGCCGTCCCACAGCACCGACGGCCGCATCACGGCTACCGCGGAGACGTTCTCACCCGGTGCACCGTCACCTGCTGACATCCATCACACCATCGAACTGCACCACAACGGGGTCGAGTCCAGTGACTTGGGCACTACCAGCCCCGCTGACCCCCCCACATCGGCTTCCGGACGCTGACCCGGCGCTCACGCTCAGCCGCTGAGGGATCCCGACTGGTAGCGCGCCAGGTCTCCATCCCCGCTGATACCCGCTTCCGCAATCCGGGCCAGCAGCCCTCCCCGGGCCGGTCCGGAAATCCCCTCGAGAGCTGCCTGATCGAGCTCGACCCGGAATCCGGTCTCGCCCAGCAGCCGCACCCGTACGTCTCGAACCGGCACCCGGTGCTCAGCAAGGTAGCTGCGAACGGCCAGCTCAGCCCGCTCCACCAAGCCCAGCCGGTCGGCGGTCACCGGCACCCCCACCGCAATCCGGGAGGCAAGGCACGGGGTGCTGGGTTTGTCTCGTACCGTCAGGTTCCAGTGCGCAGCCAACAGGCGCACCACCTGCTTGGTGGCGCCCACCGCGACGAGCGGCTCACACACGCCCAGCTCCGCCGCCGCCCGCAGGCCCGGGCGGTGCGATGCCCGACGGTCATCGAGATGGGTACCGGTAGCGACGTGGGTGAACCCGCGCCGGTGCGCGAGACCGCGCACGGCGGCAAGCACCGTCTGCTTGCAGAAGTAGCAACGATCCCCCGCATTGGCCTGATAACCTGGGTCGGCGAGTTCGTCGGTGCGTAGCACCACCAATTCCGCACCGATCTGCCCGGCGACGCGCTCGGCGGTTGCCAGCTCGGCGCGCGCCAGGCTGGGTGAGTCGGCGATGGCGGCCAGCACAGCGTCGGCGTCGAACGTCCGGACGGCCGCAGCCAGCACCACGGCGGAGTCGACGCCGCCGGAAAAGGCCACTACCAGCCCGTCCAGCCGCCCCAGCCAGCCGAGCAGTGCCGTCGCCGCGGCAGGCGGCGGACCCAGGGATTCGGCGGTGCGCATGGTCGACGATCGTCTCATGACCCGGTGGCACGCCGACCGCGTGAGATAGTCCGTATCGTGGTCACCCCAGCCTCAGACGTAGCGCAAGACCAGGCGGGCGGGCCGGTGACGGGTGACCGGGTCGGCGACGTCGGAGTGGCGCGCCTGGACCTCGACCGCAGGAGTCGCACCGCCGTGCCCGAGGTCGTCTTCGCGGAAGGCAAGACCGAGGAGCAGACGTTGCAGCTGCTGGCCACCCAGCGGCGCGCCGATCCCGGGTTTCCCGCGCTAGCCACCCGGTGCCCCGTCGGCGTGCTGCAGCGGGCGGCCAGCTGGTTTCCGACCGAGCCGGTGCTGGCCGATCCGATCGGTCGGACCGTGATCGTCGGTGCGCTGCCGCCGGCCCGCGGACTTGTTGCAGTAGTCACGGGAGGCACCTCGGATCTCCCGGTCGCTCGGGAGGCGGTCGCCACCCTCCGAGCGCTCGGTGCCGGGTACCGCTTGATCGCCGACGTCGGGGTGGCTGGGTTGCACCGGTTGCTCGCGCAGCTCGACGAGCTGTCCGAGGCGGACTGCGTGATCGCCATCGCCGGAATGGAGGGCACCTTGCCCGGGGTGATAGCCGGGCTGATCCGGCCACCCGTCGTGGCGGTACCCACCAGCGTGGGCTACGGGGTGAGCGCCTGCGGGCACGTGGCAGCAGCGGCGATGCTCGCCTCCTGCGCCCCTGGTCTGTCGGTGGTCAACATCGACAATGGGTTCGGCGCGGCAGCGCATGCCATCAAGATCATCGCGCGGGTGCACGGTGGCTGAACCGCGAGCGGCGTACCTGGATTGCACGGCGGGCGTGGCAGGAGACATGCTGCTCGGTGCGCTGCTCGACGCGGGCGCCGACCTCGCCGTGGTGCGTGATGCGATCGTCTCATTGGGAGTGCCCGGTGTGGACGTCCACGTCGAGCAGACCCGGCGCTGCGGGCTGCGCTGTGCCCGCGCTGTGGTCACCCTGCCTCCCAGCGGACTGCCCCAACCCACCCGAGGCCTGACCGATGTGCTGGCCATCATCGGCGCCGCACAGCTGGGCACAGCGGCTGCCCGGATGGCCACCGGCACCTTTCGCCTGCTCGCCGACGTGGAAGCCACAGTGCACGGCATCCCCGCCGAGCGAGTGCACTTCCACGAGGTGGGGGCCGCTGATGCGCTGGCCGACGTGGTCGGTACAGCAGTCGCGGCGCAGGATCTGGGATTGCTCGCCAATGGCGCGATGGTGACCTGCTCGCCGCTGGCGGCCGGCAGCGGTACGGCGCGCAGCGCGCACGGAACGATCCCGGTCCCGGCACCAGCCGTACTGCAGATCGTCGCCGACCGCGGTCTGTCCCTGACTGGCGGCGACCTGGCCGGGGAGCGCACCACGCCCACCGGGGCGGCGTTGGTCGCGACCCTGGCCACCCCTGGCCTGCTGCCACCGATGACCGTCGACGCGGTCGGCTGCGGCGCTGGGTACCGGGATACCCTAGAACGGCCCAACATCACCCGGCTGGTGATCGGAAGCTCATTCGGCCAACCCACCGGCCCGGGTCCCACCGAGCCGGTCACCGTGGTGGAGACCACCGTCGATGATCTCGACCCAGAACTGTGGCCGGGAGTGCTGGTCGCCGTCCGGGCGGCCGGTGCGTGGGACTGCTGGACCACGGCAACAGTCGGTCGGCACGGCAGGCCAGGGCAGGTGCTCACCGCGCTGTGCACCGAGGCGGTCCGCCCTGCGGTGGTGGACGCAGTGTTCCGGCATAGCACCACGCTGGGTGTGCGCTGGGCGTCCTGGCAGCGCAGCACACTTCCCAGGACCACCGTGCCGGTGTCGGTGGGCCCGCCCGGGGCCAAGCAGGAGATCAGCGTCAAGGTCGCCGCGGGGCCGGGAGGAGTGCAGACTGCCAAGCCTGAGCTCGCCGACGCCGAACGGGTTGCCCGAGTACTCGGCTGGCCGGTGCGCCTGGTGTGCGAGGCTGCCCTGACGGCCTATCACTGTGCTCACCCGGCCGGCCCTGTGGTGTCTCGACATGATGCTGTGGCGTCTGGACATGATGCTGTGGCGTCTCGACATGACCAGGTCCCCAGATGAGCACCCACGACGAGCTCGCCGGATCTCACGTGCTGCTCACCGGTGCCACCGGGTTTCTGGGACAGGCGACGTTGGAGCGACTACTGTCCAGCTACCCGGACACCCGGGTCTCGGTGCTGATCCGGCCGCGTGGCGGGCGCCGCGCAGCCGACCGGCTCACCGCGCTGCTGCGCAAGAACGTGTTCCATTCGTTGGGCGAACGCCTCGGCGCCGACGGGCTGGCTCGGATCGTGGGCGAGCGAGTCACGGTCATCGACGGCGACCTCGGCTCGGTCCTCATGCCCACCGACCTGGACGTCGTGATCCACGGCGCGTCCACAGTGTCCTTCGATCCCCCCGTCGACGAGGCCTTCCGCACCAACGTCGCGGGCGTGGCAACCCTCTACGAGACGCTCGCCGCCACCGACGGCTCGCCGCATGTGGTGCACGTGTCCACCGCCTATGTCGCGGGTACCCGTAAGGGGCTGGTTGCCGAGGCGGCGCTGGACCACGAAGTGGACTGGCGCCTCGAGTTGGAAATGGCGCTGGCGGCCCGGGCTGACGTGGAGCGGGACTCTCGGCGCCCGGAGGTGCTCCGGCGGGCCCTGGCGCAAGCGGCGCGACAGCACGCCAAGGCCGGCCCCCAGTCCACCGCCGCCGACGCCGAACAGCTACGCACTGAGTGGGTCGCCCAGCGGCTGGTGGACTACGGGCGCACCCGGGCGCGGAGCTTGGGCTGGCCGGACGTGTACACCCTCACCAAGGCGCTGGGCGAACGAGTTGCTGAGCAGGTGTGGGCGCACGCGGGCCGGCCGCTTTCGGTGGTCCGCCCCGCTATCGTGGAGAGCGCGCTGCGCCACCCGTACCCGGGATGGATCGACGGCTTCAAGATGGCCGATCCGCTGATCATCGCCTTCGGACGCGGAATGCTCCGAGAGTTTCCTGGGCTACCCGACTCCGTGCTCGATGTCATCCCGGTCGATCTGGTCGTCAACGCCATCCTGGCGGTCGCCGCCCGGCCACCCGTCACCGGGCCGGCATACCTGCACGTCAGCTCAGGCGCGAGCAATCCGCTGACGTTCCAGAACATGTACGTGCTGTGCCGGGAGTACTTCGACAAGCACCCGGTGCCCGTTGGCGACCGTGGCCACGTTGCGCCACCGACCTGGCGGTTTCCCGGCAGCCAGCAGGTGGAGCTGATGTTGCGTGCCGGGGAGCGGGCCGCCGCGCTTGCGGAGTCGGTACTGCTGCGACTACCGCCGTCGACGCGGTCCCAGGACTGGCTTACCGGCCTGGGTCGCCACCAACAGAATCTGATGCAGTTGCGGGAGTATGCCGACCTCTACGGGGTGTACGCCCGCGCCGAAGTGATCTACGACGATCGCCGGCTGCGGGAACTGCACGCCGACCTGCCAACCCAGCGGGCCACCGAGCACGGCTTCGACCCCACCGTCATCGACTGGCGGACCTACCTGCAGGACGTGCACTGCCCGTCCATCACGGCCACGGTCCGCCGGGCCGGACAGCGGCGGGTGCGCTCGACCACCGGTCAGCGCAGTTCGTTGCCGTTGCCCGAGCGCACCGACGTGGCCGCGGTGTTCGACTTGGAGGGCACCATCGTGGCCTCCAACGTCGTCGAGTCCTATTTGTGGGCCCGGCTGGCCACGCTGCCCCGCTCCGGCTGGCTGGGCGAACTCGCCGATCTGGTCCGATGTGCCCCTGGCTACCTTTACGCCGAGCGTCGCGACCGCGGTGAGTTGCTGCGCACCTTCCTGCGCCGCTACGCCGGTGCGCGGGCCGACGAGCTGCAAGCATTGGCCACCGAAGTGCTCGGCGACGCGATGCTGCACCGGGTGATGCCCGAGGCCACCCGCCAGATCCGTCGCCACCGCGCGGCCGGGCACCGAACCATCCTGATCACCGGTGCGGTAGATCTGCACGTGGAGCCGTTGTCCGTACTGTTCGACGAGGTGGTAGCCAGCCGGATGCACACGACCGACGGCGTGCTCACCGGATTCCTCGAGGCATCCCCGCTGGTCGACGAGGCGCGGGCGGCGTGGCTGCGGCAGTACGCCCAACGCAACGGGCTGCACCTGGATCGCTCCTACGCTTACGCCGACAGCTACTCCGACCGCCCGCTGCTGGAGTGCGTCGGGCATCCGCATGTGGTCAACCCGGACGCCCAGCTGTTCCGGCACGCCCGGCGGCACCGATGGGTGGTGCACCGCTGGGGTGCCCACACCGGCGGGCTGCTCGAGGTGCTGCTCGATGTGACCCGGGCTGACTTCAGCGTCAATTCTCGGGGGGCTCGGCGGTGAACCTAGCGCTGCAATACCACCGGTCGGCCGGGCGTTACCTCGCCGCCCGCGCGATCAGTGGTACCCGCGCCGGAAGCCGGTGGGGGGGCGCACTGGCCGGAAAATTAGCGCCGCTGCGGCTGGTCGAGCAGACCGACCAGGACCCGCCTGGCGAGTCCTGGAGCCGGGTCGAGCCGGTGCTGTCAGGAATCTGCGGTTCTGACCTCGGCCTGCTCACCGGCCGCTGTTCGCCCTACCTCGGGCCGTTGACGTCGATGCCCTTCGTTCTCGGCCACGAAGTGGTCGGGCACACCCTCGACGAACTGCCCGGCCTGCCCCGTGGCAGCCGGGTAGTGATCGACCCGGTGCTGCGGTGTGCGGCGCGTGGAGTGCCGGCCTGTCCGGCCTGCATCGCCGGGCACACCAGCCGTTGCGACCACATCACCACCGGACGGCTTTCCGCCGGGCTGCAAACAGGGTTCTGCGCCGATACCGGAGGCGGTTGGAGCCGTCGCATGCTCGCGCACGCCAGCCAGCTGCACCCGGTGCCCGACGCGCTGCCCGACGAGATCGCGGTATTGGTGGAGCCGCTGGCGTGCGCGGTGCACGCAGTGCGCCGGGTATCGATCGATCCGGGCGCGTCGGCGCTGGTGATCGGCGCGGGCACGGTCGGCCTGCTCACGCTGCTGGCCCTGCGCAAGCTCACCGCAGCCGGCGAGGTGCATGTCATCGCCAAGCACGCTCACCAGGCCATCCGAGCCCGCGAACTGGGGGCCACCCAGGTCATCGGCGCCGAATGCACTGCCAGAGCGCTTCGCCGCAGCACCGCAGCCCTGCTGGTCGAGCCGGAATTCGGCGCGGGCTACCTGCTCGGCGGGATGGACCTGGCCTTCGAGTGCACCGGAGGTGCGACCGGGCTGGACACCGCGCTGCGGTCGCTGCGGGCAGGCGGCACAGTGATCGCCTCGGGAATGCCCTCGGGCGCGGTGGATCTCACCCCGCTGTGGTACCGCGAGTTGCGCCTGGTCGGGGCGTACGCCTCCGCGGTGGGTGACGAGCCCCGCCGGGGTGATTTCCCGGCGGCCATCGCGCTGGCGGCATCGGCGCCACTGGACGGTTACGTTGACACCAAGTACCCGCTGGAACGCTGGCGTGACGCACTCGATCACGCTGCCGCGGCCGGTCGGCTGGGCACGATCAAGGTCGTCTTCGCGCCCGGTCAAGATTAAGTGCATCGCCGCGGACAGGAGCAGGTGAGGGTGTGGGCAGACCAGGTTTCGTGCTCGACGTCGACGAGCGGACTCCCCCCATGCTGATGCATGAGGGTGAGGGGTTCCGGCTGGAGCGCCTGCCGCTGGGCAGCCGGGTTATCTATCCCCCGGAGTCGCTGCCGGGCGTCGTCGACCTCGAGGCCGCGATCCGCCACGCCTTGCTGAATCCACACGGCAGCGACCCGCTGCCACAGCTGCTGCACCGGGGGATGCGGCTGACCATCGTGTTCGACGATCTGTCGCTGCCACTGCCGCCGATGCGCACCCCGGACGCCCGGCAGCGGGTGATCGAGCAGGTCCTGGAAATGGCCGCCGCCGCCGGAGTGGACGACGTCGAACTGATCGCCGCCAACTCGTTGCACCGACGGATGACCCCCGCGGAGCTCAAGCGTACCGTCGGCGAGCGGGTGTTCCGCGCCTTCCATCCTGATCACCTGCGCAACCACGACGCCGAGGACCCCGACGATCTCCTGCACCTGGGTACCACACCACACGGCGAGGACGTGGAGATCAACCGCCGGGCCGCCGAAAGCGATCTGATCGTCTACGTCAACATCACGCTCACCGCGATGAACGGCGGCTCGAAGTCGGTGTCCGTGGGGTTGGCCAGCTATGCCAGCCTGCGCCACCACCACAATGTGCACTCGCTGCGACACTCGCGCTCGTTCAACGATCCCCCGAACTCGGCGATGCACCAGTCCTACGACCGGATGGCCGACCTGATCGGCGGCCACGTGCCGGTGTTCACGATCGAGACGACGCTGAACAACGAACCGTTCCCCGCCGCGTTGCGCTTCCTCACCCGCCGCGAGTGGGAGTGGAATCTCACCGATCAGGCCAGCTATCTGGCGGTCAAACGGAGCAACGACCTGGTGACCGCGAAGCTGCGGCGGCGGATCTGGCAGTCCACCGAAGCACCCTACGGCGTCACCGGGGTGCACGCCGGCGCGCCGAGTGAGGTGCACCCGCACACCCTGGCCGCGGTGCACCGCCAGCAGCTCACCGAGGTGCCCGGGCAGGCCGACGTGGCCATTTTCGGACTGCCCTACATCTGCCCGTACAACGTGAACTCGATCATGAATCCGATCCTGGTGATGTCGCTGGGACTCGGTTACTTCTTCAACCTCTACCGGGGCAAGCCGATCGTGCGCCAAGGCGGGGTGGCGATCTTCTACCACCCCATGCCGCACGAGTTCCATCCGGTACATCACCCGAGCTACATCGACTTCTACGAGCTGCTGGCCGAGACCACCGATCCGGTGACGCTGGAGACCAAGTACGAGAAACAGTTCGCCACCGATCCCTGGTACACCCATCTGTACCGGACCAGTTACGCCTACCACGGCGTGCACCCGTTCTACATGTGGTACTGGGGTGCGCATGCGATGCAACATCTGGATGACGTGATCTTCGTCGGAGGTGACCGGTCGACCACCGCGCGGCTGGGCTTTCGCGCCGCATCCAGCCTGGCTGACGCGCTGGAGCTGGCCCGGGACACCGTCGGTCCCGACCCGCAGATCAGCTACCTGCACGCACCGCCGATGGTGCTGGCGGACGTACGTTGAGTGCGCTGCGCGATGAGCTCAAGCTGCTGCGCCACGGCCGGGACTGGCGGGGCCGGGCGCGGGTACCGCGCTCCGCGCAGCGCTGGGAGCTGCCGGACAACGGGGACGACTTCCCTACTGCCTGGGCCCGAACCGCCCCTGCCGGAGCACTTCGTAGTGCCTTGCAGCACGGCGTGCTCAAGCCAGTGGTCTGGAGCCAGACCCGGCCGGTAGTGCACGGCCGGGAATACCTGGAGAGTGTTCGCGGACCGGCGATCTTCATCGCCAATCACTCCAGCCACCTGGATACCCCGTTGATCCTGGGGTCCTTACCACGGCGGATCACCGAAAATCTCGCGGTCGGGGCGGCAGCCGACTACTTTTTCGACTCCCGGGCCCTCGCCGCGGCCACCACCCTGCTGTTCAACGCCTTCCCGGTCGAGCGGCGCGGATCGCGACGGGGCCGCAGCCTGGCCGCCGAGCTGGTCGACGACGGCTGGAGCCTGCTGCTCTACCCGGAGGGCAGCCGCACTGTGGACGGCTGGCTCACCGCGTTCAAGCTGGGTGCCGCGCAACTCTGCGCGATGAAGGGTGTGCCAGCGGTCCCGATCGCGTTGCGCGGCACGTTCGCCGCGATGCCCCGCGGGCGGCGCTGGCCGCATCCCGGCAGGCCCCGGGTCACCGTCCGGATCGGACGACCGTTGCGCATCCGGGCGGACGAGACCGCGCCCGAGTTCCGCACCAGACTGGCGCGTGCCGTGGCCACCCTCTGGGCCGAGGACGACCTCGGCTGGTATCGCGCCCTGCGGGCGGCAGCTGACGATTCGCTGGCACTACCCACCAGCTCGCGTGCCGTCCTGCCCACCACTGCGGCGGGCCAACCCGCTGACAGCCGCGAGATGGCCCCCTGGCGCCGGGTGTGGGAAGCCACCCGGCCGCCGGCCGACGACGGACCCCGCCGCGTCTGGACGGACTGAGTACCGGGTTACGGGGCTGGCTGGCCAGCCGTGGATCGCGGTGGCCGGGAATCCTGGAGTCTCCGGTGATCGTTCCAAAGCTCGCGATCGGGCTGGTGACGCGGACCAGCAGGTCGGCGCGGTCGCCGGGCTGGTAGAACGGTGTCCCCCGCGATAGGTCCGTCGAAGTGTGAAGGTGGCGTCGCCCATCACGTCGTCCCCGCTTCAGGGCAGGGACTCGTAGATCTCCTTGCACTGCGGGCACACCGGGGCACCGGGCTTGGGCGAGCGGGTCACGGGGAACACTTCGCCGCACAGGGCCACCACGTGCGTGCCCATCACGGCACTCTCGGTGATCTTGTTCTTTCGCACGTAGTGAAACATTTTGGGAGTGTCATCGCTGGTGGTATCGGTGCCCTCAGGACGAGCGTCGACATCAGGCAGCGTTTGGGTAGGCATGCTCGCACCTCCATGATGCGCATCCAGATGGTTGCTCAGCGGTTGTGGCGCGGAGTCACCCTTCGATTATGGTGTGGTCACGACTCTCCAACTCGCGCCCTTGCGGAGCGTGTCGGAGCCTGCTGACGTGCTCGGTCTTGCGGGGAGTGCGGTCGTTAGCGATGAGCACCGCCATCCACGGCAGCGGCACGGAAAGCACGACGAAGGCCATCGCAAGCCACCAGGTCTGGTAGAACACACCCGCCAGGACCAGGCACGGGATGCGGGCCGACATCAGGATCGCGTATTTGCGTCGACGAATGGCGTACTGCTCGGCGTAGGAAGGTTCCGCCGCGGTGATGAGCACAGGGGAGTCCTCCCACCGGCGGCCATGCTCATGCGGATCCCGCACGACATCACTTCCCGTCCCTTGATACTCCTACTTCTTCTTAGCCTTCATCTCCTGCTTGTACTCCCGAACCTTGGCCAGCGAGGCGGCGTCGGTGACGTCGGCTACCGAGCGGTAGACGCCCTCCTCACCGTAGGAACCTGCCACCTCCCGCCAGCTCTCCGGTTGCACGCCACGCTGCTTACCGAGTAGCGCTACGAAAATCTGCGCTTTCTGGATCGCGTAGCCCGGCAGCGCGACGAGGCGCTCGAGTAGCTCGTGGGCGTCTGGGACGTCTCGCCACAGCCCCGTCACATCGCCGTCGTAGCGTTCGACCAGCACCTGACAGATCTGCTGCACCCGTCCAGCCATCGCCTTGGGGTACCGGTGCAATGCCGGCTGCTTCGCGAACAGATCCGCCAGCGCGTCCGGATCGTAGTCGGCCAGCTCGTGAACGTCGAGATCGTGGCCCAGACGCTGCGCCAGCTCATACGGTGCCGCAAAGGCCCGCTCCATCGGCACTTGCTGATCGAGAACCATCGCCAGCAGCAACGCCAGCGGATCTCGGTCCAGCAAGGCGTCTGCCGGTGCGTCCTGACTCAACATCAAGCTCACCGGTGACCTCCTCAGCAGTATGGATGCCTTAACAGGCTACTGCTTGAAGGTGGCGGCCGGATATCACCCTCACCAGGCCGCATCAGATGTCGGTCAGATATCTATGCCGACCAGTCCCATTACTTCGGTGCGCCAGTCCTGGTAGGCGGTGGCCGCGCCGGCCCGTTCCTGAGCCTCCCCCTGGGTCTCCGCATCGTCACCGCCCAGCGCGTACTGGACGATCTCGTGGTCGCTGCGCTGGTTGCTGACCACCTTGACCTGCACTTGCCTGATGGCGAGTTCGGCTCGGGTGGCATGCGCCAGCAGGTGCAGCAGCGCCAACCGGGATCGCCGGTCGTCGGGCAGCGAAACCTCATCCGGCATGTTGCCTGACACCAGCACCACCGTGGCGCCGGGCCGCAGCGCCGGGAGCACTCGCTCGACTGCGCGGAAGCGGGCCAGCAGGCCCGCGGACAGAAACGAGCCGACACGCGCCACCGCGGTGTCACCCTCCGGGCGGATGGTGACCGGCAGCTGGATGTAGAAGTCGAGCCCGTAGGGGACCGGGTCGGCCGGATCGGTTGCGACGACCGGGTCGGCACCAGCCCTCTTGAGCAGTTCAGACAGCCGTTGTGCACGGTCGACGGACCCGCTCAACAACCCGGTCGACGTCATGGGCCCCTACCCCTCTCGTGCGCTCAACTCACCCCAGTCCGATGATCGCCATCTTAGGGAGTCTGAGCGGCACTTGACGAGAGCGCAGGGGGCTGGATCAGCTCTTTCTCGAGGCCGCTTCCTTGTTCGGGGCCACGTCCCTGTTCGGAACCATGTCCTTGGTCATGTCCTTGGCGGCATACTCCATGTCCTTGGCGGCATCCTGTGCAACATAGGCAGCTTTAGTGGTGGCCGACGTGGTAGCGGCCATCACACTCTTGGTGAACTCCCGCTGGGTAACCAGCATCTGCTCGTAGAAGTCGAACATGTTGTCCACGGCCTCAACGGCGCCGCGCAACTTGGTGTCCGACATCGGCACGAACCTCTGAACACTCTCTGCCCAAATCTGCAGCGCGCTGGTGATGGCTTCCTGGCCGCGACGGGCGGCATCGGTCATGGTCTCCTGCGACGTGGTCATCGTCATCCCTCTCCTTAGCTCATCGGGTACGATCACCAAAGTAAGCGCTATTGATAAGTATGTCAAGCAAAGCCGTTTGGACTGCTGCTACCGCGTCCTACCCTCGATGAAGCTGCGGTACACCCCGAGCAGAGCTTCGCGTTGGGCCTCGGTGAGCCGCGGGTCGCAGCGGATGCTGTCCTCCGTGCTGGCCGGCCGATCGGTGCGGACGTCGTCGGCCGCGGACTGCACCCAACCCGCCTTGACAAGCAGCTGTTCGGTGGTCAGTCCAAGCGCATCCGCGATGGCTCGCAACACCGTCAGCGACGGCTGGTGTAGACCACGTTCGACCTGGCTGAGGTAGGCGTTGGAGATTCGAGTCAGGGCCGCCATCTCGCGCAGCGACAGGTCGGCCAGCTGCCGCTGGGCCCGGATGAACCCCCCCAGCGCTTCAAGCTGGGCCTGCCAGGGGCCGGGCGGGGCGCCGCCGTCATTCGCACTCGCCATGACCCCATCATCCCGCGGTCGATGGCCTGTGACATACGGGACGCAAGTTGTCACTTCTGGCGCACGTAACTGCCCGGGGCATCCTCCAGCGGCGGGTGCATGGTGCTGCCCATCGGAGGCGGAGCCTGCTGCTTCCCGGCGTGCTCAGCGATCCACGGCGTCCAGTCCTCCCACCAGGACAAGGTGACCTCGGTGGCCTGCTCACGCCATACCTCTGGGTCCTCGGGCAACG
This sequence comes from Pseudonocardiaceae bacterium, assembly GCA_050700495.1. Classification (GTDB taxonomy): domain Bacteria; phylum Actinomycetota; class Actinomycetes; order Mycobacteriales; family Pseudonocardiaceae. The sequence goes on from JBOHHF010000283.1 coordinate 14,348, forward strand.
TGTCCGCCGTACCGACCCAGTGCCTGGACTTCGGGTTCGGCGGGTTGACCACACCGGCGATATGCCCAGAGTTGGACAGCATGAACCGCACGGTGCCACCGGGTAGTCGGGCGCTCTCGTAGACCGCCTTCCACGGCGCGATGTGGTCCCTCTCGGCGGACACGAAATAACTGTCCTGGCGGACCCGGATGAGATCCAGCCGCTCCCCGGCCAGCTCGAGCTCACCTTTCGCCAGCCGGTTCTCCAAGTACAAGGTCCGCAGGTACTCGGTCTGCATCGCCGCCGGCATCCTGGTGGAGTCAGAATTCCAGCTCAGCATGTCGAATGGCGCCGGCTGCTCTCCCAGCAACCAGTCGTTGACCACGTAGTTCCACACCAGATCCCGGGCTCGCAGTAAGTTGAACGTGGTGGCCATGCTGCTTGCGGGCAGGTAGCCCTTGCGTTGCATGATGCGGTCCATCCGCTGGATGGTGGCCTCGTCGGTGAACACGCCGAGCTGACCGGACACGGTGAAGTCGAGCAGTGTGTTCATCACGGTCAGGGATCGGACCCGGTCCTCCCCACGGGCCGCGAGCCAGGCGAGCGTGGCCGTGGCCAAGGTGCCGCCCAGACACAGCCCGGCCATGGTGGTCTGCTGCGCCCCAGTGATCTCCTCGACGACCTCCAGCGCGGCCAGCGGTCCCTCCCGCAGGTAGTCACTCATGGTCAGCGCAGCCAGGGTATCGTCCGGATTCCGGTAGCTGATCATGAAACAGCTATGCCCATGCTGCACGGCCCACTCCACCAAGCTCTTCTTGGGAGCGAGGTCCATGATGTAGTACTTGTTGATCCACGGCGGGCTGAACAGCAGCGGAACCGCGTGCACCGTCTCGGTCTGCGGCTCGTACTGGATCAGCTCGATCAGCCGGTTGCGGAACACAACCTTGCCTGGTGTGGCGGCAAGCTCGTGGCCTGGGCGGAACTGACCGGGAGTGACCTGGCGGGGCATGCCCTTGTTTGTCGCCACGTCGCGGACCAGGTTGCGGGCTCCGCGCACCAGGCTGAGGCCTCCGGTGTCGAACGCCTTTTTCAGCGCCGCCGGGTTGGTCAGCAGCCAGTTGGTGGGCGCGGCGGCGTCGAGTATCTGCCGCAGCGCGAAATCGGCCTTGCGTCGGGTGGTCTCATCCAGGTCCGCTGCTCCGTCGAGCAGTTCCTGCAGAAAGCCCTCAAGCAGCGTGTGCTGTTGGCGCAGCAGGTAGAATAGAGGATTGCTGGTCCAGGCCGGGTCGGAGTACCGGAAGTCCGTGCCCCGTTCATCTGCTCCATCGCGCTGCAACCCCACGCTGCGCAGCCACGCGGTCGCAGCGGCCCGGGCATTGCGCATGCCGTAGCCCAGCGTCGATCGAGTGAACCAAACTGGCTGCCCTGCGACGGACATCGCAAGCTTGCTCAGCGCCAGTCCCAGTCCGGCGGGATCCAGCTCGGCCATCGCGGAGTCGATGCCAAGCAGCGACCGGATCGACGAGGCGACATCAGCGGCCTCCTGGCGTACCGCCCGCAACGGGTCGGCCCCCGACTTGTCCTGCGGAGGCGTCCTTGGTGACCCTCCCGGCGGTCGCGGGGCTCGGTACTTACTCTGCTGCGGGGCTGACGGGGTCACGTACAACCATCTCCTACTCGGCTCCGGATCCTGAACGAGCGTCCCGACGGAGCGGGTGCAGCGCAAGTGGGCGGGACCGGCATCCTCGCCAGGTTGGCCTGGCAGGATCCATCGCCGTGTCTCCCCTGCTAAGCCTAGATTTCGCGGCCCCCGCATGGTTGGACCTACCATGAGAGCGGTGGTGAGCCGGGTCACTGAGGCAGCCGTGCTCATTGACCACCAGGTGGTCGGCGAGCTGGCCGGGCCGGGGCTGCTGGTGCTGCTCGGTGTCACCCACGACGACGGCTCCGCGCAGGCCGAAAAGATGGCCCGCAAGCTGCATGAACTGCGGATCCTGCGCGGCGAACGCTCGGTCGCCGACACCGACGCCGGAGTGCTGGTGGTCAGCCAGTTCACTCTTTACGGGACGGCTCGCAAGGGCCGGCGGCCCTCCTTCACCGCAGCCGCCCGGCCGGAACAGGCCGAGCCGTTGGTCGAGGAGGTCATCACCCAGCTCCGAGCCCGCGGCGCCACCGTGGCCACCGGACGCTTCGGCGCGATGATGGCCGTGCGCAGCGTAGCCGACGGTCCGTTCACGGTGCTCCTCGAAGTGTGACGCCCTTCATGAACCACCAACCCCAGGGATAACGGCCACGAACGGTCACCAACCTGAGAAGTGTCTGAGGGTCCGGCGGATCCGGCACTTCGCCGGACAGTTGTTCGTCGTCCCAGGCGAGGGTTCGGGAACGGAATCCAAGCTCCCGACGTTGTACGAGTCATCGTTGCGGGCACCCGCTGGCAGGCTCGTGCAGCGCCGCGTGCCGACTCGGAGCGCACCGAAAGTCGGCACGAGGACCCCTCGCAGGAAGGAACCTGATGACCGCCGCGCACATCACCATGGAACGGGACGCCGGTACTGAGGCAGACCTGGATGCGCAGAGCCCGGCAGCCGATTTAGTTCGGGTTTACCTCAACGGTATCGGACGCACCGCGCTGCTCACCGCGCAGCAGGAGGTTGAGCTCGCCAAGCGCATCGAGGCGGGTGTGTTCGCTCGCCACATGCTTGATACCGCGACGCGGTTGTCACCTACCCGGCGTAACGACCTGACGCGACTGGTGCAGGATGGCCATAAGGCCAAGGACCATTTGCTAGAAGCCAACCTGCGCCTGGTGGTGTCGCTGGCCAAGCGTTATACCGGCCGTGGAATGCCGCTGCTGGACCTCATTCAGGAAGGCAATCTAGGCCTGATCCGGGCGGTGGAGAAGTTCGACTACACCAAGGGTTTCAAGTTTTCCACCTACGCCACCTGGTGGATCCGCCAGGCCATCACCCGCGGCATGGCCGACCAGGGACGCACCATCCGGCTTCCGGTGCACCTGGTGGAGCAGGTGAACAAGCTAGCCCGGATCAAGCGGGACCTCCACCAGCGGCTAGGCCGCGAAGCCACTCACCAGGAACTGGCCGACGAGTCCGGCATCCCGGTGGAGAAGGTCGGCGACCTGCTCGATCACTCCCGGGACCCGGTAAGCCTCGACATGCCGGTCGGTGCCGAGGAGGAAGCGCCGCTGGGCGACTTCATCGAGGACGCCGAGGCCACCGACGCCGAGTCCGCCGTGATCTCCGGATTGCTGCAGGACGATCTGCGCCGAGTGCTGGCCACTCTCGAAGACCGGGAGCAGAAAGTCATCCGGCTGCGCTACGGCCTCGACGACGGCCAGCCGCACACGCTTGACCAGATCGGCAAGCGCTTCGGTCTGTCCCGTGAACGGGTGCGTCAGATCGAGCGCGAGGTCATGGCCAAGCTGCGCCATGGGGATCGTGCGGAGCGGCTGCGGGCATACGCCAGCTGATCTCCGGCTTCAGCGGGTTATCGCTCGAATGGCGGCATTGACGGCGCGCCGCGCGACGGGCACTGTCGGCTGGAACGTGACCAAAATGTGACACAGACCACGCGACTTGGGCGGTCAACCCGCAGGCTGTCGCGCGCCCCGGAAGGTCGGGCTCATCGGGGGCCCGGCCTTCCGACTTTCGGCACAGGTGATCAACCAGGCAGCAGGCGCCGCCGCACTAGCGCCGCACGCCATGAGCGCACTGAGTAGGGCGAGACTGGCCACGGTGGAGTTCAATAGCCTCACGCTCTACCAGACGCAATGGCCCGCGCCGAAGGTTGCAATCTCATCCGGCCACGGTCAGCCTCGAGGATCTGCGGGATCCAGATCATGCAGCGGGAAGACCGCGCGCCGGGTGTCCGCAATCGCCTGATCCACACCGGTGTCTGCGGTCCCGTCCCAGGGCGTCCAATGGGGCTTGACCCCATCGGTCATCGAATTCGGCAGCTGCACGCCGCGCGCCACGGTGACGGCATGGTCGACCCAAGCGTCCGGCACCGGGGTGTTCGGGTCAACCTTGCGGCCGAGCAGGGTGGCCAATAGATGTGTCCATGAACGAGGTACTACCCGGAACAGGGAGTACCCGCCCCCGCCCAGTGCCAGCCAGCGCCCGCCGGCTGTCGTGTCGGCCAGGTCGGCCAGTGCGCGATGCGCGGTGCGCTGACCGTCGACCGACAACGCGAGGTCGGCAAGTGGGTCCTCGGCGTGGGTATCGGCGCCATGTTGGGTCACCAGAACCTCGGGTCCGAACGCTCGCAGCAGAGCGGGCACTACAGCATGGAAGGCCCGCAACCATCCGTCGTCGGTGGTACCCGGCGGCAGCGGCACGTTGACCGCCGAGCCCTCGGCGCCGGGAGCCCCGATGTCGGCCGAGTTCCCGGTGCCCGGCCAGAGCGTGGCCGGGTTCTGATGCAGCGAGATGGTGAGTACCCGAGGGTCGTCGGCGAAGGCCTCTTGTACGCCGTCGCCGTGGTGCACGTCGATGTCGACATAGGCCACCCGAGACGTGCCTCCCTCGAGCAGCCGACGAATCGCCAGTACGCAGTCGTTGTAGATACAAAAGCCCGAGGCGTGGTCGCGCATCGCATGGTGCAGCCCACCCGCGATGTTCACCGCCCGTGCAGCGCGACCGCTGACGATTTCGTCGGCGGCAAGTAGAGATCCACCGGCGACCAATGCCGAGGCCTCGTGCATACGGTGGAAAACCGGGTTGTCCGACGTGCCTAGACCGTGTCTGCTGTATCCGCGCGACGCGTTCTTGACCGCGTCGAGGTAGTCATTGGAGTGCGCCATGCGCAGTTCGTCATCGGTCGCTTGCACCGGTGTCAGTAGCGATACACCGTCCAGAACACCCAAAGAGCGGGCCAGCCGGATGGTGAGGTCCAGCCGGATGGGATCCAGCGGGTGCCGCCCACCGAGGTCGTAGCCGAGCAAGGCATCATCCCAGACGACAGCGGCGGGAGCAGCGCTCATGATCTGAGACGTTACCGTTCGGTACCGACCGGTGCGGTGACGCGGTAGGTGACGATCCCTACCCGGGACTCGGACCGGTAACCACCGGGCGGTCGGGGTCCGTGCACCACTGCGACCACGACCCGGCGTAGAGCGCTGCCGGGCGCTGCGGGGAGGTGACTCCAGCGACTTCCAGCCCGAGCACCAGCGCACACGCGTTGATCCCTGAACCGCAATAGGCACCAATCTCCGCGCCAGTGGCCCCCCAGCGCTGCGCAAGCTCGCGTAGCCGGGTGGACGTGAGCCACCGTCCCTGCACATCGGTCAGCTCGTTGAACGGTGCATTCAACGCGCCGGGTACGTGACCGGCCCGGGGGTCCACCGGCTCGGTCTCGCCGCGGTAGCGGGGCGGCACCCGCGCGTCGAGCAGCACACCGTCGCGGGCCTGTGCCTCGGCCTGCGCCGCGTCGAGCACTGGCATTGACCCGGGCCGCACCTTGATCGTGCCGACGCGGGGGTCGGGTACCTCGATGGTCACCGGCAGCCCGGCCGCACGCCACGCCGCGATCCCCCCGTCGAGCACCGCGGCCACAGGGTGTCCTGCCCAGCGCAGCAGCCACCACAGCCGTGCCGCCACCGACCCGTCCGCGGCATCGTAGGCGACCACAGGCGCTGCCGTACGGATACCGGCGGCGCGCAGGGTGGCCTGCAACGCCGCTGGATACGGGAGGGGATGCCGGCCGCCTGGGCCCGGCGGGCCAGCCAAATCAGTGTCCACGTCGAGGAAGATCGCCCCGGGCAAGTGGCCGGCCCGGTAATCGATCTGGCCGGGTGGACCGGTGAGTGACCACCGCACGTCTGCCACGGTGGGTGGCTCGCGGCTGCCAAGGAGGTCGGCCAGCTGACGGGGCGTGATCAGCGGATGCATATCATCCATCCTGCCGGTCACTGCCAGCGAATACTCCACAGCGTGCGCGATGGACCACTACCATTGGCATCAACCGAGGGAGACTGGTGTGAACGATCTCATCGACACCACCGAGATGTACCTACGCACCATCTTCGAGCTCGAGGAGGAAGGTGTGGTCGCGTTACGAGCGCGAATCGCTGAGCGCCTCGGACAAAGCGGGCCTACCGTCAGCCAGACAGTGGCTCGGATGGAGCGCGACGGCCTGCTGACCGTGGCCGACGACCGGCACCTCGAGCTCACCGCGGAGGGCCGCAACCGGGCCACATCGGTGATGCGCAAGCACCGGCTGGCCGAGCGTCTGCTGGTCGACGTCATCGGGCTGGAGTGGGAGCAGGTGCACAACGAGGCCTGCCGCTGGGAGCACGTGATGAGCGAGGCCGTGGAGCGCAAGCTGATCACGCTGCTGGGCAACCCGACCACGTCTCCGTACGGGAACCCGATCCCGGGACTCGATGAGCTCGGGGTTGGGGTTGGGGAAGGCGCCGCGCCGATCGAACCCGATCTCGTCCGCCTTGACGAGGTGGCCCGTCGTGGTGGCGGTGCGGTGGAGGTGCGACGCATCGCCGAGCATGTGCAGCTGGACCCGGCCCTGATGGCGGATCTACACAAAGTCGACGCGGTGCCCGGCAATGTGGTGCACGTAGCCGCTGCGGCACGGGCAGACCATCCGGTGGTGCTTTCCGGCGGAGGGTCCACGGTCGAGGTAGATCGTGCGCTTGCCCATGCAGTGTTGGCCCGTCGGCGGTGACTGGCCCGTCGGCGACCACCGGGCTGTCGGAGTGGTCCTGGATGACCTGTCCACCGGCACGCGGACGCAGTGCCGACTGGTTGCCGGTTCGTCGAGGGCGCCGGGACGGTGCTGGCCGAGGGTTTCGACGGCGTGCTGCATTTCGCCGCCCGCCCTCTGGTCGGGAACCGATGGTGCAGCCGCAGCGCTACTGGCTGGGCGATGTGGTGGCCTCGGTGCGGCTGCGCGAGGCGATGCGCGAGCACGGAACTCCTCGGCTGGTGTTCTCCTCGACAGCGGCCACCTACAGAGAATCCGCGTCGGTGCCGATCACCGAGAACGCCACCACCGTACTTACTAACCCGTACGGGGCGACGAAGCTCGCGATCGGCTCCTACGCCGCCGCACACGGCCTGGCCGCCGTGAGCTTGCTTGCGCTCGAGCACGCTGTGCCTGGCGCACATCGGATCTACAACCTGGGGCAATGGCACCGGCTTCTCGGTACAACAGGTGGTGGACACCTGCCGACAGGTCACCGGGCACCCCATCCCGGCGCAATCCGCCGCGCGGCGGCCGGGCGACCCGGCAGTACTCATCGCCTCCAGCGATCGAGCGCGCGGCGAGCTGGGCTGGAAACCGGAGCGGGCCGACCTCGCCACGATCGTGGCCGATGCCTGAAACTTCACTGTTTGGAACTTCACTGCCTAGAACTCCGCTGCCTCGGACTCCGTCTGCGCCACCAACTGACCCGGTCATCGCTTTCGTCGCGCTCGTCGTTTACGGTTTCTGCGCGGAAGTCGAGGGAGGGCCGCGGCGGCGTCCGCCGCGACAGTACGCAGCACCTCCGGGGGCAGTCCCCCGTCCAGCGCGGCCCGTAACAACCCGGACAGTGAGTGCTGCGGGCAGGCCTTCACAGCTGCGTCCAGCGCGACACCAGCCAGCGCACCGTCCCCGCGGAGATAAGCGACCAGTGCCAGCAATGCAGCGGGTTCGGCCCGCTCCGGTGCAGGGGTCGCTCGAACAAGAGCCAGCCACAGCCGCTCCGCGGCGACCGCGCCGGAACCCGTGCACCAAGGCAGGCAGGCGTCTCGAACGCGGTGATCACACAACGCGGAGGCCACCTCGGCGACGACGCTGTCGCTCAGCACGACATCTCCCGCCGCAGCCGCTCGGTGCAGTGCCTTCAACTGCGCGAGCCGTCGGCCTATCAGCTTGGGACTCATCGGGTGGTCGGCATCGGCGGCGTCCAGAAGTGCGGCCCGGCGTTGCAGTGCCGCGGGATCCTCCGCATCCAGCAGGGCGGCCATCTCTTCCCGGCTCTTGAAGGTCACCGCACCCGCCGCGACCGTAGCGGCCGCCAGCGGGCTGGCCGCAGGATCGGACACCGTGCCAGCACACTGTGGATCGTCATAGCAGCGCCACGGCGCGCCGTCCAGGGTCTGCGCCGTCCAGGCCGCGTGGACCAGTGGGAGCCCAGCGCTGGTTAGCATGTCGTCGAGGACATCCACCAACGCGCGATGTGGGGGATCGCCGTCAGGGGCGAGCTCTCCCCCGATCACGACCAGTGCGACACCGGTGGGTCGTTGCCGGGCGATCGGCGCCAGCAGCTGTTCGGCTAGCAGCGGCGCTTGGATGTCATCGACCAGATCAGCTCGCAGGGTCAGCCCCAGCCTCTTACCGTGCAGTGCCAACAGCACCACGGAGTCATGCGGGTGAAAACCCAACAGGTGCGGAACGGCGGCGATCAGCTCAGCCGGGTCAGAGAGCCGGATACGGCCGGCAGCGGGTGCGTTCATGCTGCCGAACGGTCCTCCGGCAGCGCCTCCGGGGACAGCCATGTCCTTGCCGGCTGTGGACTGCAGGATGGGTGTGGACTACCATCCCGCCAAACCCGCAGCGGGCTGCTGAAATGTCGGGCAGATGGCCTATTCTGCCGCGTCGGGAAGCTGGCTCATGGTCCGGACCTGATGCGGCCGACGGCAGACGTAGGTCACCGCTGGAGGCAGATTCCACCAGACCGTTCGGGTGATGAGCACCTCGTCGAACACTTCGCCGAGCAGCACACGGAACTTGCGGGCCCGAGTCATCGGCAGCGCGTGCACATAGGCGAAAGTGGTGAATGAACCCTCGGGACGCAGGGAGCGGGCCGTCGCCTCCACAATGGCGCGCTGCGCGTCGGCGTCGATCAGCGACCATGGCAACCCGCTGACCACGGCGTCCACCGCGGGCACCTGGCGCTCGGCGAGCAGCCGGGCTAGCTCAGCGGCGTCCCCGACCAGCACCTCGACGTCGGGATACTGGGCGTGTAAGTACCTGGCCAGCACCGGGTCGATCTCGACTGCCACGTGCCGCCCACGACCGGCGAGTCGATGCTCGATAGCGGTGGTGGCCGACCCGGTGCCAGGCCCGAGCTCGACCACGACCGGCTCCCCGACCTGGGGCACCACCGCGGCCAGCCGGGCCGCCAGGTGCGAGGAACTCGCCACCACGGCGCCCATGGTGGCCGGACTACGCAGTGCGGCGGAAAGAAAGGGGACGAGGTGTCGCGGTAGCAGCGGCATGCGCGGAAGCCTGCCCGTCCCGGACGGCAAGTGTGAAATCGATCTTGCTCGACCATCAATTCAAGACCGCCGGCGCAGCTGTTCAGCAGTCCCGAAGCTCTGGTGTCTGGTTCAGCACCTGATCCCGGGCGGAGACGAACCGCCGGTAGGCCTCGCCGGACACGGTCTCAGGACGGAACGCCGCCACCCGGTGGCAGTTCTGAAAAGCCAGCTGCACCCCGAAGTGGCGTTGCAGGGCGCCCCGGATAGCATCGCTGGCCAGTGCCCGCAACAGTTGCCCCCGAGCCGCCTCGTCCGGCGGTGGTACCGCATGATCGGCGAACTCCGACCCGGCGTTCACCGCGAGATCGCCAACTACCTGCGAAATCACCTGCCAGGCGTAGGGCAACGAATCCCGTACGACGGTCACGAACGCAGCATCATCAAGCTCGCCGCGCTCAGCTGCTTCAATCATCGTGGGTGGAACGTCCAGCGACATCGGGCCTCCTCCATCGGTGACACACCATCAAACAACAGGCAGGAACTCCGGGTCCACCTGTTCGGCGAGGTCTCTGCCCACCGACTGGTTCGCCCAGGCACTCGCATTACGCAGGTGGAAATGCACGGTACCGCGGTGATACGCCGTCCAGTCCCGCTGCACGTCGTCAAGCTCCGCGAGTACCGCATCCAGGGCTTGTCGAACCTCAGGCTCCAGCGAATCGAACGCCGGGGCACGCCCCTGCTCCGCGGCCCGCACCCAGGCTGACTGACCCACCGTCGCCAGTAGGGCGGTCCCCAGCTCACCCCGCAACCAGGCAGTGTCATCCTCGGCGGCCACCTTGTTGCCGACCACTCGAAACCTCACCCCGTGGCTCTCGGCGTGCTGCCGGAACTGACGATACACGCTGATCCCGCGCCGGGTCGGCTCGCTGACCAGGATTATCAGGTCGAAGCGGGTGAACAGCCCGGACGCCAAGACATCGGCGCCCGCGGTCATATCGACCACCACATACTCGCTGGACTCATCGACCAGATGGTTGAGGTAAAGCTCCAGAGCGCCAGTCTTGGAGTGGTAACAGCTCACCCCGATGTCCTCGGGTTCGAACTCTCCGGTGACCATCAGCTGTGCGCCGCCGACCGGGCGGGCAAAGCGCCGGTGCAGCTCCTCGTCCGGATCCAACCGGAGCATCCGGGACCCCCGACCGGGCGGTGTTGTCTTGATCATCGCATCGGCTGACGTGATCCGCGGATTGCTGCCGCGCAGGTACTCCTTGATCCAGGACAGCTGCCCGGCCAACGGTGGGACCTGCTCGCTCTCCAAACCCAACGCCTCACCGAGGTGCTGGTTGATGTCGGCGTCAACGGCCAGCACGGGCCGGCCGAGCTCGGCGAGGTAACGGGTGAACAGGGCCGACAGCGTCGTCTTACCGCTGCCGCCCTTGCCTACGAAGGCAATGCGCACTGTGCTCCGATCTCCTTCCAACGTGGCTAAGCAGATCGTAAACGATAGTCGTTACCACTAAAGGGTGGCAGAGTGTCCCCCCCGTTGCGCCGAGTGCACAGCGGCGCGCTGCTGGCGGACGGGATGGATTCGACGGTGCGCCGCGTTGTATCAACTGCGCCGTTGTATCGAGTGCGCAGCCCTACGATGATGGGGTTGACCGAGCGGAAGCGAGGTGGCAGCCAGAGTGACCGCCGACCTGTACCGAGTCGAGGCGGAGCCTTCAGCCCCGACGGCTACAGTACTGGTACACGCCCTGACCGGGTTTGTCGATGCGGGCCAAGCCGGGCACGTGGCAGTGGCACATCTGCTAGCCAATCTGGAGCATCGCGTCCTCGCTACATTCGACGTCGACCAGCTACTGGACTACCGCTCCCGCCGCCCGATGATGATCTTCGACGAGGACCGTTGGGCGGGCTATGAGCAGCCCGAGTTGGTGCTGCACGAGGTACGTGACAGCGCGGGAACCACGTTCCTGCTGCTTGCTGGCCCGGAGCCGGATCTGCAGTGGGAGCGGTTCACCGACGCGGTGCGCGACCTCGTCGAGCGCTTCGGGATAGACCTGACGGTGGGTCTGGGTGCAGTGCCGATGGCGGTTCCGCACACTCGGCCGGTGACGGTCACTGCACACGCCACTCGTCGTGAGTTGATCTCTGACTACCAACCGTGGTTCGGCACCATGGAAATCCCCGGCCATGCTGGGGCGCTGGTGGAGCTGAGGCTGGGCCAAGCCGGGCACGACGCGATGGGTTTCGTCGTGCAGGTGCCGCACTACCTGGCTCGCATCGAGTACCCAGAATCCGCCCGCGGGCTGTTGGAGCATCTGGCCCGCAGCAGTGGGCTGGACCTGCCCCTCGAAGAGCTACGGACCGCTGCCCAGCGGGTTCTCGCCGAGGTGGACGAACAGGTCGCGCGCTCGCCAGAGAGCATGTCGGTGGTGGCCGGTCTGGAGGCGAGGTTCGACGCCCTCACAGGTGAGTCCGATCGTCGCCCGCTGCTGTCCAGCGATGCCGAGCCGTTGCCCACCGGCGATGAGATCGCCGCGGAGCTCGAGCAGTTCCTCGCCGAGCAGGATGGTGGCACCCCCGAGAGCTGAGCCGACACCACTGAGAACTGTGCCCGAAGACGGCTACTTCGACCACACTCGGGCGACCTCGTCGGCGACCGAACCGGCCTGAGCACGGCCGGCCCGCGCCGCGGGTGCTCGGCGCGCCAAGTCGAGGACATTGCGCCCGAACGCACGTCGAGCGACGGCGTCGGGTGTGACGAGTGCAACTTGCGCTCCCTCTCGCAATGCAGCCACATGGGCAGCCACTCCAGTCGTGGGCCGGAAACCTCGCGTGATCGGTGCAAGCACGACGATCCGCTCATACCTTGCGGCCAGATCGGCGTTGGTGGTCGAGCGCACGCCCCCGTCGATCCAGCGTCGCCCGCCGATAGTGGTCGGTGGCCACACCCCCGGCACCGAGCAGCTAGCCGCAACGGCATCGATCAGCGTCACTGCGGTGCCGTCCACCTGGCTACCCTGTTCGAAGGCGGCGAACTCACCCGACTCGGCGTCGACGGCCGTGACCAGCAGGGCCCGCTGCGGCCAGCTGCGCACCCCCAGCCGGGCTTCGATGATTCCGCGGCGCTCGGCTTCCGGAACCGTCGCGGTCGCCAGCGCCAACCTGCCAACTCGTGCTCCGAC
>JBOHHF010000284.1:0-8400 GCA_050700495.1 Pseudonocardiaceae bacterium
TCGAGCCCTGCTTCACCGGTACCACTTCGCGCTTGGGTGGGGTCGGGTTCGACGTGCTGGCCGCCGAGGTCGCGATGCGACACCGCCGTGCCTTTCCTCCCGACGGGGTGCGCGCTCCGCATCGGGAGCTCGCCGTGGGTGGGGATTATCAGTGGCGTCGCGAGGGCGAGGCGCACGTGTTCTCCCCCCAGACGGTGTTCAAGCTGCAACACTCCACCCGGGCGGGCCGCTACGAGATCTTCAAGGAGTACACCCGGCTGGTCGACGACCAGTCCCAGCGGCTGATGACCCTGCGCGGGATGTTCGCCCTGCGCGAGGGCGTCCGCGAGCCCGTCCCGCTTGACGAGGTCGAGCCGGTCGAGTCCATCGTCACACGGTTCGCGACCGGTGCGATCTCCTACGGATCCATCTCCAAGGAGATGCACGAGACGTTGGCGATCGCGATGAACCGGCTCGGCGGCAAGTCCAACACCGGAGAGGGCGGTGAGGACGCCGACCGTTACATCCGCGACCCCAACGGGGACCTGCGTCGTTCGGCGATCAAGCAGGTGGCTTCCGGGCGATTCGGGGTGACCAGCGAATACCTGGTCAACGCCGACGACCTGCAGATCAAGATCTCGCAAGGCGCCAAGCCCGGTGAGGGTGGGCAGCTACCCGGCACCAAGGTGTACCCGTGGATCGCCAAGACCCGGTACTCCACCCCGGGGGTGGGGCTGATCTCGCCGCCGCCGCACCACGACATCTACTCCATCGAGGACATCAAGCAGCTGATCCACGACCTGAAGAACGCCAACCCGCGGGCCCGGGTGCACGTCAAGCTGGTATCGGAGGTCGGGGTCGGCACGGTGGCCGCGGGGGTGGCCAAGGCGTACTCCGACGTGGTGCTGATCTCCGGGCACGACGGTGGCACCGGGGCCTCACCGCTGTCGTCGATCAAGCATGCCGGCACGCCCTGGGAGCTGGGCCTGGCCGAGACCCAGCAGACGCTGATCGCCAACAAGCTGCGGAACCGGATCGTCGTGCAGACCGACGGCCAGCTCAAGACCGGTCGCGACGTGATGATCGCAGCGCTGCTGGGCGCTGAGGAGTACGGCTTCGCCACCGCCCCACTGGTGGTCTCCGGGTGCATCATGATGCGGGTCTGCCACCTGGACACCTGCCCGGTGGGCGTGGCCACTCAGAACCCGGTGCTGCGCGCGAAGTTCACCGGCAAGGCCGAGTACGTCGTCAACTTCTTCGAGTTCATCGCCCAGGAGGTCCGCGAGTACCTGGCAGCGCTCGGATTCCGCACTCTCGCCGACGCGATCGGGCGCACCGAGGTGCTGGACACTCGCCCGGCGATCGACCACTGGAAGGCTGCCGGGCTGGACCTGTCGCCGATCCTGCACCTACCAGCCGACCTGGACGTCGAGGCGCCCCGGCACCGGACCGTGGAGCAGGACCACGGGCTGGACAAGGCGCTGGACAACACCCTCATCGCACTGGCCGAGGGCGCGCTGGCCGACGGTGAGCCGGTCCGGCTGGACCTGCCGGTGCGCAACGTCAACCGCACCGTGGGCACCATGCTCGGCTCCGAGTTGACCCGCCGCTGGGGTGGTGCGGGCCTGCCCGACAACACCATCGACATCACGCTGACCGGAACGGCCGGCCAGTCGTTAGGGGCGTTCCTGCCACGCGGGATCACCCTGCGGCTGGTCGGTGACGCCAACGACTACGTCGGCAAGGGCCTGTCCGGCGGGCGGATCACCGTCCGCCCGCATCCCGGCGCGCAGTTCACCGCCGAGCACAACATCATCGCCGGCAACGTGATCCTCTACGGTGCGACGTCCGGGGAGATGTTCCTGCGCGGGATGGTCGGGGAGCGCTTCTGCGTGCGCAACTCCGGGGCGCTGGCCGTCGTCGAAGGCGTCGGTGATCACGGCTGCGAGTACATGACCGGCGGCCGGGTGGTGGTGCTCGGGCCGACCGGGCGCAACTTCGCGGCCGGGATGTCCGGCGGCGTCGCCTATGTGCTCGACCTGGTTGTCGGCCGGGTCAACCACGAGATGGTCGACCTGGACCCGCTGGATGACGAGGACCGCGCGTTCCTGGCCGACGCGGTGGCACGGCATCACGCCGAGACCGGGTCTGCGATGGCGCATGCGCTGCTGTCGGACTGGGACACCGCGGTGGATCGGTTCGGCAAGGTCATGCCCAAGGACTTCAAGCGGGTGCTGGCCGCCCAGGCAGCCGCGCAGCGCGACGGCCGCGATGTCAACGAAGCCATCATGGAGGCCGCTCATGGCTAGGGCTCATGTGAACGGCTCTCCGGCTCCCGAACTCAACAGCAGAGCTGTTCCGGCCGTGGCTAAGAACTCTTCTGTTGAGTTCGGGAGGCTCACAGCATCGGGGGGAGGCTCCTGTGGCTGATCCGAAGGGTTTTCTTACTACGGGTCGGCGGAATCCGCCGCGGCGTCCGGTGGAGCTGCGGTTGCGTGACTGGCGGGAGGTCTATGAGGACTTCGGCCGCGAGGCGCTGGAGGCGCAGGCCGGCCGGTGCATGAACTGCGGGATCCCGTTCTGCCATCTGGGTTGCCCGCTGGGCAACCTGATCCCGGAGTGGAACGACCTGGTGTGGCGGCAGGACTGGGCTGATGCCGCCGAGCGGTTGCACGCCACCAACAACTTCCCCGAGTTCACCGGCACGCTGTGCCCAGCGCCGTGCGAGGCGGCCTGCGTGCTGGCCATCAACGACGACGCGGTGACCATCAAGCAGGTCGAGATCGAGATCATCGACCGGGCCTGGGAACAGGGCTGGGTGCGCCCGGTTGCGCCTGAGGTTCGCACCGGCAAGAAGGTCGCCGTGGTCGGCTCCGGTCCAGCGGGACTGGCCGCGGCCCAGCAACTGACCCGGGTCGGGCACGACGTGGTGGTCTATGAGCGCGCGGACCGGATCGGCGGGTTGCTGCGCTACGGCATCCCCGAGTTCAAGATGGCCAAGCACCGGTTGGACCGGCGACTGGAGCAGATGACCGCGGAGGGCACCGAGTTCCGGGCCGGCGTCGACGTCGGGGAGGACCTCGATGTCGACGAGTTCCGCGCCGGCTTCGACGCTGTGGTGCTGGCCGGTGGTGCCACCGCGTGGCGGGACCTGCCGGTGCCCGGTCGTGAGCTGGCCGGCATCTACCAGGCGATGGAGTACCTGCCCCCGTCCAACCGGGTACAGGAGGGTGACCTGGACCGTTCGCCCATCCACGCCGAAGGTAAGCATGTAGTGATCATCGGTGGCGGCGACACCGGGGCTGACTGCCTGGGCACCGCGCACCGCCAGGGTGCCGCGTCGGTGACCCAACTGGAGATCATGCCCATCCCACCCGAGCATCGCCACGAGCACCAGCCCTGGCCTACCTACCCGATGGTCTATCGGGTGTCCTCGGCCCACGAGGAGGGCGGTGAGCGGCTGTTCTCGGTGAGCACCCAGCAATTCCTCGGCGACGACGAGGGTCGGGTGCGCACGCTGCGGCTGGTCGAGGTCGTCTCCGAAGAAGGCCGATTCGTCCCGGTGGAGGGTACCGAGCAGGACATTCCCGCCGATCTGGTCCTGCTGGCCATGGGTTTCGTCGGCCCGGAGAAAGGCAAGCTGCTCGAAGGCTTGGGTGTGGACTACGACCTCCATGGCACCGTCGCCCGTGACGCGGATTTCATGACCAGCGTGCCGGGCGTCTTCGTTGCCGGAGACATGGGCCGCGGGCAGTCGCTGATCGTCTGGGCCATCGCCGAAGGCCGCTCCGCCGCCGCCGGCGTGGACCGCTACCTCACCGGCCGCGACGTGCTCCCCGCGCCCATCGCGCCTACCGACCGGCCCTTGGCCTAGCGGCCCCGGGAGTGGCGATACGAGCTCTGCGGTGCTTCGGTCCACCGCAACAACACGGCCGCTACCGGCCGCGGACCGACCGTCGCGGTGGTCACCGTGGGAGACTGATCGTGACGTGAGGAGCTCGATGTGACCGCCCTTCCCCAGCCACTGGCTCAGCTGTTGACGGTGGCGGAGTACGCCGAGCTCGGCGAGACCGAGTCGGGTTACACCGAGCTGTTGGAAGGCCGCCTGCTGATGTCGCCGAGTCCGGTTCCCGATCACAACTTCGCCACGGCCGAGTTGCTGGTGCAGCTGCGCCCACAGTTGCCGGATCACCTCGAGGTGATCCCGGACATCGACGTCGACCTTCAGCTCGTCGACCCCGATCAGCCGGGGTTCTCCCGCCGACCGGACCTCATGATCGTCCAGCAAGGTGCGCGCCGACGGGTTCGCCATGAGGGCGGGATGATCCGGGCCGCTGAAGTGCTGGTCGTAGTCGAGATCGTCTCGCCCGGCTCTCGTCGCACCGACCACGTGGCCAAGCGCAGCGAGTACGCCGATGCCGGCATCCCGCACTACTGGATCGTGGATCTCGACGAACCGGTGTCGCTGCTCGACTGCCACCTCGCCGAAGGGTTCGGCTACCAGGACGGCGGCAGCATCGTCGGCGTCTTCACCACCACCGAGCCGTTCGGAGTCCACCTGCAGCTGGGCCAACTGCTCTGATCTGGCCGAGGGTGATCTTCCTATGGGGTGGTCTCGCTGCTGGGTGGCATCCGCTCCTGAGCGTCCGGTCAGGTTGAGCGCGGCGGGCGGGTGGCGGTGGCCAGTGCGGCGAGGTCGACATCGACGCCGAAAGGCTCGTCGAGCCGCAACCGCTCGCCCGGCCCCACCCGCCGCACCGGCAGGTAACGACCCCGGCGCAACCCGAAGACGACGGCCGTGGGCGACTCGGCCCCCAGCTCGATCAGCAGATAGTGCGCAATACCGGCAGAAGCGTAAATCTCGGGCTTGATGGCCCGATCGACCATCGCGTTACCCGGACTGGTGATCTCCACAACCAGTGCCACGTCGGCAGGCTCAGCGACTGTACGATCCGCACCGGGCGTGTTCACCACCGCCAGATCCGGGATCAGGATCCGACCCGGTGCGACCCGGACATTGATCGCCTCCAGCACCTCAAAGCCCTCCAAAGTCGCTGCCGAGAGCGCGAGCCAGAGCTGGGAGGACAGCCGCTGGTGCCGGTAGCCGGCGCTGGGGCTCACCAGCAGGCTCCCGTCCAGCAACTCGATCCGCCGCCGGTCCGCGGGCAGCGCCAGGTAGTCCTGCTCGGTCCAGGGGCCGACGTGCTCCAGCATGTCCGCGTGCGCACCTGCGGCCACGACCACTCACCTCCGCGCTCTGACCCAGCTCCCAGGGTCGCATGCTGCCGGTGAGCACCGACAGTTCTGGGTGCCTGCGGACTGCCATCAAATGGCGACCAGCACCAGCTCGGCTTGGTGGAACGGGGTCCAGAAGCGCACGACGTGGTCCAGGCTGGTGTGCACGATGCCGCCCCCTTCCTCCTCGTCGCTCGACACGATGTAGGCCAGCCCGCCGGGGAGCGCGAGCACCCAGGCCGTCACGCCCTCGTCGGGGTCGTCCAGGCCGTAGACGGTCGGGATCGCGGCCAGGGTGACGCAGCGCAGGACCTCGGTGTGATCAGGCAGCTGCTGCGCGGACTCCGGGCGGTGCTCGGCCATCGGTGGCTCCTTCTTCGATGCATAGCGGAAGCCCGGACCCACGCTGCGGGCGCAGTGGCTGGGCCAGCAGTTGCGGGCTCTCCCCGGAGAAGTCCTTGCCGTCGAGCGTCCGGGCGGCGAAACGCAGCTGCTCGGGTACTGCGGCGGCGGGTGCGGCCTGCCCGCCGGCGCCGGGAGACGTCGCTTCCGTCGTCGAGGTGGGCGGCCCGGAATCCGGTTGCCCAGGGCTCGACAGGCCCCTTGCGCAGCCAGCGAGCTAGCGCAGCGTCTTTACTTTCGCGACGACTTGAAAACAACTTGAAACAACTTCATACTTCACTTGGTTGACATGAGACCGAGCTGGTGAAGGTGGGCGATGGACAACGTTAAGGTCCTTGACGTGCTCCGCAGGCTCCGCCGGTTTGGTGGTGAACCAGCGGAGGTCGAGGTCAAGGCAGCGGTCGGTGGGCTCCCGAAGGGTGTGGTTGAGACCGTGTCGGCCTTCTCGAACACCAACGGTGGCTTGATCGTTCTCGGTGTGGACGAGAAGGCAGGGTTCACCCCGGTCCGGCTCCCTGATCCTGCGAAACTCCGCGATGATCTGGTCTCGGCGGTCAGCGACCAGCTCGTGCCGCCTGTCCGTCCGAGCGTTGAGCTGGTCGAGGTCGACGGTGCCGTGCTCGTCGTGGCCGAGATCGTTGCTATGCCGTCCGATCAGCGGCCGTGCTACGTGGCGAGCCGGGGTATCGCGACCGGCTCGTTCGTCCGTGTCGGCGACGGAGACCGGCGGATGACTCAAGGGGAGATCGGCCTTGCCATCGCCAATCGGGGACAACCCCGCTACGACGTCGAACCGGTTCCGGAGGCTCGTCTCGGGGATCTCAATAGCGCCGCCCTGGCCAGGACGCTCGAACGGGTCCGCGTGACCAGCCCATCACTCCGTGACGTCGATGACGAAACCGCGTTGCGACGGATCCAGGTGCTGGTGCCGGACAAGGACGGCCAGACGGTGCCCTCAGTGGCAGGCATTCTCACTTTCGGTGTGTTCCCCCAGCAGTTCTTCCCGCAGCTCACCATCTCTGTGGTGGTCTTTCCGAGCGTAGCCAACGTCGGGACAGACGCACCGCGGTTCGAGGACAATCCGGTGATCCGGGGCGCGATCCCGGATCTTGTTGCGGAGACCGTTGTGGCATTACGGCGACACATGAGCGTGCGTAGCTACGTGAACGGCACCGGGCGCCGGGAACAGTCCGACTATCCGCTGGAGGCGGTGCGGGAAGCGATCGTTAATGCGGTCCTGCACCGCGACTACAGCAACGTGACGCGGGGTACCCAGATTCAGGTCGAACTCCACCCGGACCGGCTCGTAGTCCGCAGCCCGGGCTCGTTGTTCGGCCCGGTGACGGTCGAAGAATTAGGCGCTGAGGGGGTGTCCTCGTCGCGCAACGCCTTCCTGGCGAACTTGCTGTCCGATACGTACCTCCCGCGCAGCGACCGGCTGGTGGCCGAGAACCGCGCGTCCGGTATCCCGGCGATGATCCGTGAGCTACGGCGATCCGGTCTCGGCCGGCCGATCTTCAGGAATCTCCCGAGCCGGTTCGAGGTGGAGTTCAGCAGATCACCGGTGATTGAGTGGGCTGACCCGCCCAGCTCCACCAAAGACATCGTTGCGACGGAACTTCGCCGGAGGGAACGAGCCACTGCCGCACAACTCGTGACTGTCGCCGGTCGTTCCCGAGCGGCCGTGCTCTCCGCGCTGCGAGCCCTGATCGCGGATGGCGTCGTTGAGGCGCAAGGAGATCCAAAGAGCCCGCAACGTGCATATCGTTGGGTGGGTTCTGGAGTGTGATGACGGTGCCGGTCATGGCGCCGCCGGGCCGGGTGGACGAGTGGCCGCTGCCAAGGTGGCGAGATTAAGCGTGACCGCGATCGGCTCGGTCAGCATGAGCGGGTGACCCGGGTCGACGCGCGCTACCTCGACGTAACGGTCACGCTCAAGCTAGCAGACGATTGCGTACGGACCGGCCGCTCCCCGCTCGACACGCAGGTGGTGCGGGACGCCGGCCTGCGCGTAGAGCTGCGGTTTGACCGTCCGATCGGCCGCCGCGTTACCCGTGCTGGTGATCTCCGCGACCAACACTACATCCGCGGCGTCGCACACTGTCAGATCAAGTCTGGGGTGCTCACCATCGCGAGGTCCGGATGAGAATCTTGCCAGCCTTCGGGCTGACATCAGGCGGTGACCAGCACCAGCTCGGTTTCATGGAACGGTGCCCAGAAGCGCACGACGTGGTCCAGGCTGGTGTGCACGATGCCGCCACCTTCCTCCTCGTCGCTCGACACGATGTAGGCCAGCCCGCCGGGGAGCGCGAAGACCCAGGCCGTCACGCCCTCGTCGGGGTCGTCCAGGCCGTAGACGGTCGGGATCGCGGGCAGGGTGACGCAGCGCAGGACCTCGACGTGATCAGGCAGCTGCTGCGCGGACTCCGGACGGTGCGCGGCCATCGGTGGCTCCCTTCTTCGATGCACAGCGACCTCGGTAACATGACCAACCCTCTCGCATCTAACTATACTTCGCAAGTTTGAGATCTCATAGTCTTGGTAACTGCCGGGTTTGTTTGGTTGATCGTGCGCTGAGAGGATGACCGCCGTGCCGAAGAGGAAGCCAGGGCCGACGCTGCGGGCGCAGTGGTTGGGCCAGCAGTTGCGGGCGCTGCGCGAGTCCACCGGGATGACGCTGCGCCAGGCCGGCGACTACTTGCAGCGCGATCCGTCGATGGTCAGCCGGTTCGAGACCGCCGAGTACCCGATCCGCCGCGGCGACGTGCTGGCGCTGCTCGACCT
>JBOHHF010000285.1:0-2529 GCA_050700495.1 Pseudonocardiaceae bacterium
AGCTAAGGGGATCCGCTTGCGGATGGCACGCGAGATGCCGGGCGCTGTCGGGGCCGGCGGCTATGGTGTCCGCATGGCCTCTCCCTCCGCTCCGTTTCCGGCCGCGAACCCGCCGCCGGAGGCGGACCCGGCAGCCATCCGCGCGTGCTTGACGCCGAGGGTGGTCGCCGAGTTCGACGCCGAGTGGGAAATCGTGCTCGACAAAGCGAAGCAGACGAAGGACCTCGCTGGCGTGCACAAGTTGCTGCATAAGTGGCGGTACGTCGCCTACGCTGAGATGCGCGATCCCGGTTCTTACTTCCGGTTACTCGCCAGGCTGAGCAGATCATGCGTACCGGCGAGAACCCCACCGCCCGCTCGTACGAGGACATGCAGGCCCTCATCCGGGAGCGGTTGAGCCGGTAGGTGTCGCCGGTAACGGATCCTTACGGCATACGTTCACGTTGGCGCGCACTCACCCGCCTAACGAGACGAAATCGAACATGATCGCGTTCGGGTAGGGTCGCGAGCATGCGTTGACGCCTGCCCGATAGCCGGGCACCACCGTCACCTCCTTCGTGTCATGCCACCGAGTCCGGAGCTCACGAAGGAGACACTCAGCATGAGCACGTGGATCCGCGTCAACGTCCCCGACGCCTTGGCCGCGTCACACAGCAAGCACAGCGGTGCGTCCGGCCGTGCCTGGATCGCCGCGTTGCCCGGCCTGGCCGTGGACTTCCTGGACCGTTGGGCGTTACGGCTGGACGGTCCGGCGGGGCATGGCATGGCGTCGCTGGTGCTGCCGGTGATCCGCGCGGACGGCACTCCCGGCGCGCTGAAGCTACAGCCGGTCAGCGAGGAGAACGCGGCCGCACCGATCGGTCTGCGGGCCTGGGACGGTGACGGCGTGGTGCGCCTGCTTGACCACGACCCCGACACCGGCACCATGCTGCTGGAACGGCTGGACGCGACCCGGCCGCTGTCGTGGGTGGCCGACGATACCGCTGCCCTGCAGATCCTCGCCGAGCTGCTGGCGCGCCTGGTCGCGGTGCCCGCGCCCAAGGGCCTGCGGCATCTGGCCGACATCGCCGCCGCCATGCTCGACCAGGTGCCCCGCGCCGTGCCGGCACTGCGTGATCCGGCCGAGCAACGGCTGGTGCGAACCTGTGCGTCGGCCGTGGCGGAGCTGATCGGCGAACCCGGCGACCGGCTGCTGCACTGGGACCTGCACTACGACAACGTCCTGGCCGGGCATCGGGAGCCCTGGCTGGCCATCGACCCCGAACCACTGGCCGGCGACCCCGGTTTCGACCTGCTGCCGGCGCTGCACAACCGGTGGGACGAGGTGGTGGCCACCGGCGACATGGCGCACGCGGTGCTGCGCCGCTTTGACCTGCTGACCGAGGTGCTCGGCCTGGACCGGCAACGCGCGACCGGCTGGACGCTGGGCCGCGTGCTGCAGAACGCGCTGTGGGACATCGACGACGGCGAGACCGCACTGGACCCAGCCCAGATCACCATCGCCACAGCCCTGCTGCATCGTCAAGCGCTCACCCGGCGGTCCGGCTGACTGTTGGTGATGCCAAGCCATCGGTGCAGCGCCGCGACTGCGGCTGATCAGGTGGGTGAAGACCCCATTGCACTTCGACCATCGAGCGGCACGTCGGCGACCCGTACCGGCACGCGGGACCTGTATCGGGCGGGGATGTGTCCGATCTGCGGGTATCAGGCCGCGTGGCAACTGTCTCCACTAGACATCTACGGCCGGATTGACATGTCCGCGGTGATCCAGGAGGAACGCTCGGTGGGGCTGAAAGACCATCCGCGGATCGGCAATAGCGATGACGTCCCCTACACCGGGGACGTCGAGGAGGGCACCGTCACATGGCTGCGCAACCGTTCTTACGGCCCCAGCCGGTTCGGGGTGAGATCGCTGTGACGCCCCGGCGCCCGGTGTCGGCCTGCCCCCAAGGCCACCCGCTGCCGATGCTGCCCACCAGGTGGTTCGATGGTGTCGCTTGGCGTGATAGCCGTGAGGCCTGCCGGCACTGTTACGAGGCGGGTGCCGCGATGGACCGGACGGAGGCGACGGTCTCGTGACGCTGTGCTCCAACAGCGGGGGCACGCTCAACGACTGGGACGTTCCGGTGCAACCCTCTCTGTCAGGATCGCCTGAGACAGTTTGGTGCCAGTGGTTCACAGCAGAGGGCGTGATCGGAGATCCTGGTGTTTGTGTCCACGGAGGAGCGTCGTGGTCTGGCTGGCGGGGGTGGACGAGATGAGTCGTCCTCGCGGTCGGGGCCACGGTCGGCGGAGGGACCCTCGCCGCGTCCGGTACGTCGCTCGTTTAGTCCGGAGTACAAGCTGGCGATTGTTACGGAGTATGAGAATGCGCCGAATGGGGAGAAGGGTGCTATCCTGCGCCGGGAGGGCCTGTATTCGTCGCACGTGATTGAGTGGGCCCGTGCCCGTGATGCGGGGGCTCTGGAAGGGGTAGCGGATTCCCGGCGGTCGGGGAAACGGCCGAAGCGGCCGGCGGAGGACGCTGAG
>JBOHHF010000286.1:0-14142 GCA_050700495.1 Pseudonocardiaceae bacterium
CCGCCGCGATCACCAGCCGGATGGCCACGACGGGCACCGACCACGTGCTGCTGGATGCTACCCACGTCGGCGGCGCGGAATTTCGCCACCGCTTCCCGACGGTGCACGCGGCTTGCACGGCGATCGGCGTCGATCCCCGCCGCGCGCCGATTCCGGTGGTGCCCGCCGCGCACTACCAGTGCGGTGGCGTGGTCGCCGACACCCGCGGCCGGACCACGGTGCCTGGGCTCTACGCCGCCGGGGAAGTGGCCCGGACCGGCCTGCACGGCGCGAACCGGCTGGCCTCCAACAGCCTTCTGGAGGGGTTGGTGATGGGGGCCAGAGCCGTGGAGGCGGTGGCTGCCGACCTCGCGATGTCTCCGTGCCCCGGCCCGCCACTGCCGCCCTGCCAGATTCGCCCGATGGCTGATCGTGACTCGGTGCAGCGGGCAATGAGCGCGCACGCCGGCATCGGGCGTGACGCCGCCGGGCTGGCTGCCGCATCGGCGATCGTGGGCGCCACTGCGAGACGGCCGGTGCGGACCCCCCGAGACGCCGAGGACGCCGGGCTCACCCTGGCCGCGGCGGCATTGCTCGCCGCCGCCACAGTGCGCACCGAGACCCGTGGCTGCCACCTCCGGACCGACCATCCGCGCACCGCGCCGCGCTGGCGGCGCCACATCACCGTGGTGCTTGACGATACCGGTGCGCCAGTGATCGCCCAGCCGACGCTAGTGGGAGGTGTGGCGTGACACCGGTTGCGGCGGCTTTGGTCGCCGTGGGTCTGGACGTCGACGACGTACACCGGGTCGTCAGCACCGCGCTGGCCGAGGACCTACGCTACGGCCTGGACGCTACCACCGCAGCCTGCGTACCTTCCGGGGCTGTCGCGGCAGCCACTGTCTCGTCGCGACAACCCGGCACGCTGGCCGGTGTTCCGGTGTTCCTCGCCGTGCTCGACGCTGTGCTCGGAGCCGGTGAGTACGAGATCACCGCGCGGTGCCAGGACCGCGACCGGCTGGCTGCCGGGGACGTCGCACTCGCCATACGTGCTCCGGTAGCCGGCCTGCTCACCGCCGAGCGCACCGCGCTCAATCTGCTGTGCCACCTGTCCGGGGTGGCCACCGCCACGGCGGCCTGGGTAGATGTGGTGGCCGGTACGGGCGCATCGATCCGGGACTCCCGCAAGACCCTCCCCGGGCTGCGTGCGCTGCAGAAGTACGCGGTGCGCTGCGGCGGCGGGGTCAACCACCGGATGGGGCTCGGCGACGCGGTGCTGATCAAGGACAATCACGTGACCGCTGCCGGCTCGGTAACCGCGGCCATCGCGGCCGTCCGCACGCATGCCCCGCAGCTGCCGTGTGAGGTGGAGGTCGGCACCCTCGACGAGCTCGACGAGGCACTGGCGGCTGGCGTGTCGCTGGTGCTGCTGGACAACATGACGGTGGCGCAGTGCGCCGAGGCCGCTCGCCGCGCCACAGGATCGGGTACCGAACTGGAGGTCTCCGGCGGCCTGACTCTGAACGTCGCACGCGCCTACGCCGCCACCGGCGTCCGCTACCTCGCGGTGGGCACCCTCACCCACTCCGCCCTAGCACTGGATCTCGGCCTGGACCTGTAGCCGCCATTTGGGCCAGCCCCGTAGGCGCTACGCGCCGCCCTGACGGGTGGAGTGCACCCACGGTGTCACGCTCCGCTCTCCCACATCAACACCTCGTTGAACACGTGGAGCGCACTGCCCTTCACCCGACGCTGTACCAGCGCATTCCCAGGAACCATCAGCGATGATGTCCGCTTACGACAAGCAAAACAGTCGCGGCTGAATCCCTCGATGTGGATCAGGTCGACCCAGTCACCGCTGACCCGGTTGCCCACGACCGGACCATCCTCGTCCGGAGCGACCCGTTGGAACTGGAAGCCGCTTAACTTGAGCTCGTCGAGTAGCCGTTTTGCGATCACCAGGGCCGCAGCATCAGTCCCCATCAAGCACCCCGGCTGCACAGATCTGCCCACTCACGCCGCCGGTAAGCACCTGGTATGCGCGCTGTTCGGACGACCCGGCGCCGTCGAGTAGGACACGGCGAGGCCGGGGGTCGGGGTGCACCCCAGCCCCGCCGTGGTCTGCATCCGGCCGTCCCGCCCGGTGAATCTCGTCGGGCAGAGAGTAGGGACGGGACGGCCGAGTGCTGAGTGGCTGAGTTTGAGGGTTCCCCTGGTTGCTGGCATGCGTCCCGCGGGCGTGCGCGTTCGGCAGGTCGGTCAGTCCCAACTCATGGGCCAACAAGGAGTGCAGGAACTCCGCGGGCTGGTGCAGCCAGTAATCCGCCTTGATGTGCACCCGGCAGAGGCGACGACGTAGCGCGAGCACCGCGCCCGGGCGCCGACACGACCGGCACCGACCCCGCAGGTCTACCGGGTGGTCCATTAGCAGCTGGTACAGCGCCGCACTGGCCCGGCACTGGATCGACTCGATCCCACCCGCAGCACCAGGTCCAGGCTCAACCGCGGCCCGCAGGGCATCGCGCAGCTCCTGGCACACGCGCTCAGAGCTCACCTGGTCCATGTTCAGCCCCATGACCCGCCTCCTGGCGCGCACCAGGTTCACAACGCGCCGTCGATTGCGGTGAGAGCTACTGGAGCTGTGCTCATGCCGCCAAGGATTTCGCTACGCGCTGTGACCATGCGATGCCCGCGCCGAGACGGCAGTGGACCAACACGGGACATCCTCGGACCCGGCGCTTGCACCCTCGCATGGCAGGCGGGATCGTCAGGCGGGTCACTGCGCAGGGGAGGACGATTGATGGCTGAGCCCGGAAGACCACGGACCCTGCTGGAAGCGCTGGTCCGCCAGCGGCAGCTGTCTTGGGACGAAGCGGCCGACTTCGTGGTGAAGACGGCCAGGAAGCACGAAGACATCGGCATCTCGCTCAGCGGCCGTCACTTGGGACGCCTCGCCCGTGGCGAGCGCTCCGGGAACCGGCCCAATCCCGCCACGCGCCGAGCACTCCAGTACACCTTCAACCGGCCGGTCGATGAGCTACTGGGCCCCTATACTCCAGGTGATTGCGTCGTAGGGGACGGATCAGAACGTGGTACAGATGCTTTGGAGGTGCTGACCGTGGCAGCCGACCGGGCACGGCGATTTATGACGAGCCTTCAGACTTCTGACGAGTCGCTACAACTGATCCATGACGAGGTCCAAAACCTGGTGCGCGCTTATCCGGCCCGCCCGCTGCCAGAGATTCTTGGTCACCTGGTCTCTGGTCAAGAGACAGTATTCAGCCTGCTGGAACGGCCGCAGCGGCCGAACCATGCCCGTCAGCTTTATTTCCTGGGCGCGGTGGTTGGCGGCCTGCTGGCCAAGGCATCACATGACCTGGCCGATCCGCATGCGGCACTGGCTCAGTCACGGACCGCCTGGCTGTGTGCCGAGCAAGCCGACCATGATGGGCTGCGCGCCTGGATATCTGGGCTTCAGTCATTGATCTGCTACTGGGCACGTCGGCCTCATGACAGCATCCGCTACGCCCAGCGCGGTGCTGCTTATGCCCAGCGCGCCGGCAGCACAGCACTGGTGTGGCTGCCTGTGAGCGAGGCACGTGCGTGGGCTGCTCTCGGCAACGGTGAGCAGGCCCGTGATGCGATCGAACGTGCCGAGCAAGCCTGGGACCAGGTACACCCGGACGAAATGGACGAGATGGGTGGCATCGCCACATTCAGCAGGCCCCGGCAACTGTACTTCGCAGCCGATGCCCTGGTATGGTTACCTGACGAATCCTCAGCGGCCGAGGATTACGCCCGTCAGGCCGTCGATGCATACTCCGATCCTTCCGATCCGTACTGGGCATTCAGCGATGCTGCCGGTTCCCATACTGCGCTGGCCATCGCGCGAATCAGGCGTGGCGAGATCGACGCCGCCGCCGATGCACTGACCCCGGTGCTCGATCTGCCCGCAGAGCAGCGAATCAACGGTATCATTCATTCGGTGAATCGAGTGCATCAGGCCCTCAACTGCGCGCCTAGCAGTGCTACCGCCAGCAAACTCCAAGAGCGCATCGAAAGCTACGCGCTCACCCCCGTTCGCGCGCTCACGAGGTAGTGCCGCTATGTATCCGCTTCAGCTCAACGGCTCACAAGTCGTTCTCCGGGAATTCTGCTCAGATGATCTCGACAGGATGGCGGCTGTGGTCGGTGACAACCGGGTGACCGACTCACTCTCTTTTGATACACGCTCTCGTGAGCAAGCAGCGGAGATGTTAAACGGAGTACTCAGCCGAGCGAAACGGGAGCCTCGCACCGAGTATTATTTGGCGGTAACCACTGTGGATGACGGTCTAGTGGGGCTCGCCCGCCTTGAGCTGAATGGTGTTCAAGCGGCCAAGGGGGGCGGTGCCATTGCTGCGGACTACTGGGGTCGCGGTTATGCCATCGACGCCGCTCGCACTCTGATGGACTTCGGTTTTCGAGAACTCAAGCTCCACCGAATATCGGTCGCAATGGGACCGGATAACGCGGCCTCCATCGCTGCCGCACACCGGCTCGGCATGACCTACGAGGGGCGCATCCGCGATCATGTGTATACCAACGGCCAGTGGCGCGACAGCTTGCTGTACTCGGTGCTGGCCGATGAGTGGGTCGCGGCCGAGCCGGCTGGTGGGGAGCGCCGTGACGGCAACGAGCCTGGCGAGGGCAGCACAGCGACCCGGAACGCGAGCGCAAGCCAAGGCCGTTGAACGCCTCCGCAGACCGCCATTCGCTGGCTCCGAATGGTGAACTGCGTCGACGGGCTCACGAAGCGGGACGGCGTGCCGTCAACAGGGTGTCCACGGCGCCGGATGACCCGGCCTGAAGGACCTGCTCGGCACGGACGATCCGCAACCCCTTGAGCGCACCCACCATGTCGTCGATGGAGTACAGCACCTCTGGCGGCCGTGGCCCACCGATGCCGTCGGTGAAGTTCTGCCGGTCCCAGCCGAGGACGAACAACGTGCCGCCGGGCGCGAGAGCGGCCGCCGTCTTGGCCAGCACGCTGACGAACTCGTCTCGGTGAATGTGCAGGTAGAGGATCATCGCCAGATCGAAGGGCGCGGGCGGGTTGTAGTCGAGCACGTCCGCGACGACCCACTCGACGCGGGTGCCATGTCGTTCGGCGATTTTTCGCCCACGGGCCACCGCGACCGGGGAGAAGTCCACCGCAGTCATCTCCCAACCGCGGCTGGCCAGCCAGATTGCCTGCCGTCCCTCGCCGCAGCCCAGCTCGACCGCCCGGCCCGGCAGCAGGTCACCCAGCACCTCTTCGACGTGCGGGTGCGGTTGGACCGACCATGTTAACTCGCACGCTGCGTAGGCGCGGTCCCATTCGTCGCTGCACATGCCGGCCGCCACACCCGCTACCCGAGGTCACACAGTGCACGCATCGCTACTCCTGCAGGGCTCGTCGCGGGACGCAGCCGGTGATCGGGCTCTCACAACCAACCTCCGGGCAGCGATGACTTCCCGGCCCGGCGATAGTCAACACATAGGGCTACCGCGGTCGGTGCGGCGACCGTACGTCGGAGGATAACGTGATCATTGTGGCTGGACGGCTCCAGGTCGACCCCCCGTCGACCGCGACCGATACGTGGCCGAGTGCGTTGCAGTTGTGATCTCCGCCACCGAGATCTCTGCGACCGAGGATCCATGACCGAGTCAGGGCCGTCATCGACATGTCCCCGTGTCCCGGCTCGCCGCTGCCGCCCTGTCAGGTGCGCCTAGTGACTGATCGTGACGCGGTGCAGCGGGCGGTGAACGCGCATGCGGGCATCGGGCGCAGTCCACCTGCCCTCCGAGGTGGACTTCTCGTCACGGAGGTGGACTTGTCGTCACGCTTGACGCCACCGCTCAGATCTACTATAAAAGTACTAGATGAGCTCAGGCTCAGTTCAGGCGGCGTGAGGGAGATCGTGATGCCTACACTGACGACGTGGCCGGTCAGGGTTGTGAGCCCGTCGGGCCAAAGTGTGGAGGCTGCACAGGTCTACTCTGTCACGCAGCTCAACCAGCACACCGCTCAAGTGCTGGAAGAGATCAATAACTCTGGTCGCGCGGCGGTGGTGACAAAGCATGGCAAGTTCGTCGCACTGATCACACCGCTGACGGGTATGCCAGTGGAGTCCGTGGTGTTGTCGCGAGGCCCTCTCGCCAACGAGTTCGCCGCGTATGAACGCGAAGACCCCGGGCCGCGCGACCTGCTGTCCCCGGCAGAGGTAGACCGCTTGATCGACCTACAGACCGGTCAGGGGAGCTAGACCAAATAAGTGGCACCCGGCTGCACGAACATGAGCCGGATCAGGTACGAACTTCCTCATGGAAGGCCACTGGTCGCATAGAGCATTCACAGACCTGTTGAGCAAGGTCAAGTTAAAGCTCGTTCGCAAGTACCTTGTCGAGGTTTCTCAATCGTCGCTCCACCGGCACTACCCGGAGTGGGGCGGTGCCCTCCCGAATGGACGGCTCTGGCGGCGTGGCGTCACTGAAGCGGATGAGTCGCTGGGTGCGGAGGAGCTCGAATCACATCAAGCACTCGCTCGCGGCTACACCCTCGTGTATGTGATGCGCCGCTCGGAGAGGCACTACGAGATCACCGGCTTGCTGACCGACGGTGAACTGGCAGGGGGGCTGGCTGTGGCCGTGGGACCACGGCTCTGAGCCGCATTCCACGGAGATGAAAGCCCAGCGCGGCTCTTACGTCCCCTGCTCTGGCGACCGGAGGCCGGCCGGGAGGCCTGAGAGCCTGGTGACAGCCGCTATGACCACCCGCTTCTTCCTGAGCCGCCCGTGCCGGGGCACGTAATAGAACAGCAAGGAGTGCGGTGCGACCTGTTGGCTGAAGACTCGAAACCCGTCAATTCGGGTGCCTGTGGCGTGCACTCCGCTGCGGGCACTGACATGTCCCGGGTAGGTCGCGCGCTCGCAACCCTCGAACAGCTCATCGACCTCTGACTTGTCGTCATAGTCCGTCACGGCCAGAACTGCTGCAGGTGACCACACAAGCTCGGTCACTCGAAGCACCCTCGTGGCACCGTCGGTGTAAGTCAGGACCGTCGGCAGGACGACTTCGAGGAGGAAGACGATGAAGGCGCCGCCGCCCAGCTCCAGCAGGAGCGATCCGAAGAACGGGTGCGCCTCCCACAGCAGGCCGGAAGCGGTGAACAGCGCGGCACCAAGTCCACCCGAGATTAAGTATGTTCGTGGGCGTTCTTTGACTGTCCTGGGGAGCGTTTCGTTGAGCTCCTCTGAGTTCACGGTGCCCATATAGCGCCCCCCAAGTCACACTGTTATGGCTGGTCCAACGCCTGGTGGCGCCGTCGGTTCCACTCAGCGAACCACGCGAGAGCCAAGGCGCGAAGCAGCGCCCGGTCGCTGGTTCCAGACCAGGTACTCCTCGATGCTGCAGATGGCAGCATAGGGCCGGTGGGCACCGGCGGCACGGCGATCGTCCTCGGCGGAGGCGGCGTGCTCGGCGCCGTTCAGGTCGGAATGTTGCGGGCTCTGGTCGAGATCGGAGTGCGGCCTGACATGGTGCTCGGCACGTCAATCGGGGCGCTCAACGGAGCGGTGCTCGCGGCGCTGCCGCCTGACGAGGTCGCCGACCGGCTTGACGCGCTGTGGCGCTCGCCCGAAGCCCAGGCCTTGTTCGCGGCGGGGACAGTTCGGCGGCTGCGCGAGTTCGCCCGCAGCGGGGTGGCCGCGCACCCGGCGGGTCCGCTGCGCCGGGCGGTAATAGCCGTGCTGGGCGACCGGCGCATCGAGGACCTGCCCGTACGCTTCACGTGCTGCGCTGCGCGCATCGAGGATGCCGCAGAACACTGGTTCGACCGTGGCCCCGTCGTCGACGCCGTGCTGGCCTCGGCCGCGGTGCCCGGGCTGCTGCCGCCCGCGGTCGTCGACGGGCGGCACTACCTGGACGGTGGTCTGGTCAACAGCATCCCGCTGGGTCGCGCCGTCGAGCTGGGAGCCGACCGGGTCTTCGTGCTGCAGGTCGGACGCGTCGACCAGCCGTTGCGGCCGCCGCGGCGACCTTGGGAGGTGGCCCTGGTGGCCTTCGAGATCGCTCGCCGGCACCGCTATGCCCGCGATCTGGCCACCGTTGGAGATGACATTGAGGTGCACGTGCTGCCGGCTGGCGAGGGCGGCGCGCCGCGCTGGGACAGCCGGGCGGCGCTGCGCTACCGCGACGTCGCCGGCGCCACGAACCGGATCGCCGCCGCGCACCGTGCATCGGCGGAGTACCTGCGGACCCGTCTGGGTACCGGGGGCCGGCGGTGAGGCTCCCGCCGCGGTGGGTTCGCCGGGTGGTGCTCGCCCCCGCCGTGGTGCTGCTCACCGTCGTGGTACTGATCACGCTGCCGGTGTGGCTACTGCTGGCCGCCGCGCTTTCGCCGTTGCTGCCGGGCCGGTTGCGTGCGCTGCGGGTCCTGTGGGTGGTCGTCGTCGCACTGGTGCTGGAGAGCGTGGGGCTGGTGGCGCTGCTCGGACTCTGGCTGGCTGCCGGATTCGGGCTGGCACTACGCACACCGCGGTTCCAGTACCTGCATTACCAGCTCGTGGGCTGGTACCTGCGGGTGCTCTACCGCGAGGCGGCCCGGGTGCTGCGGCTGCGGGTCGACGTCGAGGGTCCCGACCCGCACGCCTACCTCGACCGACCATTGCTCGTGTTCTGCCGGCACGCCGGTCCCGGTGACTCCTTTCTGCTCATCCACGCGCTGGTCAACTGGTACGCGCGGGAACCGCGGATCGTACTGTCCGAGGCGCTGCAGTGGGACCCGGCGCTGGACGTGGTGCTCAACCGGTTGCCCAACCGATTCCTGCGCGGCGGGGGTGGCGCGCAGCAGCAACGGCGGATCGGCGAGCTCGCGACGGCGCTGGACCACAACGACGCCTTCGTGATCTTCCCCGAGGGCGGCAACTTCACCGAACGTCGCCGCCTCGCCGGCATCACCCGGCTCCGGGCGCGCGGGCTTGAGGACATGGCGCGCCGATCCGAGGCGATGCGACATGTGCTGCCGCCGCGCCCGGGCGGAGTCGCAGCGGCGTTGGCCGCGGCTGCCGATGCCGACGTCGTGTGGGTAGCGCACGCGGGTCTGGACCACCTGTACACCGTGGCCGACATCTGGCGGCACCTGCCGCTCGATCAGACGGTGCGGATGCGCTGGTGGCGGGTGCCAGCTGCCGACGTGCCGCACGGCGAAGACGCCCAGGTTGAGTGGCTCTACCACTGGTGGGAGCGGATCGACGACTGGATCGATGACATCCGGCGGCCGCGCTGAGCCGGCTCACGGTGCCCCGCGGTTCATGTCCGCAACGTTCGCGTGGAACTGCATGGCCCGGTACGGCCAGTTGGTTGTGGTGTTCCACTGGCTGACGACCAGGTGCAGGTCATCGAGCGTCGAGCCGGGCACGAGGTAGCCGCCGTAGAGCTGAGCCACTCGCCCCTCGGCGTGATTCTCGGTGTCCCACGAGGTGCCGTGCACCAGTGTCTCGCGCCGCGCCTCGTACAGGTTCGCCGTTGGTGAGTCCAGATTCAGGACATCAATGCGGTAGCCGCCCGCGTCGAACAACACCAGCAGCCAGTGGCCCTCGACGCGACGCAGGCACAGTTCGCCGAGCGCGCCGGTGAGGGCGACGGTCGGGGGGTTGCCCCACGCCCACTCGCCGTCACGGTATCCCCAGCCTTGCCAGCCGGCCGGGTCGGCGAGCCGGTCGGCCGGAACGCGCTGCAGCACCAGGCCTTTGTCGCGCTGGAATCCGGTGGAGAACACGTACACATAGCCGTCGCCACCGTGTTCACAGGTGAGCATCTGGAACAGACCGCCGTGGTGATCGCCCGGCCACCTCACACCGGTGTGCCTCCAGGTCTCGCCGTTGTCGGTCGAGCGGTGCAGCTCGGTCCAGTGGACGTTGCCCAAGCCCTCGCACGCCATCGCGTGCAGGTACATCTCGTTGCCGATCGTGATGATGTCGGTGGGCAGGACCGTCGTGACCATGCGGCCGTCGATGACCGAGCCATGCTCGTAGGTCAGTACCTGGTGGGCGTAGTCGCCGGGGCCGGCCGCCCCGGTCCAAACGACGCCGGTGCGGACGGTCGCGGGGTCGCTGAACAGGACGACCGGTGACCGCCAGCCCTGGCCGCCGACGCCCGCGTTGTCGAACGTGTCGCCGAACACCGACACCAGCCGCCCGTCGGGGGCGGCGGCGGTCACGCCGAGGTCGGTGCCACCAATTCCGAAGCGGTCGGTGTGGCCGGGTCCGGTCAAGTCCTTGACCTTGCTCGTAACTGTCACATTGTTCCCTTCAGTGCACCATGACGGGGACGAAGACGATCTGGTGTTCCCGCTGGAGTCACCTCCCGAACCGCCGCTGTTCTTCTGGATCATGACGTATCT
Source organism: Pseudonocardiaceae bacterium (assembly GCA_050700495.1). Lineage (GTDB taxonomy): Bacteria > Actinomycetota > Actinomycetes > Mycobacteriales > Pseudonocardiaceae. The sequence goes on from JBOHHF010000286.1 coordinate 10,404, forward strand.
ATCGGGCGCCGTCCGTCCTCCTTCCTGTGGTCACTCGTTGGCCCGCCGGAGACGGGAGCAACCATGACCGCCGCCCCACACACCACATCACCCACCACTCGACTCACCATCCCGCCGGCCGCCGAGGACGGCGGTCACACCCTGCTGCCTTGGCTACGCGAGACGCGCGATGAGCACCCGGTGTGGCGCGATGCGTACGACGTCTGGCACGTGTTCCCGCTACGCCGACGTGGTACGGGTGATCTCCGACTCGCAGGTGTTCTCCTCCGACGTGAGCCGGGTGGTCCCGGCGGCGCAGCGTTTCAGCGCGGGCAACCTGCTCCAGACCGACCCGCCGCGCCACCATCAGCTGCGCCGGCTGGTCGGTGCCGCGTTCAGCCCGAAGGTAGTCACCGGGCTCGCTCTCCGCATCGCCGAGGTCACCCACGAGCTGCTCGGCCTGCCCGCCTCCGACCGTGAGCTGTTCGGGATCTGGGCAGACCGGCTGCTCACCCCTCGACGTGGCCGACCCGAACGACCCCGAGCTCACCCGAAGGTCGATGAGGCCACCGCGGAGCTGCTCGCCTACCTGCAGGAGCACTGCCGGGACCGGCGTGGTCACCCACGGGATGACCTGATCAGCAAGCTGGCCACCGTGGAGGCCGACGGCCAGCGACTGACTGACGAGGAGGTCGTGAACTTCTCCCTGGTGCTACTGCTGGCCGGGCACATCACCACCACCGCACTGCTCGGCAACACCGCATTGTGCCTGCTGGCCTTCGGGCACGGCATCCACTTCTGTATCGGCCAGCTGCTGGCCCGAGTGGAAGGCAGAATCGCGGTAGGCGTGCTGCTCGACCGATATGCCGAGATGCGCGTGACCCCCGCAACGCCCCTGGACTTCTTTCGCCAGAACGCTTTCGCCGCGCGGAGCATCCCGGTGACCGTGCGGTATCCCTGAACCATCGGCTCTCGTACCACGTTCCGGATGATCGGGCTGGACATCGGCCGCGCGACCGACCACCCCAAGAACACACTGTCGATCACGTGTTCGTCAAGCCGGCCAGCAAGCGCGGCGGACCAAGGCGGCACCCCGCTCACCGTACGTTCCGGGTGCCACCCCGCAGCACCGCGAGGGCCTCGTGCCACTGCTCGTGCACTTGGTCGTCGCCAGGCACGTTCCCGACTATCGTGCCACACGCTGTGCAGAGCTTCCCGGCTGACCGGAACTCATAGCTTGGTGCCCGATCGATCAGCTCCCGCGCCATGTCTTGGGGCATTGTCCATACCTCTCTGTGAGAGTCGCAGCGGCACCTCGGGAGGTGCGGCGCCCTTGTACGCACAGGTGGTGATCGTGTTGCTGGGACGTACAGCCCTAGCGGTCAGGACGCGCAGCGGGTTCCGGTGATCCGCGGGACGCAGTCCGCGTAGTCCAGCAGCAGGTCCACTGCGGCGTCGTTGCGGGCGGTCTCGCGCTTGATCTCGGTCTCTGGTGGGTAGAAGCCGCCTTGCGCCTGGCTGGTCGGATACATCTCGAAGGTGAAAGACCAGATATGGTGCTGTGCCCACATCCAGTCGCCCACCGTGCCGTCGGTGATGTAGAGGTCGCTGGACTGCTGCGGGGTGTAGCCATTGGTGGCGGCCATCGCCTCACCCAGCTGGCGGAAGACCGCGGCGTCGGTAGCCGTCAAGCCGGGGCCGGTGTCGTCGGTGGTGAAACCGTAGGGCCAGAGCACCAGCTCGGAATAGCTGTGGAAGTCGATGTGCGTGGTGATCTGTTGCACGCCGCCGATCACCCGGCTGTTCACCCAGTCGCGGAGCTGCGCGGTCTCCGGCGTGGAGAACGGGGCTGTGCCGTGGTAGGTATCGTTGGATGGGTTGGTGCTCGACCCACCGCAGCAGCCCCACTGGGTACCCCAGTTCCGATTGAGGTCGGTGCCGGTCTCGGCGTTCTCCGGGGTCGGCTGGCGGTTCTTACGCCACAGCGCGAAAAGACCGGTGGAGATGTCGTATTCGGCACCGTCCGGGTTGGCCATCGGCAGCACCCAGATTTCCCGGGACCTCACCAACTGGGTGATCGCCGGGTCGGTGCCGAAGCCCTGGGCCAGCCGCCGCACGATGTGCAGGCACATCTCGACGGTGATGTGCTCACGGGCGTGTTGCGCGCAGCTGAACAGCACCTCGGGCTCGGGTTGGTCGGTGCGCACGTCATCGCTGATCTTCACCAGCGGTAGCGGGCGCCCCTCGATGGACCGGCCGTAGCTGGATACCGCCACCTGATCGGGGCGCGCGGCGGCGATCGAGTTCAGCTCGGCGGTGAGCTTGTCGTAGGTGTGGTACCCCCCGTACCCGATCGGGAACGTGCCGGGCGCCACCAGCCCCGGCACCGGTGGCAGCGCCGGGAGCGGAAGTAGCTGCAGCCCGCTGGCCCGCAATCGCTCGGCCTGTCCGGGCGAAGCGCGGACCTCCAGGTAGTCACGACCGCCGCCGAGCACATCCACGCCCTGGCGCAGCACCGCGGTGCGCGCGGCTGAGTTGTCCAGCCCCGACACCCGGTAGGCCGCGATCGGCTCGAGCGGGACCGGCGGCGCAGCGGTGGCGGCGACCGGGACGACCAGCACGAGCATCGCCAGCACAGCGACCACAACAACCCGGCGTACAGACATTTCGCGGACCCTAACGACTCCACCCCTTCCCGCATTCAGCGGGCTGAGCGTGGTTATTCGAGGCGCGAAACACCGCTTAGCCCGCTCAATGCGCAGCGGCGGCGGGGGAGGGTGGCCCTTAGGCTGGGAGGCAGCACCCAGATCGAGAGGATCCGCATGCTCACCCGTACAGACCTGCGTGGTCGTCTTCCTGCCAGTGCCTCGTTACGCAGCCTGCTGCCGCGGGCCGCGGTGGACGTCGATGCGGTAGCTGGTCGGGTGGCGCCGATTATCGAGGCGGTACGCGACCGGGGCGTGACGGCGGCGCTGGATTTCACCGAGTTCTTCGACTGGGTGCGGCCAACCGGCGCTCGGGTGCCGGCAGACGCGCTGCGCACCGCGTTGGAGCAGCTGGACCCTGGCGTGCGCGCCGCGCTGGAGGAGTCCATCACCCGAGTGCGCCGGACGCACGCTGACCAGCGGCGCACTGAGACGGCGACCCGGGTGGTGCCCGGTGGCACCGTCACACAGCGGTGGCTGCCGGTGCAACGAGTCGGCCTCTACGCGCCCGGTGGGCTGGCGGTCTTGACGTCCACTGTGGTGATGACCGTGGTGCCCGCTCAGGTCGCCGGGGTCGCGTCGCTGGTGATGTGCTCGCCGCCGCAGGCCGCCCATGGTGGCCGGCCGCACCCCACCTTGCTCGCCGCAGCAGCCCTGCTCGGGATCGACGAGGTGTGGGCGGTCGGCGGAGCGCAGGCCATTGCGCTGCTCGCCTACGGCGGCACAGACACCGACGGCGCGCCGCTGGACCCGGTGGACATGGTCGCCGGACCCGGCAACATCTACGTCACCGCGGCCAAGCGTGCCCTGCGCGGCACGGTCGGCATCGACGCCGAGGCCGGCCCCAGCGAGATCGCCATCCTGGCCGACGGCACTGCCGATCCGGTGCACGTCGCCGCTGACCTGATCTCCCAGGCCGAGCACGACACCCTGGCCGCCAGCGTGCTGGTCACCGACTCGGTGGCGCTGGCCGACGCCGTGGACGCCGAGCTGCACCGGCAGGTTCCGGCTACCAAGCACACCGAGCGGATCCGCACCGCGCTGGCCGGCCCGCA
>JBOHHF010000287.1:0-9844 GCA_050700495.1 Pseudonocardiaceae bacterium
CTGTTGGGTGGGGTGCAGCTCGAGGACACCTTTGGCGTGGCGGATCACATGGGCTGCGCATTGCCCGACACCGGCGAGCTGGGCGCCGAACTGGTACCAGCCGGCGTAGTCGTCGCGAACCAGATAGCCAGCGTAACCGTCTAGGACACCCAGTCCCGCGATGGCGGCCTTGGACCGAGAGCCGATCGGGGCGTACCAGACCAGCCGCGCATCGGGGGTTCGCACCGTGACCGCATGGGGGGACCCGGGCACCGGTTGACCATGGGCGTCGGTGTCCCTGCGGATCACATTGGTCGGGTTTCGTCACCGCAGAGGACCTCCTCGGCCCGCAGCGCGGTTTTCATTGCCTCATCGAATCCGGTCGCGGCCAACCGCTGGGCGAAGCGCTCCAGGGCCCGGGCGACGAAACCCGTCGACACCGGGGCATCCAGCAACGCCGCCATCAGGTACGCGGTACGTTCGATGGGCACATTGCCCTCGCTGGCCAGCAGGATCGCCGCAGCGTTGATGTTCGGCCCGTAGGTGACGTTTCCGGGGCCCCCTAACGGTGGCGCCGCGGTAGTGGTCTTCCCGCAACAACCGCACCGCCGCCGCGGAAGCAGGTAGTGCACCTTCTCCATCACGACCGGCGGCAGATCCCACACCTACGCCCAGCTCACCCCCACCTCTTTGCCATCGGCCAGATCCACACCACACTCCGAACAGTCGCCCGGCGCGGGCAGTGTCTCGGTCCGGTCCGGCGTCACCGTCGGCGCCAGCCCCGAGCCCTTGCGACCCGGCTGCCCACCGGGCTTGCGATCGGCCGACCGTTCCCGCGACGAGCGATCCACCCGCCGCTTGGCCTTGGCCGCGATCGAATCCGCCGACGGCGGACTGGAGGAATTGGTCGAATCCCGTCCCAGCCGGGCCTCCAGCTCAACGATCCGTACGTGGGCCCGCTCCAGCTCCGAGACCAAACCCACCACCAACCCAGCCAACTCCTCATAAGAGAGCGACAGCGGCTCGGGCGTGGACACAACCCAGATGATCAACGATCAAACACCCACGATCGAGCCTGACACGCCGACACCGATCACCCCAACAACATCAACCCGTCTGCGACAACCCAACTCAACCGGACCCGTGAATGGACACGCATAACCTGGGGGATTGGTTCACCCCTTACACCTTTCGCCGTACAGTTGCCACGCTCCTTACCGACAAGCTGCCCACGCGGGAAGCCAGCGACCTCCTCGGTCACTCCAGAATCTCCCAGACCACCGATACCTACGTCGGACGCAAGATCACTTCACACAGAGCCGCTGACGTCCTCGGAGCACTAGGGAGCACGAAAAACGGAAGTTTCACGGAACCCAGGGCAGGAGCATCCGAACCATAGGTGCTGTGAGCTGGTGCTGTGTGCGCCGCCAGGGACTCGAACCCCGAACCCGCTGATTAAGAGTCAGCTGCTCTGCCAGTTGAGCTAGCGGCGCTGGTGTCGACGCCCTCCCGGCGTGACGTGCAGGACGCTAGCACGTTGGTACCGGTAGGACCGAGTCAGGCTCCAAGCAACCAGATGCCGCTGCCGCGCGTCGGTACACAGGTACCTCCGCCGGGTGCGTCAACGAAGTCTGTCGGTCCGGTGCGGCAGACTGAGTTCTCTTCTAGTAGATCACGAAAGCGGATGGTGCCCCGTGCGGGTGTGCAAGTTGCGTCCGGCCGCTGACGGTCGGAGCACAGCGTCAGGACTGGTCAGGCATATCGCGATGATCGCTGTGCTGCTCATCGTCGGTGTGCTCGGTACCTTGCTGGCGGCGTGCAGCGTCAGTGCGCCAGATCCCGTTGCTCGCCAGGTCGCCCCACCACCCCCTCCGCCAGTCGCGCGCATCACCACCGATCCGCCGGATCGTGTCCTCGACGTCTCGCCACTGGCTCCTGTCACCGTCACCGTGGCGAAGGGCAAGCTTGGTCAGGTGACCTTGACCAACCCTCAGGGGGCGCCGGTCGTCGGCCAGCTTGAGCCCGACGCGACGACCTGGAAGACCACCGAGCCGCTGGGCTACGGCAAGGCCTACACGGTTACCGCCAACGCACTGGGCGACGACAACCGACCGGTGACCATCACGTCCAGTTTCAGCACCGTCGCGCCGCGCACCCTTGCGTACCCGTCGATAAACCCGACGGATGGGCAGACGGTCGGAGTGGGACAGCCGCTCGCGGTGTATTTCGACGAGCCGATCACGAACAAGCAGGAGGCCGAGAAATCCATCACTGTGACCACGAATCCCCAGGTGGAGGGCGCCTTCTACTGGTTCTCCAAGAAGGAGGTGCACTGGCGTCCCCAGCAATTCTGGCAGCCTGGGACCAAGGTAACCGTGGACATCCGCGTCTACGGCAAGGACTTGGGCAACGGAGTGTACGGTCAACAGGATCGAACGTCCCACTTCACGATCGGTGACGCATTCATCGCCCGAGCCGACGGCGCGACCCACCAAATGACAGTCGAGATGAACGGCCGGGTGGTGCGTACGATGCCGATCTCCATGGGCCGTCCCGACTTCGCCAGCGCCAACGGTATCCATGTGGTCAGCGAGCGCAACGCGACCAAGGTGATGGACTCGACCACCTTCGGCCTCGCGCTCGATGCCGGCGGCTACATGACCAAGGTGCAATGGGCCACCCGCATCTCCAACAGCGGTGAGTTCGTGCACGCGGCGCCGTGGTCAGTCGCCCAGCAGGGCAACAGCAATGTCAGCCACGGCTGCATCAACCTGTCGCCGGACAACGCCAAGTGGTTCTTCGACAACGTCAAGAAGGGTGACGTGGTCATCAACACGAACACTGGTGGTCCCGACCTCAAACCGTGGAACGGCTTCGGTGACTGGCAGGTTTCGTGGGGGCAATGGGTCTCCGGAAACAAGTAGCGTCTCCGGAAAAGATAGCCGTGCCAGCACCATCAACCGGCAGCGGCGTGCTTCGTGATCAGACGGTTGGCCCGGTCCGCCTGCTCGATGGGCGCCAAGTGCGCGGCGTCGAGAACCTCCAGCTTCGCTCGATAGATGCCGGTAGCAAGAGTCTTGGCATGCGGAGTGACCGGCGTCCGCGAATCCTGGGAACCGGCGATCACCAGCGTTGGCGTAAGGATGCGGCCCAGCAGCCTGCGACCGTCCCAGCTAGCGATGGCCCCGCAGCATGCGGCATAGCCATCGTCCGATGTCCCGGCAATCATCTGGACAGCCTGCTGCACCGTCTCGGGGTGTGCAGCTGCCCATTCCGGGGTGAACCAGCCCGCGACCACCTCCGGTGCTATCGTCGACGTACCCACCCATCGAAGTGATGCAGCCCGCTCGAGGTACGGCCCGGGGTCGTCGTAATGAGCGCTGGTACTGCACAACACGAGCGAGGACAACCGCTCCGGGGTGTACGCGGCGAGACAGATCCCGACCATCCCGCCCAACGAGAGCCCGCAGAAGGCCGCGCGCTCGATCTCCAGCCGGTCCAGTAGTGAGAGCACATCGACGGCCAGGTCCGCAATCACGTACGGCCCGTCGGGAACCGGGGATCCGCCATGCCCGCGATGGTCGTAGCGCAGCACCCGGAACCGTTCGGCCAGCGCCTCGACCTGCGGCTGCCAGATCTGCATCGTGCTACCCAGTGGCCCGGCCAGCACAAGCACCGGCAAGTCAGACGGCCCGGTGAGCTCGTGGTGGACCTCGACGCCTCTCATGCGCGGCACTCTAATGCCAGACACCTCATGCGTGGGGTGAGTGACGGGATTCGAACCCGCGACGTCCTGGACCACAACCAGGTGCTCTACCGACTGAGCTACACCCACCATCGCGCTGGCAACGCCAGCACTACCGACCATGATATCCGGCGCCGGGCCGCAGTCACCGGCCGGGCATCTGATCGTCGACTGCCCGAGCCGCCGCCTGCGCCTCGTCGGAACTCGGGCCCGGCTGGGGCACGAACACAGCGCGCCGGTAGTACGCCAGCTCGCGGATGGACTCGGTGATATCGGCGAGCGCCCGGTGTGCCAGGCCCTTGGTGGGCTGGGCATAGTAGGCGCGCGGGTACCAGCGTCGGCACAGCTCCTTAATCGATGATACGTCGACCATGCGGTAGTGCAGGTGTTCATCCAGCTCGACCATGTCACGGGCGAGGAATGCCCGGTCGGTGGCCACCGAGTTGCCCGCCAACGGCGCCGATCGGGCGTCGGGCACCCAGGTGCGGACATAAGTCAACACCTGCTGCTCGGCCTCGGCGAGGCCCACGGTGGACCGGCGCACCGCCTCGGTCAGGCCGGACTTCGCATGCATCTCGCGCACCACCTCAGGCATCGAGTCCAGCGCGGCGTCGTCGGCGTGGATCACCACGTCGACGCCCTCACCGAGCACTCGCAGCTCGCCGTCGGTGACCAACGCGGCGATCTCGATCAGCGCGTCCTTGCCGGCGTCCAGCCCTGTCATCTCGCAGTCGATCCACACCAGACGGTCGTTCACAACCACGAGCCTAGTGCGCGGAAGGCGCCGCCACGTCGTGCTGTAGAAACGGCCTGAGTAATCCCGGCACGGCTCGCTCGGCGACGGCCAGCCAGTCGGCGGTCCGGACGTCGATCACGTAATAGGCGCCGCTGCCCGCTGCAGTGGTCGCGGTCACGGTGACCAGCCCGGCTCGGCGCTGGAAGAACGACTGCGACACCGTCCAGCCGATCACCCCGGAGCGTTGCAGTGCCACCGTGGCGCGCAGGCCGGCACCGTGCCGGGTAACGAAGTAACGACTGGTGAGCGCGTGCCCCAGATTGCGATAGGAGTCCAGCGCGAGCAACACCGTCACCGGCAGCAGACTCAGCGCTGCCCACGCCACCCAGGTTGGCACCGGAGTCAGCCGCAGCACCGCGAAACCCACCAGCACTGGGAGCACCGCGCGGACCAGCCGCCGCCGCCGCGCGACGAGCGGGTGGCGGCGCAAGGTCGTGCAGGTGGGGGAGGGGTCCTCGGTGAGCACGACTCCTGACACCCGGTGCGCCTCATCCCGCGGGGCAGGCGGCAGCAGGATGCCCCGGCCGTGACCGCGTCGACCTCCCAACCCGGTGGCCACCGCGGTGGTACGCGCCCCACGGCCGACCCGCAACAACAGCGGCTCGACCACTTCGACTCCGCGCAGCCGACGTTCCTCCAAGGACACCGACCGGGCCGTGAACAGTCCCCGGCGGATCCGTAGGGTGCCGCCCGGCTCACGGACCAGCCGGAACCCCCACCAGGCCTCAACAAAGATCAGCACTGAACCCAGTAGCGCGATCACCAGCACCAGCACGGCGAACGCGGCGACGCCCAGCCACAGCGGAGCAAGGCTCAGTCTCTCGCGGACGCCGCCGAGGTCCGCGACGTCGGCGCCGAGCTCGCTCACGAGTTGGCCGAACGTTCCGGCAACCGCGCCGACGGCCACCAGGCTGGACACCGTGAGCGGAGCGAAACGTAACCAGGACCAATCCAGCGCGGCCAGCTCGGTGGAGCTCGGCGCGGCCGTGACACCGTTCGGATCGGCGACTTGCACGGAATCCAGCAAACGTTGGCGCATGCGGTCGGCCTCGGCTGCGGATATCGCGTCCAGGGTCAGCTCCCGCGACTCGAGGCCCTCGCTGCCCTCCCCGGTCCCGATCGTGACCACCGACAGCCCGAACAGCCGGTGCACCGGCCCGGCAGTGACGTCAACGCTGCGGATCCGGTCCCGAGGAACGGACCGGGCACTGCGGAACAGCAAGCCTGAGCGCAGCTCAACGCGCTCGCTGGTGATCCGGTAACGCGTGGTCAGCCAGCGAAGTACCCCGGCGAGCACGACAACCCCCACGCCCACCAGCAACCCGTAGATCCGTCCGTCGAGGTCCTGCTGGACCCCGATTACCAGGACTACCGCGATCACCGGCAGGAATCCGGCGAGCTGGCGCAGCGGCGTGACGGCGAGCATTCGGGGGTCCAGCCGCTGCCAGACTGAGGTCATGTGGCGTCCCCAGGAGTCGCCTGCGTGGTTGCCGTGAGCTGCTCGACGAGGTTCTCAGCCAAGGCGTGGTCCAGCCCGGCCAACCGCAGCGCCCCGGCCGCCGATGCTGTCGTGACCGTGACCGTGGCCAACCCGAACAGTTGCTGCAGCGGCCCACGTTCGGTGTCCACAGTCTGGATCCGTGACATCGGCGCGACCCGCCATTCCTGGCTGATCCATCCCGCCGAGATGTAGACGGCATCGTCGGTGGTTTCCCAGCGGTGCACCCGAAATCGCCACCGCGGCATCACCAGCACGTAGCCCAACCCGATCACGACCACTGCGGCAATGGCTCCGACCAGCCACGACCGCGCGTCGGTCCAGACGACTAAGCCGATCACCAGCGGGATCAGGACAGCCACCACCTCGAGTGCGGCCTGGGTGGTCCACCAGGTGATCGCCCGACGGCTCACCAGGTGACGCGGCGGACGCAACCGCATCGGCTCGGCGGGCTGCACCTCTCCACCATGCCCGATGAGCTCGCCGGAGCTCATGCTGAGGCCTCCCCCCGGTCGACGGCCGCTAAGAAGCGCGCCGGTACCTGCGGGACTCGGTGGGGATCTCCGCCGGCGAGCAGCAGCGCGGCGTAGGTGGTGCGGGCGGCCTCTTCCAGGTTGATCGCCCGCTTGTGCGCGAGTTCGACCGAATCGGCCAGCACCGAGCAGCCGTGATGGGCGAGCACCAGGGCGTTCACACCGCCGGACACGGCCTCCGCGGCCGCTACCGCGAGCTCGACGGTGCCGGGCTGGTCGAACGGGATGGCGGCGACCTTGCGCAGGTAGTACACGTGGTCGGTGGTGGTCAGCGCGATGTCGTGACCCAACGTGGTGAGCAGCACGCTGGTCTGCGGGTGCAGGTGGACGATCGCGTTGACGTCTGGCCGCCGGGCGTAGGTCTCGGTGTGCAGTCGCCACTCGCTGGACGGGTCCGGATGCCCGCCACGCAGGCCGCCACCGGGGATGCTGATCAGCGAAAATTCGGCGGGCTGCAACCGGTCCAGCCAGGTGTTGGCCGCGGTGATCCAGCACTGGTCGGAGCCCGGTTGGCGGGCCGAGAGATTACCGCCCGATCCGACCACCAGCCCGGCGCGGACGGCCTCCGCGCCGACGTGCGTGAGCTGGTGGCGCAGGTCGCCTCCGGGGTAGCTCACCAAAGGAGCCTAGAAGCCCGGGCCGGCCAGGTCGGGCCGCAGGGTCCATTGCAGCTACCCAACGTGATGAGATGCCCACGCTGGTGCCTACACTCCGATCCCTTGCAGTGTCGAGCGTGCAGTGGACCGGACGAAGGAGGGCCTCAATGCAGCGCAGCAGAGGCGCCCGAGGAGTTGGATTCGTCGGAGCGTTCGTGGCGTTCGCCTCACCGGTCCTCGTGCTCGCCGGGCCGACACCTGCGTTGGCGCACGAGGTCAACGCGGCGCGCCAGGACGTCGTTCGCCACTTCTCTGTTGAGCTGACCGGCTCGGAGTCGGTTACTCGGGGAGACGACGACGGGCATGGCTCGGCGCGGCTCGATCTCGACCCACAGCAGGGGACGGTCTGCTACGAGATCACGTGGACGAAGCTCGACGGTATGGTCACCGCTTTCCATCTCCACGCTGGCCGGCGTGGCAGTGACGGCCCGCATTGGATCGATTTCTTCAATGGCAAGAATTTCGCTGGCGATCAAACAGTCAGGGATTGTGTCCGGAGCACGCCAGACAAGATCGACGCCGTCATCAAGGATCCCTCCGCCTACTACCTCCAAGTCCACTCGACCGCGTTCGAAAAGGGCGCGATCCGCGGCCAGCTGGGTTAGGGCGTCTGGCGATGCGGCAGAGGATCGCATCCAGGCCGTGGTGTGCTGCGTTAGGTAGTTGGGGCCACTGGCTGAGGTTCTGGGGTCCCGACGCCATCCGGGGACCCGGGCGGACCAGATCGGGGATGGTGACCTGCAGTATCGCTAACGGAACGCCCCGTAACGGCGATACGGAGACCGAGCGCCGTGCCAGTTTGCTTGAACGCTGCTCTGGGCCTTCGGCACCGTAGACGAGGATTAGGGGCACGCCAGGATGAGCTACTGGCTCGGGATCGACGTGGGCACCACCTTCACTGCCGCGGCCATCTGCCGGGAGGAATCCGGGCGACGTCCGCTTCCCGAGGTGGTACCACTCGGCAGCCGTTCCGCTGCCGTGAGCTCGGTGGTCTACCTCGGTAAGGACGGCCAAGTGGTCGTCGGGGAAGCCGCCGAACGCCGCGCCGTCACAGACTCCGACCGGGTGGTACGCGAGTTCAAGCGGCGCATCGGCGACGAGGTCCCGATGGTGATCGGCGGTGTCTCGCATTCCGCCTCCGAGATCGCTGCGATGGTGGTCCGCTGGGTGGTCGACCGGGTCGCCGAGCGGGAGGGCGAACCTGCCCAGGGCATCACGGTCACGCACCCGGCGAGCTGGGGGACGTACAAGACCCGGATCATGGCGGATGCACTGCGCGCGGCCGATCTGTCGGAAGTCATGTTCCGCACCGAGCCGGAGGCGGCGGCCGCGAGCTATTCGATGCAGGAACGGATCGCGACCGGCAGTACCATCGCGGTCTACGACTTGGGCGGCGGCACCTTCGATGCGGCTGTCGTACGCAAAACCGGCATCAGAACGTTCTCGGTGCTCGGCCTTCCGGAGGGCATCGAACGACTCGGCGGCGTGGACTTCGACGAATCCGTCTTCGGCCATGTCGTGGCCAAGATCCCGGCCTTGAACGGACTCGATCCGGAGGCCCCCGCCACGCTTGCGGCGACCGCTCGGCTGCGGCGCGAGTGCACCGAAGCCAAAGAAGCACTCTCGGCCGACACCGAAGTGACGATCTCGGTGTTGGCTCCTGAGATCCAGTCGCAGGTGCGACTGGTCCGGGCCGAGTTCGAGGATCTGATCCGCCCGCAGGTGGTCGAAACCGTTGAGGCGCTGCGCCGGGCGTTGCGTTCGGCCGACGTCGGCCCGGAGGAGCTTGACGCGGTGCTGCTGGTTGGTGGCTCCTCACGGGTACCGCTCGTTGCACAGCTCGTCTCAGCCGAGCTGGGTCGCCCGGTTGCAGTCGACGCTGATCCCACGGCTGCTATCGCATTGGGGGCCGCTCTGTCCGCGCTTCCGGCCGGGACCGCCCACTCCAATATTGCCAGCGCAGGCGTCTCGGGGGACGTCCCGCTCCAAGCCGAAAGCGCGGACACGGCGGTCCTGACGGCGCGGCTCGCTGCGCCCGACGGCCCGGACCGGGTCCAGGCGCACGCCGCCCCACACCGGCCAACCCTGACTGCTGCCTCGTCGGTCAGCGAATCTGCCGGCGTCGTGCGGCGCCGGATCAGGTCATGGCGAGCGAAGCAGGTCGCCGCAGCGGGGCTTCTTGCCCTCGTGCTCGCAGGGGGGGCGGTGGCCGTGCCGTATATGAGCTCCCGCAGCGGCCCCATTCCACCGGCGGACGCGGGTACTCCCGCGGAGGCGGGGACCACGGCGCCCGCAACTCCCAACCCCGTACCGGACGCCGGAAGCAACAGCGACAGGAGCTCGCGTAGCGGGGTCTCCAGCGGCGCGATCCGTACGACGCCCACAGCTGCACCACCTGCTGGGGCCGGCATCAAGGCGGACTCCACGGAGTCCACCACAGCACCACCGACCACCTGGACCACCACTTGGACCACCACCTGGTCAAAACCCCCTTCTCCACGCAGCGACCTCGATGGTCCCGGCACGAACGATGGCACTACCACTCCCAGCACGGGTAGTAACACCACTCCCAGCACGGGTAGTAACACCACTCCCAGCACGGGTAGTAACACCACTCCCAGCACGGGTAGTAACACC
>JBOHHF010000288.1:0-1860 GCA_050700495.1 Pseudonocardiaceae bacterium
CGGCGGTGCAGGGTGCTGAGCACCCTGTGCTGGTCGATGATCGAATGAGCCAGGGCATTGAGAGTGTGTTCGATGCGTTTGAGTGTGTCGTCGGTCCGGTCGTGGTGGGCTTGCAGGGCACTCGCCATGGTGTCCAGGGTCGTCTGATTGTCTTCAATTCTGGATTGGAGCTCCTCGGGCTGGGGTCGCTGGCCTTTGAAGAGGTCTTGTAGGTGTTCTCGTGTCTCCTTGAGCGGGATGCGCATGGGTCACCAGCAACACAGCTGTGCGACAAGGGTGCGGCGAAGCACGTCCCGGCACCTGTCGATGAGATCCTCATTGGTGTCGGAGACGACCGTGAGGGCACTGTGCAGATTCAGCAACGTCCTGTTTAAGCCATAGAGCAGACTCTCCGCCTGCGCCCCCGCGGGGACTTCCTCACTCACTCCGACTCCCATGCTCGACGAACTGCAATCGAATAATGGAGAACTCTCCTGCGCCCCGGTTCGCCCCAGGGGAACCCGGAAACAGACACCTACCATCCGATCGCCCACTGGCCAAGCGCAGGTGTGGCCCGCATCGCTTCAGCTCTTTACCTGGTGTGTGCCCGACATACCCTGATATCGACCTTGCCTACCGATACGTTACAGGACAAGCCTTATCTGGTCCGCGCATTGACTCCCCACTCGCCGGGACCAGGGTGTATTCACCACCGACCCAGACACTGCGGCATGGTTACAGGCAGGGCTGCGAGTCGCGAGGCTGTGTGACCTGGGAGATGCCGGGAACAGAACGTCGGGGCAGCCGCATTTAGCTGGTTGCTGGAGCTGACTTACCCGTACACTGAATGCGTTGTTCGTCAACGCGCCGCTGCGCGACTATGGCCAGCGTCCACGATCACCTCTGTTTCTGTGGGTGGTCAGAACCTGACGGTACCGAATCGGGTAACGCCCATCAGTAGCCCGCTCTTGGTCGTCGGATGCGAACCTTGTCCTCGCTGACGACGATGAGACACCTTGGTGTCATAGGATGAGTGCACCACCGAGAATGATACTATTTTGATCGTCCAGCCAGTAAGAGAAAGGTCATTGCCAGTGCGTGGCGCGGAGATTCTCGCCGAGGAACGAGAAATTATCTCTCGAGAGCTTGCCGCCAACCGTTCGTGTCGGTGGATCGGGAGGTTGCTGAACAGGGATCATTCCGTAGTGTCACGTGAGGTTGCGCGTAATGGTGGCCCCTTGGCCTACCGGGCGATACCCGCCCAGCAACGAGCCGACAAATACCGTGCGCGTCCGAAGTTCCGGTTACTGGAAACGAACGCAGCATTACACGACGTAGTGAATTCTGGGTTAGAAAAGAAATGGTCACCCCAGCAGATCAGTCAGCGATTGCGCGAGGACTTCCCCGAGGACGACACTATGCGGGTGTCGCATGAAACGATTTACGAGAGTTTGTACCTGCAGGCGCGGGGGGAGTTACGCACCCAGCTGAAGCTGGCCCTGCGCCAGGGCCGCACACGCCGGGTCAGCCGGTCCCGGACGACCGTGGCCAGGGGAAAGATCCCTCATATGGTCAATATCAGCGAGCGTCCGGCTGAGGCAGAGGACCGTGCAGTTCCCGGATTCTGGGAGGGAGATCTCATTATTGGGCAGGCCGGCACATCACAGATCGCCACACTCGTCGAGCGCGCCAGCCGGTTCACCCTGCTCGTGAAGATTCCCTACGACCGCACCGCCGACCGCGTCGCCGCGCTCCTGGCCCGAAAAATGGAAACCCTCCCCGAGTTCCTCCGCAACAGTATCACGTGGGACCAGGGAAAGGAGATGGCTGCGCACGCGAACTTCACCGTCAAAACCGGAATCGATATTTATTTTTGTGATC
>JBOHHF010000289.1:0-5605 GCA_050700495.1 Pseudonocardiaceae bacterium
GACGACGGAACATGTTCCACACCGGAGCAGGTCGCGGCCAGGGCACCGAGCTCGCCATGCTGGCCCGGCAGGTCGGCGGCGTTGGTGCCACCGGAGTGCGGGACTTGGCGGCTCGCGGGTACACCGACTGGGACGACGCCCTGGACCACGTCGCCGTGGTGGCCGAGCGGGAGCCGCTGCTGCTGGTGCTCGACGAGTTCCCCGAGCTGGCCGCGACCACACCCGAGTTACCGAACCTGCTGCGGGCTTTCCTCGATCGCAGCCAGGGGAACACCCAGCTGCGGATCCTGCTGTGCGGCTCGGCGGTGCGTTATATGGAGGCGCTGCAACAGCAGCGTCAGCCACTCTACGGGCGGATGGACCTCACCCTGGCGGTCCATCCGTTCGCACCCTGGGAGGCCGCTTTGATGCTGCCCGATCTCCGCCCGGCGGAGCGGGCGGTGGTGTACGGCATCGTCGGTGGTATCCCGATGTACCTGGCGTGGTGGGACCAGGCGGCACCGCTCGCCGAGAACCTGCGCGAGTTGGCCTGCGAGCCAGGTGCCCGGTTGTTGACCGAAGGTGAGCTGATCCTGGCCACCGAAGCCGAGACAGGCGAATACCCGCGAGCCGTGCTGCACGCGATCGCGACCGGCGCGACGCGCCACAACGAGATCAGGGACGCGATCCGAGCGGACCCGACCCGCCTGCTCGATCGCCTGGTCAGCCTGCGGCTGATCGAGCGTGTCCAACCGGTCACCGAGACGGGGCGAACCCGCCGGCGCATCTACCGCATCGCCGACAACTTCCTGGCGTTTTACCTGAACGTCCTCACCGGTTACCGCACCGAGATCGAAGCAGGGCTGGGACCAACGGTCCTGCGAGTGTTGCTCGACTCCCTCGACGATCACCAGGGAGGACGGTGGGAGGCTGCGTTTCGGCAGCATGTGCGCCGACTCGCCGCCAGCGGCGAGTTCGGCGATCGAGTCGTCGCGGTGGGCCCGTTCTGGACCGCCGACGGCCACCACGAAATCGATGTCGTGGCGCTGGCCGGACGCGCTCGTATCCCGATACTGGCCGGGGAGGCGAAGTGGGCGCGGGAGGTCTCGGCGCCCCGAGTCGTCGCCGATCTGCACCGCAAG
Source organism: Pseudonocardiaceae bacterium (assembly GCA_050700495.1). Taxonomy (GTDB): domain Bacteria; phylum Actinomycetota; class Actinomycetes; order Mycobacteriales; family Pseudonocardiaceae. The sequence continues at coordinate 1,122 of JBOHHF010000289.1, forward strand.
ACGGCTGCGCTGCCGGGTGCACCGCATGATGATCTGCGTATCGCGATCTGTGCTCGCGAGCGAGTCATCAACCTGCCGGACGACGTGGTCGCCGTCACCGCAGACGACATCTTCTCCTAGCGTCCGGTCAGGTCGATCGCGGCTGCTGTACATACAGATATGGCATGATGTATGCATGAAGCGGACCACCATCGAGATCGATGAGGAGCTCCTGGCCAGAGCCAAACGTGCGCTGGGTCAGGACACGACCCGAGCGACGGTCGAGGAGGCGCTGCGGCAGGCGGCGGACCGGGCCGAAAGCGAGCACGCCGAGCGTGCGGGCAGGCAACGCCGGTACCTGGAGAGTCTGTCCTCCCGGGCAGATCTGGCGCTGCTCGCCTCGGAGGAGATGTGGCGCTGAGGGGCTGGGTGCTGGATAAGAGCGCGGTCGCACGCACCGGTGAACCAGCTGTTGGCAGGCAACTCGCCGAGCTGGCCGGGTCCCTGTTCGTGTGCCCCATCGGCGAGCTCGAACAGCTCTACTCTGCCCGATCTGCCCGCCATTACGAGGAGCTGAAGGTCGAGTTGCATGCCGGTTTCGAGGTTGTCGCCGCGCCGCCCGACATCCTCGACCGTGCGCTGCAGCTGCAGCGCGACCTCGCGCACCACCACGGCATGTGGCACCGCACCCCGATCCCCGACCTGCTGATCGCGGAGACCGCGATGCACCACCGGCTCGGTGTCGTGCATGTCGACGGCGACTTCGATCGGATCGCCGAGGTCCGGCCGTTCACCAGCCGCCGGCTCGGCTGAGCGCCACCGATTCTCCTGGACTTCGGCCAGCTCTACCGCGGGGTGTGAGGTGGAACTCATCCATGCTGGCCTGAGGATCGCTGGACTCTGCAGACCGCTGCTCGGCAGGGTCTACACACCACGGTCGGCTGATCTGCCCGAACCCGAGCACTGGGAACAGCGGTACCCGCCGCGCCAGCTGCCCGACGGTGCCGAGGTCACCCGGTTCGGGCCGTCCCCGACCGGGTTCGTGCACATCGGCGGGGTCTACGTCGCGATGATCGACCAGGATATCTCCGTGCGGACCGGCGGCCAGTGCCTGGTACGGGTCGAGGACACCGACCAATCCCGCGAGGTCGAAGGCACCTGGGTCAGTTCCAGCGTGCCTTCGACTACCTGCTGCGCCAGGACCGGGCCTACCTGTGCTTCGCGACCAAGGATGAGTTGGCCGAGATCGCCCAGCGTCAGCAAGCAGCCAAGATCCCCCCGGGTTACTATGGCTCCTGGGCCATCTGGCGCGATGCCGAGCAGGCTGCGGTGCTGGCCGAGTTGGACAAGGGCGCCCCGTACGTGGTGCGCTTCCGCGCTCCCGACGACGTTGCCGACAACGCAGCCGGGCAGCGGGTACGGTTCGCCGATCAGATCCGCGGCGAGCTGGAACACGAGGCCAACCGCAACGACGTGGTCATCCTCAAGTCCTCCGACCTGCCGCTACGGCTGCCCACCTACCACTTCGCACACGTGATCGATGACCACCTCATGCGCACCACCCTGGTCATCCGCGCGGAGGAATGGATCTCCTCGGTGCCCCTGCACCTCCAACTGTTCGACGCATTCGGCTTCGTCCCACCGCGCTATGCGCACATCGCCCGCTGATGAAGCAGATCACCGGCGGCAAACGCAAGCTGTCCAAACGCAAGGACCCGAAGCCGGCTTCGACTTCTACCTCACCGCCGGCTACCCGGCTGATGCGGTGTTGTACTACCTGCGCGGGCTGGCCAACGGCCGGCTCGCCGAGATGCCCCTCGCCGACGCCCTCAACGAGCCGATCTGCCTGCAGGAATGCGGCGTCGCCGGTCCCCTGGTCGATCTCGTCAAGTTGGAAGACATCTCCGCCGACCACATCGCCACCCTCCCCGGTGAGCAGATCCTCGACGCCATCCACCCCTGGCGGCCACCCACGACCCCGAGCTGGTTACCGTCCTGGACTCTCACCGCGACCTCGCCCTGCGCGCACTGGCCGTGGAACGCGACGGTGTCGATAACCCCCGCAAAGACCTGCGGAAATGGTCGGACTTCCGCACCGCCTACGGGTTCTTCTTCCCCGAGCTGTTCACCCTGGTCAACGACCCGGCCGACGAGCGCCTCGGCGGCCTCGACGCCCACCTCGTTCAAGTGTTTCTCGCCGACTTCGCCGACGGATACCAGCCGTTCGACTACCCCAAGGAATGGTTCGACCAGATCCGTCAACTCGCCGCCAAGCGCGGATTCGTCGCCAGCCCCAAGGAATACAAGAAGAACCCCGACGCCTACCCCGGCTCCATCCGTGAAGCCGCTCAACTCATCCGGGTCACGCTCACCGGGTCCACCCGCAGCCCCGACCTCCACGCCGTTGCGACCACCCTCGGACCAGACGAAGTCCGTTCACAACATCGCTATGCCTCTCCGGTGGGGCAGGTGGGGCGACTGTGGTGCTGGTCGTGGTGTGAACCAGGGTCGGGTAGGGAGGATCCCTCATGTGCCGGGAGGCCCGGCGCGGCACGCTGGGTGTTGTCGGTCGATATGCCTGGGTGCCGCGCCGGGACGCCCAGGCATATCGATACCGGTGCAGGCCAGTGTCAGCCGCAGTCGACGTTCAGGGATCTTCGTCCGCCACACCACACCGCCGACCTCCCACACCCACCGCCGTGCGATCAACCGCACCCCCACACCTGCCGTGGGGTCCCAGCCCGAGCTCGGCCGCGTCTACTCCGAAACTCACTTACCTCCGTGTGGAGTCCTGACAGCCACGAGGACGGCACGGGCGGTCTTTACCTATAACAGCTCGGCAGGAATGCTGGTGTACTCCTTGCAAAGGACATCTACGACAGGGTGCTCATCCGGCCACCGGATACCGTCGATGGCGCTGATCGGGCGGATACCCACCGCGGCGTTGGTGGCGAACACGGCGTCCACGTCGGCCAACTGGCCGAGGGTGACCGGTATGGTGGCCACCTGCTCGCTCCGAGCCTGGCTGATCAGCTTCATGGTCACCCCGGCGAGGCAGTCTGCCTGGGGCCAGAGGATCCGGTTACCGTGCACGAAACCGATGTTCGACGTGGCTGCTTCGGAGATGGCGCCTTCGGCGTCGGTGAACAGCACGTCGTCGAAGCCGTTGCGAGCAGCGACGCGCCGTTGGCGCAGCGAACCGAAGAGACCGACATGTTTGACGTCGGGCATCTCGCGGCGATAAGGGGTGGACTGAAGGCGCAGAGCTGGAAGCGGCACCTGCACGGCTGGTCGGGTGGTGACCAGGACATGCGGTTGCGCATCCGCACCGAGTTGCCCCAGTTCCAGATTGGGGTCGAACACGGTAACCCGGACCACCACCGAGGGGCTGACGTCCACCAGCGCGTGGCGAACGAGGTGCCGGACGCGGTCGGGGTCCAAGTCGGCATCGAATACCCGGCGGCAGTCACGGACCAGACGTTGCAGGTGATATGCGAGACCGCGGACCCACTGGTCGTCGACTCGCATCGAGGTGTAGTGACCGTAGTTGGTCAAAGCCAGGGCCTTGACCTGGTCGAGGTCGGCCGGAACGCCGTTGCACTCCGCCACGGTCGGCCCGTCTCAGCGGCGCGCTGACGGGGGCGGCACGACAGGGCCGCAGTTCCCGTCCGGCGCCTCGTCGAGATCCACGATCACCGGTGCGTGGTCGCTGGGGGCGGTGCCTTTGCGGGCCTGGCGGTCCACCCATGCCGCGCACGTTCGGGGCGCGACGTCGGCACCGGCCAGCACCAGGTCGATTCGCATCCCGAGGTCCTGGTGGAACATGCCGGCCCGGTAGTCCCAGTAGGTGAAGATCCGCTCACCGGGCCAGCGTTCCCGCACCACATCGTGCAACCCGAGGGCGCGCAGCGCGTCGCGTTCCGGGGGAGTCACGTGGGTGGACGTGACGTACGCGGCCGGGTCGTACACGTCCTCGTCGGCGGGCGCGACGTTCATGTCGCCACAGACTACGGTCACTGCGGGATTCTCGGCGGCGACGGTGGCCCGCAGCGCGGCCAGCCAGTCCAGCTTGTAGCGGTAGTGCGAGTCGTCGGGAGTGCGGCCGTTGGGTACGTACACCGAGCTGACCCGCAATCCTGCGCAGGTGGCGGACACCGCGCGGGCTTCGGGACCGGGGTGGCCAGGTTCGTCGAGCAGCCCGTTGACGACATCGTCCAGCCCGACCCGGGAAGCGATCGCCACACCGTTCCACCGCCCCTCACCGTGATGCGCGACGGCGTACCCGCGCTCGGTCAGCGCAGGTCGAACCAGCTCGTCGAAGGCATCCACCGCCAACTTGGTCTCCTGCAGGCACACCACGTCTGGCGCCCGCGCATCCAGCCAGGCCAGCAACCGTGGCAACCGAGAACGCACCGAGTTCACATTCCACGTTGCCACCCGCACGCCACCCACGCTATCCCCCACTCCGACCGTTCCGCATTCAGCGGGCTGAGCGGGGTAAAGCG
>JBOHHF010000290.1:0-23949 GCA_050700495.1 Pseudonocardiaceae bacterium
CACTCATACCCCTCGCCGACCACGATGGTCTCCGTCGACGAGTCGGCTCCGGGCGGTGATGAGCTACTACATGCCCCCAGCGTCGACAACGCCGAGAACACGGTAACGATCAGGACGAACGGGACGAACAGGCGGCACTTCATGCGGTGACCGTACGTCATTGCATTCTCAATGCAGTAGCCACCATATGGGGGAAGCATCCTCCTGGCAGTGACTGATTGTCGCGCTCGGCAATCAGAATGCTGCTTTGCGTCTACCTGACAGCTCTCTGCTCTGGGATACTTCGGGTTCACAACGTGGTGGACACGGCTCGCGGGTAGGTCGCCTGCACCGCCAGCAGCGCCGCCAGGACAGGAATCACCTCGTGAGCACGCCCGCCGACCTCACCGCTACCGAGCTGATGGCCGCCTACCGTGCGGGTGAACTGTCGCCGGTCGAAGCTACCCAGGACGTGCTGGACCGTATCGATCAGCTCGACCGGCAGGTGCGGACATTTTGCATGGTGGACGTCGATCGAGCGCTGGAGGCGGCCAAGGACTCAGAGCGGCGCTGGCAGCAGGGGCAGCCGCAGGGCCTGGTCGATGGCGTTCCGACGTCGATCACAGACATGTATCTCACCCGGGGTTGGCCCACCCTGCGCGGTTCGAAGGTGGTCTCTCCACATCAGGAATGGCCGGTCGACGGACCGGCGGTTGCCCGGCTGCGCGAGCACTGCGCGGTGCTGCTGGGCAAGACGACAACCTCGGAGCTGGCCTGGAAGGCCGTCACCGACAGCCCGCTCACCGGCGTCACGGTCAACCCCTGGGACACCAGCCGGACACCGGGTGGGTCCAGCGGTGGTAGCGCTGTCGCGGTTGCCCTGGGGATGGGACCGCTGTCGATGGGTACCGACGGGGGTGGTTCGGCGCGCATCCCCGCGTCCTTCACTGGGACGGTCGCGATAAAGCCGACCTATGGTCGGGTGCCGCACTGGCCGGCCAGCCCGTTGGGCACCCTGGGATACGCCGGGCCGATGGCCCGCACCGTGGCCGATACCGCGCTGCTACTTGACGTAGTCTCCGGGTCCGACGTCCGGGACTGCTCTACGCAACCCCCGACCACCCGTTCCTACGCCGGCGGCCTGGACAGTGGTGTGCTGGGACTGCGAATCGCGCTGAGCCCGACGTTGGGCTACGTCGACGTCGAGCCGGACGTGGCCGACGCAGTTCAGACCGCCGCTTACGTTTTTCGGGACCTCGGCGCAGAGGTCGAGATCGCCGATCCGGGTTTCGTCGAATGCGTGCAAGATTTCCACGTGCTCTGGTTCACCGCGTTGGCCAAGACTGTCCAGCGCCTGATCACCAGCGATCGGGAACTTCTGGAACCCGGGCTGAGAGAGGTCGTGGAACAAGGTGAGCGCGTCTCTGGGGTCGACTATCTGTCAGCCACCGCCACGAGGATGGCCATGGGCGCCACCATGGGAGCCTTCCATGAGCGCTACGACCTGCTGCTCACCCCGACGGTGCCGATCACACCGTTCGTGGCGGGTGAGGAGGTGCCGATCGGGTGGCATTCGCCGCGGTGGACCAGCTGGACACCCTTCACCTACCCTTTCAACATGACCCAGCAGCCCGCCGCAAGCGTGCCGTGTGGCTGGAGCAGTACCGGCCTGCCGATCGGGCTGCAGGTAGTGGGGCCGCGACACGCCGACGACCGGGTACTCGCCGCGTGTGCCGCCTACGAGCGGGTCGCACCCTGGGCTCACCGGCGCCCCCCACTGCTGTACCACTAACCCCGCGGGTCCGATCCTCGTGCACGAGTGCCGACTCCTCGGGCACGCTGCCAACCGCGGGCTTTCGCATAGCCCTAGCAGTAACTTAGCTGCTGCCGTTACTCTGACGGGTGACCCTCACAGGCGTCTCGAGGAGGAGGCATGACTACTGACACGGTCGCCATGCATATGAGCGACGGCATCGTCAACGCCCCCATCTCGGCGCTGTTGGGCCTCGTCGCGGTCGCTGGACTCGGTTATGCACTGGTCCGCGCCCGCGCTGGCCAGAGCGCGGACCTGAACGACCGCACCGCGCCGATGGCGGGCCTCGTTGCGGCGTTCATCTTCGCCGTACAGATGATCAACTTTCCGATACTGCCGGGGGTCAGCGGGCATCTGCTGGGCGGTGCACTGGCCGCCATCCTGGTGGGCCCCTGGCTGGGTGCCTTATGCGTGGGGATCGTGCTGGTGGTACAGGCGTTGCTGTTTGCCGACGGCGGTCTCACCGCGTTGGGGGCCAACATCACGAACATGGCACTGGTCGGCACTTCGGTTGGTTTCCTGGTCGCCGTCGCCCTGCGCAGGCTGGCGATCAGCGGCCGGGGAGGACTGGTCGCCGTCGCGTTCGTTTCCGCGTTCATCAACACCGTGGTGGCGTCCCTGGCATTCGTCGTTGAGTACGCGATCGGCGGGGCTGGAGGTGCCTCGTTGGGCACCGTCGCAGTGACTATGATCGGGCTCCACGCACTGATCGGCATCGGTGAGGGCGTGATCACCGCCCTCACGGTCGGCGCTGTCGCCTCCGCCCGCCCAGACCTGGTGTATCTGTTGCGGAGATCAGCAGCCACGCAGGTATCCACGATATCCAGTGGGAGCACGGCATGACGAGCATGCCGCGGCGACACAGCATCCCGGTCCGGTTCTTCGTCGCCTTCGGAGTCGTTGCGTTGCTGATCGCCGGGCTGCTGTCCTATCTGGCCTCTAGCAACCCGGACGGTCTCGACTCGGCGACCCTTCAAGGGTGCGAGATAAGCGAGGTGGACGGCGCCGAGCAGTTGTCCGGCGAGTGCATCGCACAAAATGCCCGAGACCATGACCTGGCCGGTAGCCCGCTCGCTGACTACACCTTGGGTGGCGCCGAGGGCACGGTCGGCCTGGCCGGCGTAATCGGGGTGCTGGTGACCCTCGCGCTGGCGGGCGGCCTATTCTGGCTGGTGAGACCCCGCCGCCAGCGCTTCCCCGACCAGACCTGACCTCCCGTGGGAGCTGGCCATGCGCACCCCCTGTTCCTGCCGGGCAACTCGCCGGTGCACCGACTGCCACCCGAGGTCAAGGTACTCGCCGCATTCCTGTTCGTCTGTTGTGTGGTCGCCACGCCGCGGGAGGTGTTCTGGGCATTCGGCGGCTATCTTCTAGTGCTGGTCGCTGTGTGGGTAGTGGCGGTGATTCCGCCGGGTTGGATGGCGCGCCGGGCCCTGATCGAGGCACCGTTCGTCGTGCTCGCCGTACTGCTGCCGTTCGCCGAGGGTGGGCAGCGGGTGCACGTCGCGGGTGTGTCACTGTCGGTGGCCGGGCTGCTGGCCGGCTGGAACATCGTGATCAAGGGTACCCTCGGGGTGCTCACCTCACTGACGCTCGCTGCGACGACCTTGCCACGTGATCTGTTGATTGGACTGCAACGCCTGCGAGTGTCCAACACCATCACTACGATCGCCACCTTGATGCTGCGGTACTTCGAGGTGATCGTCGGCGAAGCCCGCCGGATGCGGATCGCCCGGATCTCCCGGGGGCACGACCCGCGGCTACTGTGGCAGGCAGGTGCCACCGCCCGCGGAGTGGGCAGCCTGTTCCTGCGCTCCTACGAGCGCGGCGAACGGGTACATCTGGCCATGTTGTCGCGAGGTTGGAACGGCGAAATGCCGGTTCTGCATGAACGAATCACCGGTCGCAGGGAATGGCTGCTTGGGCTGGCTCCGGTGGCGGCGGCGATCCTGCTCGCATCCGGGGCCTGGTGGCTTGGGTGACAACGCCGTCGCTGCGGGTGACCGGGCTAAGTTTCGCCTACCCCGACGGCCGCCGCGCACTGGAGGGCATCGACCTCACTGTGCAGCCCGGCGAGCGGGTCGCGCTACTGGGCCCCAATGGTGCCGGCAAGACCACTCTCGTCTTGCACCTCAACGGTGTTCTCCAGCCGGCTACCGGCTCCGTGCAGGTGGGCGAACTGCCAGTGAGCAGAGAGCACCTGCGGGAGATCCGCCGCCGGGTGGGGATCGTGTTCCAAGACCCTGACGACCAGCTGTTCATGCCCACCGTCGCCGAGGACGTGGCGTTCGGGCCGGCCAACTTCGGGCTGCGCGGCGCCGAACTCGAGACCCGGGTGCACACCGCCTTGGCCGCCGTCGGGATGGGCGAGCACGCTGAGCGCTCACCGCTGCATCTGTCCGGTGGCCAACGCCGACGCGCGGCGCTGGCCACCGTGCTGTCCTGCGATCCAGAGATTCTGGTGCTCGACGAGCCGTCCTCCAATCTGGACCCGGTAGCCCGCCGCGAACTCGCTGAGGTGCTGCTGGAGCTGGACCGGACGATGTTGATGGTCACTCACGACCTGCCCTATGCCCTGCAATTGTGCCCGCGCAGCGTGGTTCTCGACGGCGGCCGGGTGGTGGCAGACGCCCCGACCCGGGACCTGCTCGCCGACAGCAATCTGCTGACCCGGCACCGCCTTGAGTTACCGTTCGGTTTCAGCGTCGCCTGACCCGTCAGCCGCCCCGTTCGGGGACTCTGTTGACTTTTTCTGGGGTGTCTCCGGGGTGTCAGACGGCTGCTCTCCCGATGGCGCCCGCTGCTGCGGGGTGGTGATCTCAGTCGAGGCGCTGGAATCCGGTCGTACCGGACCGGGACCCAGCGACGGGATCATCCCCACCTCCGGACCGGGCACCTCCTTGCGGGCCACCTCTTCGGCGGCCCGCACCGCAGCCGCTATGTGCGGGTCGGCTGAGGTGTCGAACCACGCCGCGACGGCGTCGTCGTCATCCTCGGGCCGGCTGGCAGGCACGTCCCGGCTCGGTTCGAACCGGAACACTCCATCGTCCCCCGGCGCGCCGAGCATCTTGGTGAATCCCTCGAGTGCCTTGCCGAAGTCGCTGGGCACGATCCAGACCTTGTTCGCGTCACCCTGTGCCATCTGAGGCAACGTCTGCAGGTACTGGTAGGCCAGCAGTTCGGGGGTCGGTTTGCCCGCTTTGATCGCGGCGAACACCTTCTCGATCGCTTTGGCTTGGCCCTGCGCCTGCAAGTAGCGCGCTGCCCGTTCACCCTGAGCGCGCAGGATGCGGGACTGCCGCTCGGCCTCAGCGGTGAGGATCGCGGCCTGCTTGGCACCCTCGGCGGAGAGGATCGAAGCCTGCTTCTGGCCTTCCGCCGTCTTGATCGCCGACTCGCGCTGACCCTCCGCGGTGAGGATGGTGGCGCGCTTCTCCCGGTCGGCGCGCATCTGCTTCTCCATCGAGTCCTGGATGGATGGCGGAGGGTCGATCGCCTTGAGCTCGACCCGGCCGACCCGGATGCCCCATCGCCCGGTCGCCTCGTCGAGCACTCCCGACAGCTGACCGTTGATGAAGTCCCGGGAGGTCAAGGTGTCCTCCAGACTCATTCCGCCGACGACGTTACGCAGCGTGGTGGTGGCCAGCTGCTCGACCGCCCCGATGTAGTCGGCGATCTCGTACACCGCGTCCTTCGGGTTTGTCACCTGGAAGTAGACGACAGTGTCGATGGAGACGGTCAGGTTGTCCTTGGTGATCACCGGCTGCGGCGGGAAGGACACCACCCGCTCGCGCAGGTCAATCCGGGCTCGGATCCGATCGATGAACGGCACCAGGAAGTGCAGCCCTGGAATGAACGTGCTGCGGTAGCGGCCAAGCCGTTCGACGACCGCGGAAGTGGCCTGCGGAATCACCACCACGGCCTTGATGACGGTGACAACGATCGCCAGCAGAATCACTGCGACGGTCACGAGCAGGGCAACACTCATCAAGGTTCTCCCAAGACGACGGCGGTAGCACCGGAGATGTTCATCACCGTAACGGTCTGGCCGGGCTCCAGTACCTCGGTTTCGTCGAAAGCGCGAGCGGACCACAGCTCCCCGCACAGCTTGACCTTGCCGCCGTGGGCGTCGACGGTGCTGACTACAACGGCTTTATCACCAACCAGTGCCTCGGCGTTGGTCCGCACTTGGTCGGTGTGCAGTCGCCGCTTGAGCGCTGGTCTGGCCAGGGTGATCAGGGCCACCGAGGCACCGCCAAAGGCGGCGACCTGGAGCCAGATCGACGCGCCCAGCGCCGAGAATCCTGCCCCCACCAGCGCGCCTGCTCCAAGCATGATCAGCACAAAGTCACTCGACAGCACCTCGGCAGTAATCAGCAGGAACCCGGCGACCAGCCACACTACAGCGGCCATGTGTCCATAATGGCAGATCTTCGAGCGGGATTCTGCGGTGATCGTGATCGGGTCACGAGAGAGTTCCCGGAGACTTGGCAGTGACGAAGTCGATGAGGTGTTCGACGGCACCCAGCAGGGCCGGTTCAAGGTCACGAAACCCCTCTACAGCGCCGAGCACCCGACACCAGCCCTGCACGGGATCGGCGGTCCCACGTCCGTCCACCCATCCCAGAGCCTGGCATATGCCCTGCTTCCAGGGCACCCCGCGCGGCACGTCCGGCCAACCAGGGATACCGAGCGCGGCAGGCCGCACAGCCTGCCAGATGTCGACGTAGGGGTGACCGGTTACCAACACATGTTCTGAAAGCACCGTCTGCACCAGCCGGGTTTCCTTGCTGCCGACGACCAAGTGGTCGACCAGCACACCGAGCCGCCGGTGTGCGGCGGGTCCGAACTCCGCGACCCGCTCGGCCAAGCCGTCCACGCCGTCGATCGACTCCACGACCACGCCGTCCACCCGCAGATCGTGGCCCCAGACCCGTTCCACGAGCTCGGCGTCATGCCGGCCCTCCACCCAGATCCGGCTGGTCCGTGCGGTCCGAGCTCGCAACCCGACCACCCGAACCGATCCGGACGCCGACCGGGTTGCCCCAGCCGCGGCCACGACCGGCTGCATCCGGCGAACCAGCGTGACCGGATCGCCATCGACCAGGAATGCCGCAGCTCGCAGCGGGAACGTCCGGACCCGGCCCTGAGCATCCTCAAGCAGCACCGAGTCGCGCTCGCAACCCAGCACTGCGCCGCAAAACCCGCTCGCGGCGTCCTCCACGACCAAGCCGACCTCGACCGGTAGCTGGGGTATTTCCTGCCGCCGTTGTGGCCGGTGCAGCGCGTCCGGGGGCATGGCCCGACGGTAGCCCGAGGACCGGATCCAGCGGTGCAGCCACGCCGCGCGTGCGCGTTTCTCGTTCGCGTTCTACCCTCCTACTCCGTGCCATGCCCCAGTGCGACTCTGACCGTGTGGGCCTCGGCCTGGCTGCACGGCTCCGCCGCCCCTGACGCTGTGATCGACGGCCTGCATACCTGGGCAGGTCTGCATGAGGTGGTGGCCGCCGACGAGGCCACCGCAAGGCAGCTCGACCTTCCGCGTCCCGGTGAAGCCCCGGCTTCTGTGGTCGGCTTGCTGGCCGCCGCCAGGCGGGCCGGCGCGGGCGGTGGCCGGCTGCTGCTACCGGTGCCCGGCGATGTGCGAGGACTGCCGCCCGAACAGCCGCTTGCTACGGCGGCGCTGGACAGCGGCGAAGTCGCCATCCTCGCCGGCGCGGAACTGGCCGTGATACCCAACGCGGTCGCCGACGGTGTGCTGCGCTGGACGGTGTTCGCTCCCGGACCGCTACCCCCGGCGCCCGAACCCGCACTGTCCGACGCCGAGCACGGCCTGCGTGGGGCGGTCCGCCAGGCCGCCACGACGCTGGTGGAGCTCGACGTCGCCCGGCACCGACCGGGGGTTCGCGCCGAGATCGCCGAAGCACTGGAGCGCCGGATCCGACCGCCGTGGCCCGACGGCACACCCGGCCGTGCGCTGCGAGTGCTCGAGCAGGCCGACGAGGTGGAGGCGATCTTGGGCGCCGCGGAGACCGACAACCTCGGTGGTGCACTGTCCGCCAAGGTGGCGGCCGCCCGTTCGGCGGCGCTGCGACCGCTGTCCACCGCGGTGCGGGAGGCCCGGCGCTCGGCGGTCGCTGAGGCGGTGCGGGCACTGACCCCGAGGGCCGGGCGGCGCTGATCCGGTGATCGGCTACCGCAGCGGTTCACAGCATTGCCGTGCGCAGGGTTCCCCGTTGGTACCCTGACCGGCTGCCGGGAGCTGCGAACACCTTCTGGCGGGTACCTCGCGCAGGTGCTCCGCGATGAGCTCGACGACCATCTCAGCGAAGCGCGGATCGGTGCCCGCGGTGGCGGCGCGGGCGAAGCCCATCCCGAGCGTGGCAGCTCGCTGCCGAGCCTCGTGGTCGAGGTCCCACTGCACCTCTAGGTGGTCGGAGATGAAACCGATCGGCGCCACCACGACGCCGGGCACCCCGTCCGCGCGCAGTGCATCGAGATGGTCTGCCACATCCGGCTCCAGCCAAGGCACCTGGGGAGGCCCGGAGCGGGACTGCCATACCACGTCGTAGCCGTCCACCCCGTCCACCCCGGCCGCCGCGGCGACCAGCCGGGCGGTCTCGGTGACCTGCCGGGAATAGCGGTGGCCGCCCTGCGTGGGAAGCCCTGCAGCGGCGTCCGCGGCGAGCGGCACCGAGTGCGCCGTGAACACCACCCGTGCTGCGGGGTCAACCTGCTCGCGGGCCGTGCGCAGGGCGTCGGCGCAGGCCGCCACAAACAGCGGATGGTCGAAGAATTGCCGTAGCTTGACCAGATCCGGAGCGCCCGGACCAACGGCCCCTCGAGTCCGGGCGATGTCCTCGTGGTACTGTCGGCAACCCGAGTACCCGCCCCACGCCGAGGTGGCGAACACCAGCGCCCGGCGTACCCCATCGGCGGCCATCTGGGTGACGGTGTCCTGCACCATCGGGTGCCAGTTGCGGTTGCCGAAGTACACCGGCAGGTCGAACCCGGCGGTAGCGAGCGCCTGCTCGATCGCGGTGATCAGGGTTCGGTTGCACTGGTTGATCGGTGACACGCCGCCGAAGTGCAGGTAGTGCTGCGCCACCTCATCCAGCCGCTGCGGTGGTACGCCCCGGCCGCGAGTGACGTTCTCCAGGAATGGGCGCACCTCGTCGGGGCCCTCGGGTCCCCCGAAGGAGAGCACCAGCAGCGCGTCGATCAACTAGACGCCCACCGCGTGGAAGCCACCATCGGCCCACACCATCGAGCCGGTGGTGGCGGGGAGCCAATCGGACAGCAGCGCGCAGGCTGTGCGCGCCACCGGGGTGGGGTCCTCGATGTCCCAGCCCAGCGGAGCGCGACCGTTCCAGGCGTTTTCGAACTCGGCGAAGCCCGGGATGGACTTGGCCGCCAGGGTGCGCACTGGCCCGGCCGCCACCAGGTTCACCCGAATACCATCGGGGCCCAAGTCGCGAGCCAGGTAGCGGCACACAGACTCCAGCGCTGACTTCGCCACCCCCATCCAGTCATAGGCCGGCCAGGCCTGCCGGTTGTCGAAGTCCATCCCGACGATCGACGCACCGCGGTGCAGCAGTGGACGGCACGCCATCGCCAGCGACTTGAACGAGTAGGCCGAGACCTGAATCGCGGTGGCCACGTCCGCCCAGGGCGCGTTCAGGAACTCCCCGCCCAGGCAGGACGCCGGGGCAAAGGCGATGGAGTGCAGCACCCCGTCCAGCCCGTCGACGTGTTCCCCGAGTCGCTGCGCCAGCGAGTCCAACTGGTCTTGGTCCTGGACGTCGAGCTCCAGCACCGGAGCCGGCTGGGGCAGCCGCTGCGCGATGCGCTCCACCAGGCGCAACCGGCCATAGCCGGTGAGCACCACGTGGGCGCCCTGTTCCTGCGCCACCCGTGCCACGTGAAATGCGATCGAGGCGTCAGTGATCACCCCGGTGATCAGCAGCCGCTTTCCGTCGAGCAGACCCGCCACGTGCCCTCCCTCACTCCCCTGTCAGCAGACCCGATCGCCCCCGTTACCCGTGTCTCAGTGACCCATCCCCAGACCACCGTCCACCGGCAGCACCACGCCGGTGATGTAGCCGGCAGCGTCGGAGGCGAGGAAGGTCACCACCGCGGCGACCTCCTCGGGGCTGGCCCGGCGGCGCAACGGGATCGAACCCAGCATCTCCTCCCGGCGCGCCTGGCTGACCGCTGCGGTCATCTCAGTGTCGATGTAGCCGGGTGCGACCACGTTGGCGGTGATGGACCGAGATCCCAGCTCACGCGCGATGGACCGGGCGATGCCGATCAGCCCGGCTTTGCTGGCCGCGTAGTTCACCTGGCCGGGGGCACCAGACAGGGCCACCACGGAGGAGATGAACACCATCCGGCCCCGACGGGCCCGCAGCATGCTCTTCGCGGCGCGTTTGGCCACCCGGTAGGCGCCGGTGAGATTGGTGTCCAGCACCCGTGAGAACTGCTCCTCGGTCAGCCGGAGCAGCAGTGCGTCATCGGTGATCCCGGCATTGGAGACGAGTACCTCGATCGGGCCGTGCGCCTGCTCCGCCTCGGCGAACGCTGCGTCCACGGCCGCGCCGTCGGTGACGTCGCACCGTACCGGGAACAGCTCGGCGGCGAGTCCCTCAGGAACCTCGGATCCGCGGTAGGTCACCGCAACCCGATCGCCCTGCTTGGCGAAGGCACGGGCAATGGCCAGCCCGATACCACGATTGCCTCCGGTGACGAGGACGGAACGGGTCACGGGCGCGCCTTTCGGTCGCGGTCGTGAGTGCGTAACAATGTCATAGCGGTACCCCATTTTTGGTACCTACACGTGCGGTACGGGCACACGTGACGATCGTAGAGGTGAAGGGTCGGGGCGTCGGCTGGTGCTCCGGATCGGCTGCTGAGGGTTGCCGCGGGATCTGGAACGGCTGTTGGATCCGGCGAGGACTGACGCGGGCGCAGCGGCTACAGCGGCGACTGGCGCCAGCTGTACCGGTAGCCGCTCCGCCCCAGATAGGGGCTGGTGAAGATGTGGTGGATCTCCGCCCAGGTCATCAGCTCTGCTCGGGTCACCGGCTTCAGCTCACGCGGCTCCATGGCGGCGGTGTCATGGGTGAAGGCTGCGTTGTAGATGGTGAGCGCTTGGTCGATCTCGGTCTCGGGTAGTCGGCCATGGGTCATCACGAGGGTGACGATGAGCTTGGCCAGGTCGTATCCGGCTGGTGCGAGGGTGAGGACATCGAAGTCGATCACCACGATCCCACCGGGGGTGATCAGGAAGTTGCGTGGGTTGCTGTCCTTGTAGATGCACGCCGGGCCGTTCACAGCCGACTCCAGTACTGCCACGGCCTGGTCGGGGGTGAAGGCTGGGTCGGGGACGGCTCCACCGTCCACTAGTGCCCGTAGGGCGTTGTGGCGGGGCGTGAGGAAGTCGGGGATGACCAGCCCTGTATCGGTGGTGTGGGGCCGGTCCAGCCGCGCCCGGTATAGGTTGGTGGCATAGGCGGTGCGGTGCAGGTTCCCGAGCAGGTCGGCGAGCATCGGCAGATCGCGGGGCCGGGCGTGGTGGCCGGCTACGTGGTCGAACTCCAGACGATCGACCTTGGTGGCACGCAGTGCCGGGACAGGCGTGGCCAGGCTGGCTAGCCAGTGGTGATTGGCGGCGGTCGTCTGACAGGCGGCCGCAGTGCGATAGCGCTTGATCCACCGCTGGCATTCGGGCTGGGCTGCGGGAGGGATCATGTGTTAAGCCTGCGGCAGGCGGTCACGTAGGTGATGGTGGAAGTCGTGATGACCGGGCCGTTCCCGCGTCGACGGCGTAGTTCGGCGGCGAGTGCGGCCGGTGCGGCCTGCAACGGTGGTGCGAGCTGGTATTTGGGCACGGTGATCAGATATTCCGCCAGGTGACGTGCATCGCGGAACCGAAGACGTGCTGTTCACTGGTCACCTCCACCACCGACAGGCTGGCTGCGGTCAGTGTCGGCAGGATGGTGCCGTGTGCGGTGGCGTACAGGCTCGGACGGCAGGTGGCGTCCGGGTCGAGTCCGGTGGCAGCCAGCAGTTCATCGAGCTCGTGGTAGCTGTCGGCCGATTTGGTGACCAGGATCGCGGTACCACCGAGCGCCAGGCATCGGGCGATCTCAGTGATCACCGCGCCGGGGGTGCGGGAGTGGTAGACACAGAAGGCCGCCACGGCGAGCATGCAGGTTCGGTCCATCAGCGGTAGTTGGTGGAAGTCAGCTTGCAGGAAGGTGATGCGGCTGGCATCGGCACCCAGCTGAGCGGATAAGCGGGTGCGGGCTGCGTGCAGCATCGGGAGGGAGGCGTCCACGGCCAGAAGCTGGGCCATGGGCAGCCGTGCGTGCAGGACCCGGGTGGTGCCGCCCCAGCCGCAGCCGATGTCGGCGATCATGTTGTCAGCTGCGTTCGCTGTGGTCGTGGCAGCGATGTCGGTGATCACCGTTCCGACGTGCCGTCCTTCGACCTTGGCGCCGAGCAGTGCGCCACTGCGCCGCGCTACCCGGTTCTGGTCGGCGTACAGGGCTGGGATACGCGCAGGGTCACTGAACGGGCGGTCGTCGCCAGCGGCCTGGGCGGTAGGCGAGTGCGCGGTGGTCATTGTCACCACCGGTCCCCCGTCAGTGCTCGACGGCGGCCTGTTCGAGCTGGGCGACGAGCCGGTTGGCGGTGCGGCGGCTGGTGACGATGTGGACCTGGGCGTGGTCGGCGTGTTCTGCGATCAGCTTTCGGACCTTGGGTCCCCTGTCCGTGCGGTAGCCCCACACGTACTTGACGAAGCCCCAGGTGATCCGGTCGTAAACGCCGGTGGCGTCGTGTTGGCCGCCCCGGTAGCGCCATCGCCGTTGCACGATTCCCCACAGGCAGAGGGGGGCGGGGAGGTCGAGGAAGATGACGGTGTCGGCGCGCTTGAGGCGGATCGGCAGGGTGGAGGCATAGTTCCCGTCGATCACCCAAATGGGCTGGGCGACCAGCTCTTCCTGGAGGGTGGCGAACTTGTCCTGTGGCAGGCGGTTCCACTTGTCGTCGTAGAACAGCGTGTCGAGGTGAGTGATCGGAGCGTCGATCAAGGCCGCGAGGCGTCGCCCGATGGTGGTCTTCCCTGAGCCGCCGCAGCCGATGATGGCGATCCTGTTCACGGTTGCCGACGGTACGGGGGAGGCGGTGGTGATGTGGCCCGACGCGCGCGGTGAGCAGCATCTTTGTGGAGTGCTCCGGACGCATCGATCACATCCGTACTGTCGGAGGCGACATCGTCGCATCGAGCAGAGCGGCCACGGTGTCGAGCTGGCGGGAAAGCCGGAAACGATCCAGGTGCGCCAGGCAGCGGCGGATCAACTGGGCGTGTGCCGGTCTGGCGACGCTGCGGGTGAGGGTGTCGATCACGGCCAGGGCCTGGCCGGCGTCGGCCACGATCAGCTCGGGCGGCACCACCTTCTCGGCGGCCTTGAGGTAGGCCGGTGCCAGTGGCAGGCACCCGGCCAGCACGGACTCGAAGATTCGTTGGGTGAACTGGCCGTTGGCCGCGAGCCGGTCGGGCGCCAGCAGCATGGTCGTCACCGCGCGCTGGTGAAGTTCGGCGACCTGGGGGAAGGGGATCCGGTCGATGAAGTTCACCTGCGGCCACCGCTGCGTGCGGGGCCATTTCCCGGCCACCAGATGCGGAACAAAGGCGGCTACGGGGGCGAAGAACTTCCCGAACGACTCGTCACGGTCATACTGGTTCCCCACGTACACCAGCGGAAGATCGCGGGGTAGCAGGGCCAGCGTGTTCGGATCAGCGTGATC
The DNA here is from genome assembly GCA_050700495.1 of Pseudonocardiaceae bacterium. Taxonomy (GTDB): domain Bacteria; phylum Actinomycetota; class Actinomycetes; order Mycobacteriales; family Pseudonocardiaceae. Next base: position 13,607 of record JBOHHF010000290.1, read on the forward strand.
GAGGGCAGTGTCGGCGACGGGGAACAGCAGGCTGACCGCGCCGGGCCCGGGATACAGGGCCGCTTCGCAGACGGTGACGTGCGGGACCGTCCGGAGCGGGTGTTGGAGGGCGAGCTGCAGGTCCTTATCCCACAGGATCGTCGGGAGACCCCGGCCGAGGACGTAATGGCGGACCAGTTCGTCTTGACGGTGCAGGTCACAGGTATGGCCCGGGCTACCGCACCGGGTGTCGTTGCGGCCGGGGATCGTCCACCGCCACTCCAGGAACAGCACATCGACGGCTGGCATGCCACCGTCCCAGGCGTAGTGCTCGCGCAGATCGTCGCCGGCTTCGTGCAGATCGCGGTTAGCCTGTAAGAAGACGACCTCGTGCCCACGGTGGGCGAGTCCGTCGATGAGGGTGCGGCGATGACTACGCCCCCCGTCGGGGGTGTCGGTGACGCCGGGACCGAGGAACCCCCAGAAGCTGTAGCCGATCCTCATGACGCCAACTCCGGCCGGGGCTCTGTTCCCGCCGCAGCCGATCGGGGGGGCTTTGGACACCCACCAGCCTTCCAGCAGCAGCGCGTCCAGCCCGGACTCGGTCAGGCAGTCCAGGGCGGCCTCGGGGGTGCCGCAGATGGGCTTACCCTTGATGTTGAGGCTGGTGTTGATCAGCACCGGCACGCCGGTGATCGCGGCGAACGCGGCGAGTACTTCGGCGAGGAACGGGTTCTGATCAGCGGTGACCGTCTGGACGCGGGCCGTGCCGTTGACGTGCACTACGACAGGAATCACCTGGCGTGCCTGCTCGGTGACTCCGCTGGCGATCGACATGAACGGCGACGGCTGCCTCAGGGTGAAGTAGCGAGTCGCCGCCTCGGCCAGCACCACAGGTGCGAACGGGCGGAACGGTTCGCGGTACTTGATCGTGGAGTTCAGCCGGTCGACAACCGCGGTGTCCAGCGGGGAGGCCAGGATCGACCGGTTCCCCAGCGCGCGCGGGCCGGCTTCCAGACGGCCCTGGAACAGCCCGATGATCTTCCCGTCGGTCAGCCGTTGCGCTACCAGGCAGGCGGGACAGGTGACGCGGACCGCCGTCAGCCCCGGCCGCGGATGCTGCGGCAGGTACACGTCCGGGAACTGCGGGCCTAGGTAGCAGGCGCCGGAGACTCCCTCGGGGAATCGCCCGGTGAACCGATGGTGCAGGGCCAGAGCCGCGCCGGCGGCCGTGCCGGAGTCTGCGGGCGCGGATGGCACGGCGATCTCGTCGAAGCCTGCATGTTCGACCAACTGGCCGATCGCGACGCAGTTCATCGCTACGCCCCCGCCCGCGCACAACCTGCGAGAGCCGGTGAGGGTGCGGGCTCGGCGGGCCAGGTGCAGCATTACCTGCTCGGTGCGTTCCTGTAAGGCGGCTGCCAGGTCGGCATGGACTTGCTCGACCGGCGCGTCCGGTGTGCGGGGCGGGCAGGTCTCGGCGATGAACGCGCCAGAGACGCGTGGCCACCGGCGCGACAGTACCCGCAGGGGGAACAGTCGCAGGTCCAGGGTGAAGGCGGTCTCGGTGGTCGGGATCGCGTGGTGCATCAGCGGCCGGAACCGGGCGGGGTCGCCGAGTGCGGCCAGCGCCATTACTGTGCCCTCCTCGTCGCCGCGCCGCCACCCCAGGTGTTGGGTAACGGCGCCGTAGGCGTAGCCGAGGGACGCCGGGTCGGTGATGGTCTGCACCCGCCGGTAGGCGACACCTCCACCGGCGCTGGCGTCGGCGCGGGAGATTCTGGTCGTAGCGGTTTCGCCGAGGCTGTCGACGATCAGGACCGCCGTGTCGGCGAACCCCGAAGTGGCCAGCGCGTACAAGCCATGGGTGAGGTGGTGTTCCACCGCGGATACCCGCGCGTTGGGAAATCGCTCCCCAAAGCGCCGCAGGCGGTCGTGGCCGTTGCGGTAGACGTGGGCGAACGACCAGACCCGTGGCAACGCCCGGCGAGCGGTCGCCGCATGGGCCAGGTAGGGCAGCGCGGCCGGCGCGGCGGCCAGGTAGCGGAGCGGGTCGAAGTTGTAGACCACATGCGTGACCAGGCCCGGCTTGATTCCGGTGTGCTGGAGCAGCCAGCGGATCGCCCGTTCGGGGTATGCTTTGGTGTGCTTATCCCCGTTGAGGCGTTCCTCTTCGACCAGCCCAGCGAGCGCGCCGTCGGCGATCAGCGCGGCGGCCGAATCATGGGTACCCGAACATAACCCCAGCACCACCGGCGACGTGGCGGTCATACCGGCCCCCCGGCGGGCGTCTGGCCCATCGCGGCCACGGCCCGGTCCAAGTTGGTCGTACCAGCCGGTCAGGGCCGCAAGGAGTGGACCTGTGGCCCGGCCAGCGATCGCTCGGGCGTTGTCGCGGTCCCCGGCCTTCCAGACTCGGTAGCTGCGCATCACCTCGGTGATCTCCTGCCACCCCGGATGACCGCAGGGTCGTCCGCTGATCACCGTTTCCAGCAGCTGGTCGGTTCCTTCCCAGCCGGTGGCCAGCGGCGGCATCACCGGGCTCGGCGCCACCTCGGATGGAAGATCGTGGACTCGTGGCACGTGCTCGGCGTACAGGTGGAGCGAGCCGACATGGTGATGGTAGGTGCCCAGATCGGCACCGATCCACCCGGCGAGCAGCTCATGCAGCACGGTCGCGGTGAAGATGTCATAGCAGAACCCCAGCCATAGATCCTGGCTGCGCATCGTGGTGTGCATATCCAACTGGCCGTCCCGCACGACAAACCAGTGCCCCAGAGTGCAGGGCACGTCCTTGTGTCCCTGGTGGTCCCGGGCCGGGTCGAACAATTGGATGACCGCACGGCGGGTCGCCGGATCCGCCCGCAGCTCGCGGCGGACCTGGTCGAGCTGGTCTACGTTCCCCGCCCAGGCCCGCAACCGGGGCCCGTACGCTCCCTGGAGCACCCCGCCGTCGGTGAACTCGGTCAGCTTCCGGTTGTAGGTGTAGATCCAATCCGTGTCCAGACCGGACAGGATCCACACCGTCTCGGCCGCCGCGAACGCTGCGTTGATCACGCGGGTGGGGGGCGCGGCGACGATACGCCGCCGTGGGCAGGTCAGTTCAAGGTGAGCATCGACCACCTCCAGGGTGACCAGCCCGCGCGGTGCGGTCCGTTCCCCATGAGCCAGGATGGCCCGGACCGTCTTGATCCACAACTCGCTTGCCGATGTGGCCGCCACGGTAATCATCAGATCTGTACCCCTCCCCTATGCCTGAACGGTGGGGGGCTGACCAACCCCACGGCCGGCGCCACCTGCTGGCCCTCGCTGAGTTCCCTGTTCAACCAGCGCCACTGGCGGGTCAATCCGTCCTCGACCCCCACCTGCGGCACGAACCCCAGCACCTGGCGGGCGCGGGTGAGGTCCGCACACGTGCTGGCGGCGTCGCCAGCACGTGCACCCGACCTCGTCAGCGGCACCCGACGGCCGGTGATCTGCGCGACCAGGTCGACGACCTGAGTGAGTGAGGCGTGGTCCGGCCCGGCGACGTTGACGACCTCCGCGTCCCCGGCGTCCATCGACAGATGCCCGGCCAGCAGCGTGGCGGCCACGATGTCGTCGACGTGCGTCCAGCTGTGCAGCTGGGTGCCGTCGCCGTACAGCGGCATCGGTCGGCCGGTCAGCGCTGCGCGAAACAGTCGCATCACGACCATCGCGTCAGGACAGTGCGGCCCGTAGGCCGTGAAATGTCGCAGAGCGACCACACTCATCGGTGCCCCACTGCGGTGGGCGTAGGCCACCGCGAGCCGCTCGGCGGCTAGCTTCGCCACCCCGTACGGCGACATCGGGTTCAGCGGCGCATCCTCCCGGGCCAGTTCCGCGGTCATGCCATACACGTGAGAAGAAGAGGCCACCATCACTCGCGGCACCCCGGCCTGCCTGCAGGCTGACAGCAGCCGCTGGGTGCCCAGCACAGTCGAGATGGCGTGGTCGCTGAATCCCGCGCCCCACGAATCCTGAACATTGGTTGCCGCAGCCAGGTGGAACACCTTGGTGACGCCTCGCAGGTACCCCGCCAGGTCACCATCCTGCAACTGTGCGACCACCAGTTCAAAGCGAGCCTGGTCCTGCAGTCGCCGAACGTTGCTGCCCGGCGGCCGCTGGTCCACCCCGATCACCCGGACACCCGAGCGCAGCAGCGCGTGGGCCAGGTGCGAGGCGATGAATCCGCACACGCCCGTCACCAGGACCGTCTCTGACGAGCTCTGCGGTACCTCAAGGATCAACGACGACATCAGCGCACCCACCGTGCTGCATCCGCTCGCGAGTCGCTGGGGTCGGGCTTGATCCGGGGCACCACGTCGGTGTCGTCCCCCACGTCCCCCACGTCGCCGGCTGCCGTAGGGGTGGTGCTGCCCTGCGCAGGTGGCGGATCGGTCAGTCCCAACTCGCTGATCAACCGGGAACGCAGGAACCACTCGGGCTGCTGCAGCCAGACACTCGCCGCACCGTGCACCCGGCAGCGGCGACGACGGAATCCGAACACCGCGCCCGACCGCCGACACAACCAGCACCGGCCCCGCCGATCCACGGCATGGGCACCCAACAGGACATACAACGTCGCGAACACCCGACACTGGAGCGAGCCGATCCCACCCACAGCACCCGGCCCCAACTCCACCGCAGCAGAAAGGACACCACGCAACACCTCACGCAGTGGGTCGTTCGTGCTCATCAGCCATCTCCTCGTGCATGGGGTCGGCCCTCATCCGCAGCGAAGGTTGAGTTTCGGACGGGTCGCTCTGCGTAGACGATGCTGGGCGAGCGCCTGGCTGGACAGGGTTCGGATGCGGACACGGCGGCTGTCCGCATCCGACATTCCGGATACGTTGTGGCACCACGCTGCCCAGAGGTCAGGGTGGGGGAAAGGGTCACTTAATCGTGAGGAGGCGACGCGTCGTGGGGCAGGTACCGCGGGAGCTGACTCCGCTGGAATCGGCACTGCATTTCTTCGGTGCGCAGCTGCGGCATTGGCGAACGGCGCGTGCGCTGTCCCAAGCCGCACTCGGGCGGCGGACTCATGACAGTGGCGCCTTGATCGGCAAGATCGAGAAAGGTGAGCGGTTTCCCAGTCTCGCGCTGACTCGGCGGCTGGATGTCGCTCTGGACACTGATGGGGCGCTGGAACGGCTCTGGCCGGACCTCGAGCACGAGCGAGCGACCCGCGACGCACCCAGTGACAGACCGGCAGACGGTGACGGGTTTGGCGTGGGTGACCTGGGGCTCGTGTGGTCCGCCACACCTCAAGCTACGGTGGGGGTGGTCGCGGAGCTGTGGAGGACGGATTTGGACCGGCGGTCAGTTCTCGCTTCAGCGGTGTGGGTTACCGCAGCATTTACTGGACCGACGCGCGAGTGGCTGCTGAACCGGAGAGACGAGATCCTCAGCGATCGATCCGGTCGGGCAGTGGGTCAGCGCGACGTTGACGCATTGTGGGCAATGTGCGATGCCTTCGGCGCCGCCGACCAGCGGCTCGGCGGCGGATATGCCCGTTCCACGCTCCTGCACTACGTTAACCAGGCCGTGCTCCCGCTGCTCCACGGCAGCTACAACGACACTATTGGCCGGGAACTGATGGCCGCGACTGCGCGGCTGTGCGATCTGTGCGGGTTTATGAGTTTCGACTCCGGAAAGCAAGGGCTTGCACAGCGCTACTTCATCCAAGCGCTGCGGCTGGCGCAGGCCAGTGGGAACCGTGCACTGGGAGCGCACATCCTGGCCGACATGTCGATACAGGCGCACTACCTCGGCGATGCTCCCCAAGCGCTCGACCTGGCCGGCGCCGGACTTCGTACCGGCCTCGACTGCGGTTCACCCTCGACAGCGGCCCGGTGCGCTGCCCTCCAAGGCCGTGCACACGCCTTACACGTCGACCGGCGAGCATGCGCCCAAGCGTGCACCGTCGCGGAAAGAGCGCTGGACCGCGCCATGCCCGCAGACGAGCCCGCGTGGATCCAGTTCTTCACCGCCAAGGCCTTGGCCGGTGAAATGCTGACCATGGCCCGTGACCTGGGCCGGCACCAAGACGTCCAGCGGCTGGCCCCCGGAGCGCTGGACTCGCCAGATCACTTGGAGCGTCGCCGTGTCCTATGGACGACCTACCTCGCCAGCTCCTATCTGCCCTCGGAAGGCAACTCGCGCAGCGACATCGACCAGGCCTGCCACCTGCTGGGTCAGGTGATCCCGGCCCTCAACTCGCTCAGCAGCGCCCGCATCCTGGAACGGGTCAACTCGCTACGCCGCGCCTTGGCCGCACACGCTGGGCGTGCAAGTGTCCAGGAGGTCGAGGACCGCTTCCGCTCCACGATCGTGGCGGTAGGCATGCCTCGGTGAGCACCAACGCCGAAAGTTCAGGGCAGCCGTTGCCCGATGGCTAACGCACCGGCGGCGGCGAGGACAGCGATGATGGTGCCCGCGATCAGCCAGGACTTGCTCGCGTCAGCTTGCTTGGTCTCGTAGCCGATCTGCTCGCCCAGGGTGTTGACGACGTCGCTGAGCTGGCCCGCGCTGCTGGCGTCGTAGAACTGCCCGCCGGACAGATCGGCGATCCGCCGGATCGACTCATCGTCTGCGGGCACCGGCTGGCGCTCGCCGTTGATATCGACCTGGCCGTAGGCGGTGCCGAAGGAGATGGCCGAGATCGGGATCTTGGCGGCAGTTGCGGCGCGGGCTGCGGTGAACGCGCCGCGCGGGTCGTCGCCGTCGGGGGTCGGCACCGTCTGTTTGCCGTCGGTGAGCAGCACGATGCGAGCCGGCGGCGGTCCTTGGGCATCCGAAACCACGGCGCCGAACGCCTCGATCGCGGACAGTGCGGCGAAGATCGCCTCACCGGTGCCGGTGGCCTCGGCCAGCTTGAGGTTGTCGACGGCCCGGATCACCGAGATCCGCTCGGTGGTCGGCGGCACCAGCACGGTGGGCGAGCCGGCGAAGGAGACCAGACCCAGGTTCACTCCCGGGGTGAGTTCGTGAGCGAATCGCTTCGCTTCGCGTTGCGCGGCCGCGAGCCTGCTGGGCTCGATATCCGTGGCCCGCATGGACAGCGATACGTCGATCACCAGCATCACGGTGGCCCGGTTGCGTGGCACCTTCTGCTCCGCGGTGGGACCGGCCAGCGCCACGGTGAACAGCACCAAGGCGGCCAATAATAGTGCCACCGGCAGGTGCCGCTGCCAGCCCTGGCGGTTGGGCGCGACACGTTCCAACATCGCGAGATTGGCGAAGCGCAGCACCTGGCGGCGCCGCCGGCGCTGCATCCAGACGTAGCCGGCCACCAGCGCGGCGATCAGCACCAGTAGCAGGAACCACAGCGGACTGGTGAACCCAGCCAAGCTCATGCGATCCCTCCCGACCAGCGGCGCTTGCGCGCGACCGCGAAACGCACCATGTCGGACACCCAGTCCGAATCGGTGCGCAGCGTCAGCTGCGCTGCGCCGCACCGTCGCAGTGCCGTGGCCACATCGTCGCGATGCGCCGCAGCCGCGGCAGCGAACTCCCGGCGCAGGACCGGCGTGGTGATGACCTCTTTCTGGCGTCCGGTCTCCGGATCTGCGAGCACTACGGTGCCGATGTCAGGTAGTTCCAGGTCGCGCGGGTCGAGCACCTCGATCGCGATCAGGTCGTGTCGCGCAGACAGACCCCGCAGCGGCCGCTCCCACTCGAAGACGTCCCCGACTCCCGGACCGAGGAAGTCCGAGATCACCGCAACCAACCCCCGGCGACGCGGGGGCCGGCGCAGCTGCTCCAGTATCCCGGGCAAATCTCCCCGGATGCCTTCGGCAGCGCGCGGTAGCTCGGCGATCCGGCGAATCATCCCACGGGCGTGCGGCAAGCCGCCCCGGGCCGGAACCCGCAGGACATCCGCGCCGGTGCCGACGACGGCGCCGACCCGATTTCCGCCGCCCCGGGTCAGATGCGCCACAGCGGCGCAGGCGGCCACCGCGAGTTCCCGCTTGTCACATTCCGCGGTGCCGAAGTCGAGGCTGGCCGAAAGGTCCACGGCCAACCAGGTCTCCAACTCCCGATCTGCGACGGTCTGCCTGATATGTGGTTCGGTGGTGCGTGCGGTGACCGCCCAGTCTATTCGCCGCACGTCGTCCCCGGGCTCATAACGCCGGGCCTCCCCCGGTTCGGTGCCCGGCCCCGGCACCAAGCCGAGGTGGTTGCCCTGTAGCAATCCGTCCAGCCGGCGCCGCACCGTGAGCTCCAATGCCCGCAGCGCGGCTTCCATCCGCCCCTCCGGCAAGGCAGGGGGCGCCCAACTCTGCCGCTGGCTCGGCTCGACGTGCATCGCCTTGGGGTCAGACATCCTTCGGTCAGCCCGTCCTTTGATCAGGCCCGCCCCGCTACCTCGGCCGGCGTACCCGAACCACCCGCGACTGGACCACCTGCAGCGGGTCCCTGAGGGCGCGACGAGACCTGGGGCAGCGGCACGGTCTGCAGCACCCGGGTGACGATGTGCTCCACCGGGACGCCGTCGGCCAGCGCGTCGTAGGACAGCACCAAGCGGTGTCGCAGCACATCGGCGGCGACGTCCACGACATCCTGCGGCAGTACGTAGTCGCGCCCACGGATCAACGCCAACGCGCGCGCCGCCGCCACGATGCCCAGGCTGGCTCGCGGGGAGGCGCCGTAGGCAACCCACCCTGCCACGTCGGACAGACCGTGCTCGGCGGGAATGCGGGTGGCGAGCACTAGCCGCACCACGTAGTCGACCAGGGCATGGTGCACGAACACCCGCGCGGCGACTTCTTGCAGCCGGATCAGCTCGCCGGGGTCGAGCACCGGGTTCGGCTGGGGTGGATGCACGCCCATCCGGTAGATGATCTCCCGCTCCTCCTCGACGGTGGGATATTCCACCTGGATCTTGAACAAGAAACGGTCGCGTTGCGCCTCGGGAAGTGGGTAGACGCCCTCGTTCTCGATCGGGTTCTGAGTGGCCAGCACGAGAAACGGCTCGGGCATCGGGTAGGTCGTGCCGCCGATCGACACGTGCCGCTCGGCCATCACCTCCAGCAGCGCCGACTGCACCTTGGCCGGGGCACGGTTGATCTCGTCTGCGAGCACGAAATTGGCCACCACCGGCCCCAGCTCAACGTCGAACTGCTCGCGACCCTGCCGGTAGATGCGGGTACCGAGGATGTCGGCGGGCACCAGGTCGGGGGTGAACTGGATGCGCGAGTACGAGCCGCCCACCACGCGGGCAATGGTCTCCACCGCGAGCGTCTTGGCCACCCCCGGCACGCCCTCGAGTAGCAGGTGGCCGCGGGCCAGCAGACCGACGAGCATCCGTTCGATGAGCCGGTCCTGCCCCACAATCACACGTTGGATCTCGAAGACCGTCCGCTCGATCAGCTGGGCGTCCCTGGCTGGGGTGGCCAACCGCCCAGGGTGGCCGGACTGTCCGGGCGCCGGCAGGGGCATCCCGCTGTCGGTTTCCCTCACGGCGTCCTCCTCTATCCGGTCCGGCTGGGGTTTACCAGGAACTCGGGCACACCGCTGTGGGCACGGCTACCAGGGCAGACCCAACCGCTGCCCCAGTGTGACGGCTGTGAAGGTGCTGATGGTGCTGACCTGGGATCAGCTCTTGAGATCAGTTCAGAGCAACCTGACGGCGTTGGGCATGATCCCGCTGTAGCGCACCGAGGTGACGCGGACCGCGGCTCCCGAGTACGGCGCCTCGATCATCTGCCCGCCGCCGATGTAGAGCGCCACGTGGTGGATGTTTCCGTTGATGGCCCAGAACAGCATGTCGCCGGGACGCTTATCAGCGAGCGGCACCTTGTGGCCGGTGTTGTACTGGAAACCACTGTAGTGCGGCAGCGAGTATCCAAGCGCCCGGGAGAAAACATAGATCATCAAGCCGGAGCAGTCGAAGCCGACCCTGCGGTAGTCGCCGTAGGTGTCGGCAACACCACCGTCCCGAATGCCGATTGTGGGTCCTTGGGAGTTGCCACCACCCCACGAGTAGCGGACGCCGAGCTGCGTCATTGCCCGGTTGATCACCGTCGAGACGTCACGTGAGACGACCCGGGTAGCTCCACCAGTCGCCGCCTCGCTTCTCTCGGCAGCGGCTGCGGCGGCAGCCTGTTCACGATCCCGCGCCACGCGCCACTCGTCGTAGCGCTGCCGCTGGCCCCGCAGCCCGGCAACGGAGTTCTGTGCGTCGTAGAGCTGGCGCTCCAGGTCCGACTTGTGTTCCTGCAGGGCATTGGCCTGGGCGGATTTCGCTGCTTCGGTGTCAATCGCGGTGCGGTAGGCGGTGTCGAGGGTGATCTTGGCGTCGTCGGCGGCCTGCTTGGCGACCTGAGCTGCCGCCAGCGCAG
>JBOHHF010000291.1:0-21841 GCA_050700495.1 Pseudonocardiaceae bacterium
TAGGCCGGGAACTGCGCGGGATGGCCTACCGGGCGGGATTGCCGATGTAGCCCGCATGGGGAGCGTTCCCGGCTGCGGGATGCCACCGGCTTGATCACATTCACTCTCGTCCACTGTGACGAACACCACGCCTGACGTACCCGCGACTAGCTGCCCCGCTGACCCTCTCCTCACGCCGGGTGAGGCGCTGGCCAAGCTTTTCTTGGACAACGCCGACCGGGGCGCCAACGCGGACAACGACGTTTTGGTGGAAGAGCTGCTGAAACGATGGCGGGCGATCCAGGCGCTCGCGAACCCCACCAGCGGGCGATGACGATCCACCGCCAGCGCAGTGGTGGCCTGTCGGAGACCACGCAGCGGTTTCTGGCTGGGTTGCCCCGGCGCGGTGATCCGGTCGGTGCAGTGTGGAACCGGCTGGCCGAGCTGGAACGCGCCGGCAACGACTCGACACTGGTTGATGCGCTGCGCGCGGTGCTGCTGCCGCACCAGTCACTGCGGTTCGGGCGCTGCCCGGCGTGCACTAAACGGTGGTGGTGTCGCCGCCGCTGGCCCTGCGCGGTGTGGTACCGGGTGCACGTGGCGTTGTTCAGCCCGTGCGTGGGCACCGCGCAGCGCCCGGCAGGCCAGGGTGGCGCCAGTGCCCGGGGTGCGCGCCGTGAGTGACCCCCGGGTGAAGATCGAGGCTGCGTATGCGAGGTGCACGGTGGTTCGGGGTGTCGTCAAGGAAGCTGTCATGAAGTGCCAAGAACGCTGCTCTTGCTGGTGAGTGGGCTGAGTCCGGTGCCTCTGTGGACAATTCTGCACCTCACACGATGATCAATTGTCAAGTTGCTGAGCAGCGGAAATGCCACCACTGGCACCTGGTAACAGCTACCTTGACGACACCCCTACTCATCCCGCCACGGCGTGAACGCACCTGTCCGCGAGCGGTGCAACGAGCCCCGGCACAACAGCTACCGGGTCAAGAAGCTCGGCGAGCCAGCCAGCACCCGGCACCGAGCACCGGTCACGATCACCATCTGGCAGCTGAAACCCAGACCAGCAGCATGATCAACTTACGTTACGTGGCATTGCCCCTATCGTCATCCACGCAACCGTGTCGCGCCCCTAACTCGCGGATTCGGGTTTGAGGAGAGGTTCACGTGACGGTCACCAGTGCACGCACGCCGTCGGCACAGACCGGCTTTCCGCACGGCCGAGACTGCGACGCGAAGGAGGCAGAGTGGAGCCGGTGATCGTGGAGAACGCGCTGCGGCGCGCCTGGGGCGAGACGCTGGGAGGCGCGGTCCGCTCCGACGACGACTTCTTCGCTCGCGGCGGGGATTCGCTGACAGCCTTGGCCGCAACCGCCAGCCTGCGCCGGCAGCTGGGGGTCGTGCTCGATCCCAGTTGGCTGTATGACGTGCCCCAGTTCGCCGACGCGCTGACTGACCTGCAGGCACGGGCAGTAGAGGAGGGCGGCGACGGGGCGGGAGAGATCGCCACGAGGCCGCGCGAGGGGGGCCATCCGCTGTCGTTCCAGCAGGAAGGGCTGCTGGCGTGGGCCGATCGGTTCGGTGACCGGCATCACCACAGACTCGTGTACGCGGTGGCCGTGGCTGTGGGGAGTCTGGACCCGGGTCGGCTGCGCGCGGCGGTGGCCTGGCTGGGTCAGCGGCATCCGGCGTTGCGGACGACCGTGCACGACGGCCGCCAGCACGTCGACGATCGTCGGCTGGAGCTCCACGTGAGCCTTTCCTCGTCGGGCACGCAGCTCGACGCGGCCCGCGACTGGTCTGGGGAGCGGTTCGCTGACGGCGGGCCCTTGGCCAGGGTCGCCCTGATCGGCGGGGCTGAGGAGGACTTTCTGGTGCTGGCCTCCCACCAGCTTGTCATGGACCCGTGGTCGTGGGGCCTGTTCCTGCGCGAGGTCGCCGCCCGCTACGCCGATCCTGACAACACAGGTGGGCCGGTGCTGGCCTACAGCGACTACGCCCGCTGGCAGCGCCGGTACCTGACCGGCACCGTCTACGCCGAGCATCTGGCGTTCTGGCGAGCTGTGGCGGCCGACCACCCGGCCGAGGGCGTACCGCTGCCCGGAGCGTCTGCAAAGGCGGCCCCGGCCGGGCCCGCGGCCCGGCTGCCGGTTGCTGTGCCCGCCGCGCTGGCCGCAGACCTGCAGGCGATCGGACAGCGGCTGGAGGCGTCCCTGTTCCAGGTGCTGCTGGCGCTGTTTCACGCGGCGGTCGCCGCATGGGCGGGTGTGCGGGATGTGGTGGTGGGCAGCGCGACCGCGAACCGGACCATGCCGGGCACCGATCAGGTGGTGGGGTTCTTCGTCAACGGCCGGTTCACTCGCTCCCAGCCCGGGGACGCCCACCAGGAGCTCCACCTAGAGAAGACCGTGTTCGATCTCGGTGTCCCGAACCTGGTGAACATCAAGTTCTCACTCGACACCATCCCCACCCTCGACCCGCTGCCAGAGCTCGGTGGGCAGCTGCCTCGCCCGCTCCGGCTGGCGGACACCACGACCTCGCGTCGCCACCTGGCTCTGTTACTGAGCCGGGCAGGCGGCGGCCTGGCCGGTGGCCTAACCTACCGCACCGACCTGCTGAAGACCGAGAATGCGGCCGGGCTGCTCGAACAGTTCGACCAGATCATGCGCCACGCCGCCAGAGAATTGGCGGGACGATGATGCGGGCGCTGGTGCTGGCCGCAGGTTCGGCGACCCGGCTGCGGCCGCTGTCCCCGGACCTGCCCAAACCCCTCACACCGGTCGCGACCCGGCCGGTGCTCAGCTGGGTGCTGGACCACCTTGACACCGCGGCGGTCACCGAGACGGCCAGTCGCTGTCCGCTTTCACTCATGATTGCCGAGCGCTCGTCCGGGCGTTGATTGGCCGTCTGTGCTCCGTCACTGGCATCAGGAGGTTGGCATTCGTCGACCTGGTGCTGTTGCGGCACCTGGCAACGGTAACCGGTGACGGCTCTCGTCTCGTATCACAGGCTCGGCCTCCAGCATCTGGCGCGCTACCGCATCAGGGAACGGGATGGCGGTAGTCAGCGTCGTGGGGTCCATGGTCAGCTCTGAGGCAAGAGGGCTGTCGTCGTTGCGCGGGCGAGGATGGCTTGGGTGAGGGCCGACAGGCCGAACCGGTTCCAGTGGGAGATCACGATGTGGGTGCAGACGGCCCGGAGCCCGCGGTCCAGGCGGCCTTGGGTAGCCGCGTCGGCAAGCTGGCAGCCGGCGGTCTCGAACGCGGCGAGCCAGGGTGCGGCGTGCGCGATCGGGCCACCGGGTGCGAACAGCGCGCTGTCGGGCAGGTCTGGGATGGCCAGCAAGGTGCGCACGTTGTCCGCCAGCTGCTCGATGCGGGCGGTGTCGGCGTCGGCTGGGGCGGGTCGGAGCCGGGCCACCCGGTCGAACACGTCGCCACGTTCGAACCAGTCCAGTCCTGCCGCACACAACAGACCACTGATCAGCAGGATCGACAGTTCGCGTCGGCCGAGGCCCGGAGCGTCGTGGCGGGCGTAGTCGAGGACGCCGCGAGCGTCGGCGGTGAACAGGTCGTGGGCAGCGTGCATCCCGGCAAGCCCGCCGAACGCGGCGAACTCCGGCTCGTACACCGTTGGCCACCAGCGGGAGAGTATCCCGGCGTCGGTCAGCTCCTCGAGCATCTGGTCGACGGCCGCGATGTCCGCGCCGTGCAGGCGCAGCCGCCAGCAGGGGTGCTTGCGCAGGAACCACCATCCGGCCACGGATCCACCGGCCTGCAGCTGGTCCAGGCGCGGCCCGAGCTGCGTAGCGGCCACCGTCTCGGCGATGCTCCAGTCGGGGAATTGGACGCGCACCTGGTACCAGTTGTGCTCTGCGCGTCTTTCCAGCGCGGCGAGCCCGGCGGCCTGATAGACCTGCAGCGCTTCGCGGAGATCGGCCGCGTCCAGGCCGCTGCCAGCCGCGGTGGCTTCCAGGTCGGCGCCCGTGAGCACCGCGAGCACCCCGGCCGCGACCTGATGAGGCGAGGTGGTGGTCAGGTGATCAGTAGGCATGCGTCCCATCCCGATCGTGGCGGCGTCGTGTGCCGCGTGGTCTCCAGCGCCAGGGCCACTCCTGCGCCTCCGGTCAGTAGCCCGCCCGCCTCATCCTGATCTCCTGGGGAGGTGACGTGCCGGGCGAGCCTGGCGACCAGCTCGGGAAGCCGTTGCCCGATCCCGGGGCTGGTCGCGTCGCGGGCGGCCCGGCATGCGGTCTGATAGATCCCGGCCATCCCGTGGCACAGGCCCGGCTCGGCGATCCGGTCGAGCTGCTGGTCGCTCAGGCACCCGTCCAGGGCGTACTCCGCGGCCGTGCGCCGTGCGGGATCGTCGGTGGCGATGGCCGCCAGCTGCTGGGCGCGGGCGATGCCGACCGTCCCGTAGCACCAGGAGGGCCGACCGGGCCTGTGCTGGGCGGGGCGGCCGGTACGCAGCTCGTCGCGGGTGACCCACTGCGGCCACCACGGTCCGTCCGCGCAGTCCTGGCGCCACCGGTCGAACCAGCCGGCCAGGCAGGCGAGCGCCTCGGCTTGGCCGTCGACGACGCAGCCGCCGATGGTGGCGAGGGCGAGCAAGGCGAGGAGTCCGGCCGCGCCGTGCGCCATCCCGAAGTTCGCGTGCCCGCCGGGAGTCGGCAGGTTCTCGTCGGGGTCGTGCGCCACCCACCATCCCGGCAGCTCGAGCCCGTCCTCGCGGCGCGGCTTGGTCAAGCCGACCACGTAGCGCAGCACACCGGCGAGGGCGTCACTGCCGGGCGTGCGGCGCAGCAGTAGCGCGCCGATACCCGTCAGCCCGTAGAAGAGGTCGAACTCGGCGAACGTGGCGCTCTCACCGCGCTCGATCCGGCGTGTGACGGTCGTCAGACGGCGGTGAGTCAGGTGCAGCAGGTGCTCGTCGAGAGCCTCGGCAGCCGCACGATACCGGTCAGGCCCTCCGGAGGCAGCGGCGTGCAGCACGAACGCGATCGCGGGCAACCCGTAGTACAGGCCAGCGTGTTCGGCGACGTCGATCCGGCCAGCCATGGCCGCTCGGATGTACCGCTGAGTGCTGGCCCAGTCCTCGGAGCCGGTCAGGGCACGTTCGATATGAAGGAGCGCGGTCCCGGCGGTCCCGCGGGCCAGGGACTGGCCCGCGCTCTCCTCAGCGGTGAGTGTCACCTGGCCGGTGCTCACAGGGCACCGGCCAGCGCCAGGCGGCGCAGCGCGGCCGCGCGGGCGAGCCGGCCGGTCTCCTTCTCGAACGTCGGATCGACGCCGACGGCGCGCATGTGATGCTCGTGTACCAGGGTGCGCAGTACGGTACCCGGGTCACGTTGCTGCGCGAGGGCACGATGGTAGGCGGCCAGCGTGGTGTCCCGGGTCCGCCAGGCCGCAGCGACCGTGTCGCCGCCCGGCAGTGCCCGGGCGGCCTGGAAGTCCCCGGCGGGGTCGGCCAGCCCCAGCGCGTGGTCGCGGAGGGTCCGGTCCAGCGGCCCGTGCTCCTGTTTCAGGCACCCGATCAGCGCCCGGTATCCGGTCTCGGGGTCGGGGGCGAAGGATGCCGCCAGGTGCGCCATCGACGCGGCGGCCAGCGCCTGGGCGGGAACTTCGGACGCTTCCGCCGCCGTGATCTGCGCGATGGCGGCCGTGGTGTCGGCGGCGAACACCCGCTCGGCCGCCACCTGCGCCGGGCCTTGGCCATAGCGGGCGGGATGCTGCGGGTGGGTGGCCAGGGTGAGCTGTCCGGGCAGGCCGCGCGTGTGGAGGTCGGCGGCGAAGGCGGCCAACCGGGCGGCGACCGGTCCGTACTGTTGCGGGTCGGTCAGTCGCACGAGCACGGCGAGGTGCTGATCGGTCTCGGGCCGGATCATGTCGCGGTGCCGTCTGATCCACCACAGCCCGACCAGACCGGCGAGGCCGTCGACGAACGCGGGCAGGTGAGTGGTAAGGATCTCGTCGAACCGGGCGGGGTTGCCCACCAGCTGCGCGTGCAGCACTTCGGAGTCGCCTGGCCGAAGGACGGCTTCCGGTGCCGCGGTCACCGGCAGCGGTCGCAACGGCGGGGTGATCGCGGTCATCGGGATCAGGAGCTCCGCCGCGCGTCCGATCCAGCCTTGGCCGCCGGACGGGCCGTCCTCCTGCAGCTCGATCCGCCCGGCTCGCTCCAGCCGGCTCCGTAGCAGAGCCTGGTCCAGGGGATGGTCGAGGTCCAGGGGCAGTCGCAGCTCGCCGTGGCACAGAACGACCCTCGCCGGTACCCGCCATCGCTGCCGCCAGGAGCTCAAGCCCTCGTGCCCACCGACGCCGGCCGGGCCGCCCGGAAGGTCGGTGGAGGCGAGGATCCAGCGGGCAGCGGCCAGCACCGTGCGCCGGTACCGAATGCGCGGGACGTAGGGCAGGGTGCGGGCGGCCCCCAGATCAAACCCTCCGAACACCGCGCTACGCGCGTCGGCGACCTCGGCGAGGAACCGCGCCAGTGGAGGGCTCTGCACCGAGGCGTCCAGAGCGTGCGGGATCCGGGGGATCACCCGCCGGCCGGTGGAGCGCTGCACCAGGTACATCTGATCGGCGTCGGCGGTGACCGCCAGGTCGTCCACACCGATCACGCCCCTATCAGGATGCTCCGACAGGGCTACGACGTCGGGCAGCAGCGGCGGGACGCGCACCACGTTGTCGTTGTGCGGGCGACGTGGCGGAAAGGACAGCTGCACCGCCACCACATCCGCCAACGACGCCGCCTGCTCCACCGACTCCTGCGGGTCCGCAGCGTAGGTTGCGGCCAGCCGAGCGCGGTCGGCGTCGTCGAGCAGGTAGCCGAAGCGTCCGGCCATGCTGGTAGTTGTGCGGGGCGCGGCGGTGACCCGCAGCTCGAAATCGCCTCGGTCGATCGCCTCGATCGACGTGGCGTACACCGCGACACCGAGTTCGATGCGCTGCGGCGCCACGATGTCGGCGTGCTCCCCCACGGTCAACGCCGCGACGTCGGTGTCGGTCAGCTCGATGTCCTGGGCGCCGTCCAGGGCGGCCCGCTGGATCAGCGCCAGGAGGGCGGCGTCGCGCTCGGTCAGCATCCGCCAGCCGGGCCGGGCCCGTGGCGCACCGAGGTAGCCGCCGGGGTATCCCAGACCGGAGTCGGCGACCAGCTCCCGGACCGGCACCAACGCCCCAGGACCGTACCGGGCGCGGAACCGGGCATGGTAGTCCAAAAAAGTCGCCGACCCGAACGGCTGGGTGGTCATACGCAGCAGAACGCTGGCGGCGAGCGCGCCTTCGGCCAGCACCCGCTCGGGAACCGCGAACTGCCCGTGAAACCGCACGTCGACGGCCAGCACATGCCCGGCGCCCGGGGTGAGCGTGGTCATCTGCGCGGCGACCGACGCCCGGATCTCAGCAGACCGCTGCGGATCGCTGCTGCTGTTGTGCAGCGCCAACTGGGCGCTGATCTCCTCGAGCTTGTCCAGCAGCGCGGCGATATCGGCATGGCTTCTTCCGTCGGCCGCGTGCAGCGCGCCGATCAGATGGGCCAAGGCGTCGACGGTCGTCATCGGCGGTCGCAGGCAGGTGATCAGCGGCCCCTGGTCGATCAGACCATGCAGCAGGGCGTGGATCTTGTCCGGGGAAGCGGAGGTAAACCGGTCGATCATCTGGGCGGCGAGCGCGTCGAACCGTATCGGCGAGGCAGCCGCGTCCAGCGCGAACTGAAATGGCCGGGTATGGGGCAGCGAGATCTCCCGCAACGGCCCGGGAGTGCGGGCACCCACCTCGGCCCGCCTGGCGACGATGACGCGGCCATCGCGCACGATCCGTGCGCTGTCTGCCACCACCGTCAGCCGCGGGCGCAGGCCCGGGTGCCGCTCGATCTGATCGATCAGCATCGTGAGCCATTCGGCGTCCGCGCGCACCACCGCGCGGTGCCCGGCACCGACATCTGCCGCTGCGGGCCCGACACTGGCGGCGGCGACTCCGGCGAACAATCCGAACGGGGTCGCACGCCGCTGCCAGCGCAGCAGGTAGGACGCCACGGAGACGATGGCGCGGCGCAGTTCCTTCACGGCGGCGGGCCCTCTTTCGGCGTGAAGGAGCTGGTCGATGCGAATACTGAGGGCTGGGCTGGCCATCGTCAGCGCCTGACGTACCTCGGCGCGTCCCCACACTTTCGCCAGCCATGCCCGGCCCTCCTGCTCGATCGCGGCGGGGGCCGACAGATTCAGATGCGTCGGCGGCTCCAGGTCGCCTGGGTCGGTGGTCGCACGCACCAGCACTAGACCGGCGTGCTGGTAGCGCGTGGGCACGGTCACGGTGATCCATCTCCTTACCCGGTCATGAACCGCGCCGTCGGCACCCAGGAGATCAGGCGCCGACGGCAGAGGGCTGGTTCAGACCGGGTCGTTGGAACCGGTGCTGCACGCGCTGGTACTGCAGGTGCTGCCGCACCCGTCGCTCGTGTCACACATCATGATCATGAGCCGCGTGGTGGACTCCACCACGCGCATATCGAACGCGAACTCCGCGTCGTCGACGGCGGAGTCCTCGATCTTCATGGCGTCGAGGGTCATCGTTGAAGCCATCGAGTCACACTCCTCACATTCCGGGGGGTTGGGGGGTGGTACAACCTGGCCTGCGGCGCTCAGCTCGCCGCAGGCCAAGAAATCGTGACCAGGCCGTGAACCTTCGGCAGGACCGCCGCGCCTTCGGGAATCCGGGTGCGGTCGCTACCGGTCGGCCAGTAGGCGAACGTGGGGGCCGCCCCGCTGCGGGCCGCGCCGTCCCACGCCTGGATCTGCTCGACCATCGCGGTGGCGGCCGCCTCGCCGCTCGCCCCGTAAGCGCGGGCCCCGAACTCGATCCCGGCGCCCTCCAACGTGGGGCGGGCCGCCAGGTAGGCGAAGGAATCGCCGCGCACGACACCGAAGGGGAACCAGGTCTTGCCCATGACCTCCTGGGCCATCTCGGTGCCCTGGTCCACGGCCAGTTTGCAGAAGCCGGGCAGGAAACCGGCGAACCACAGGTGAAGGTCAGCGAACGAGACGCCGTGCTTGACCGTGATACCGGACCACACCTCGGTGCGCTCGGTCGCCAGGACCCCGTCCAGCAGGCTCAGATCCTGCGGCGCCCCGTCGTCGAACCGCAGCTTGACAGTGCGGCCCTGGGCGTCGGGGAGCAGGAAAACCCTCTCGTCGTGCGCGCCCGATCCTTGCATCGCGACGAACCCGCACACTTCAGCCGAGGCGCTCACCAGATGGTCGCCGTCTCGCCGCAACGCGATCGAACGGGTGATCCCGTTCATCCGCAGCGGCACGACGATCGTCCCGTCCTCGGCCAGCTGGTCCAGCCAGGCCGGCGGGATGTCCCACGCCCCGACCGTCACGAGGATCGCATCGACCGGCCCGATCTCGGGCACGCCCTGCCCGGCGTCGGCCAGGACAACCGTGACCCGGCCGCCATACCCGGCCGCGTCCAACAGGGAGCTGGCGCGGTCGGTCACCTCTGGGTCGATGTCCACGCTGACCACACGGCCCTGCGGGCCGACGACCTCGGCCAGTAGCGCGGCGTTGTAGCCCCCCGACCCGAGCTCCAGCACGCTCATGCCCGGTCGGACAGCTGCCTGCTCGATCATCCGGGCTTGAATGAAAGGGGCACTGATCGAGGAGATGACCACGCCGTACTCGTCGGTCTTGGTCGTCACCGAGTCGTCGGCGTTGTAGGCGACCTCCAGCGGCGTGCCCTCCAGAACGAAGGCATGCCGCAGCACCGTACGGAAGGCCCGCTCCACGACCGGAGAGGTGATCATGCCGTTCGCGAGGAGCTGGTCTGTCAGGGCATTGCGGACCTGCGCCGCCCGCTCGGAGTCGGCCGACGTGTCAACCGTCTGGGTCATACAGGTGCTCCCTCTCAAGCTGTTAGCTGGTCGTGCTGGCTCGGTTTGTGTCCCGCGGTGTTCCGCGACAGCTATCCGGCGGGCGAACTGGATACTGCGGGACCGTCGCAGATTTTGTGCTGCCTGGCCATGCCACTTGCCATTGTCTTCCAGTTCCGTCAAAATCCGGCCCGTGGAGGCCGCGTTCCTATCATTTCTGGAAGCTATCCGCCGCGGTGCTGGAGCCGTCAACGCGCCCTATGCCGGGTGGTTGGTGCCTCACGACGAGCACGAGCGAGCCATCCTCCACGCCGCAGGCGCCGAACCGGTCCGCCTGCCGGGTTGGGTGCGCGACGACCTGGCCGACCGCATCGCCTCGCTCATCGGTTCAACCGCTCCGGCCAAGAACCGGGATCGTCTGGCCGAACTCGCGCGCTACTACCTACGCCCCATTGAGGCCAAGCACCCCACTGCTAGCCGCGCCACGCTGAGCAACTGGCGCTTTGACGCTGCAAAAGAACTGACAGGCTACCTGCGCAGGCCCCATCCGACTAGCCTGGCTTTTCAGCCGAAGGGCTCACCGGAGAAGGGCGAACGGCTGTCCCTCGACACGCTGGCTCGAGACCCGGCCTGCCATTGGCTGCTGAGCCTGGAAGACCAGGAACGCGATGTTGCGCTGTACCAAGTTTTTCGTGACGCCGCCAACGACGCCAATATCAAGGCTGACACTAAGCTCCTGGTCGGCGTTGCCCTCATTGCCGCCCGACTGGCTCCTGCAACCAACCCGGAACCGGTCTACGACCACGACGGCGTGACCCCGCTCCGCGGTCTCAACGGCCGCAAACACAGCCGCGCCCGGTTGGCGCTTCCGCTGGTCCTGATGTGCGCCCAGCGTGTGGCGCTCAACGCCCACCAGATTGATCAGCAGGTAGATACCCCAGCGTTTCTCGTCACCGGCCAACGGCTGGTCGACACGAGCGCCGGACCGCTGGCGTATCCCAGTCCGATCGCAGGCATGGAGCAACGCGGCGACTTCGATCCGGACCTGCTGGCTGAGGGCATCGCCCACGCCTGGCAGATGATCTCCACCAGGGACGCCAAACCGATTCTTGCCACCCTCGTCCGGCACACGGCACTAGCAGCAGAGACGTTGAGCGCCCAACACCGCCAAGACCTGGCGCTGCTCAGCATGGCTGTTGCTCGAAGACACTCCGACCGCCGGGCACTGGACATCACGTTACATCACCCGTCGTTCCGCTACGACTCCGCCGACTCGGTGCTCTTCCAGCTCCGCTTCCGCCGGGAACGGCTCCTGCTGGCCAGCCACCACGACCCTGGCCGTGACTGGAATCCTGAACTGCGAGGCATGGAAGACCTGCTAACCGCGCGTCGCGGACTGCTCCCGGCCGACGACGCCCGGCGCATGAAGAAAGTGCAGCTCCACCTCCGGCAGTGCGTCCATTTCCGGTTGGCCCGGGAACTGACCACGTCGGGCCGGCCGCTCGACGCTGTTCCAGTCGCGCTCTGCGACACAGTGATCCAGGACATCATCGCCGCCGTTGACCGCATCACGGCAGCACTCCAGGTTAGCTTCCGGATCGCCGACGAAGACCACGATGAGATCACCCTGGTCAACGCCCACCGCCGCAAGACCGAGGCCGAGGGCATCGTCCATCTGCTGAGCAGGGTCCGTCATCCCGACGCGTTGGCTGGTGCGCGCCGTCTGCAACGTAACCTGAACAAACTCGACGACATCTACTTCGAGGAGCAGACCAACGCCCGCTCCGACGTCAGGGTGCTATGGCTGCTGGCCATGGCCGACCAGGCCATGCGCCGCAACGAGGACGAACAGGCGCGGGACTACGTCACCGCAGCCAACGAAGCTTTGCCCGAAGGGATTCCGCACCTTGCCATCCGGGCGGCCAACATCGCCGCCGCCATCGGCGAGGCAACGCTGGCCAGCCAACTACTCACCCGAGTGCCGCACCGCCACGTCTGGCCGTCGTACTTGCGACATTTGAACGCTCGGCTGCAGTCCGTTGAGACAGACAGGACAAGGCAGCCAGCGTCAACGCAGTGACGAAATGACGATCTGGGCGGCGGCCTCATCGGCAGCGACAAGGGTGCTCTCGAAGAGCGATTCTGCCACGTCTAGTGCCACGTCAACGGTGGTGCGCTTCGTACCTGCCCCGTCCATGACTGTTAGCCCAGCAGCTTGAGCCAAACACATACCCGCAGCGCCATCCCAGAGCTTCTGCTGCTCTCGGTAGAACAACCCGAACGCTGGCAGGCTTGGCTCGGTGAAGGAACTCAGGTCGATACAGCTGCGCACCATGTCGAGCGTCTGCGACGTGGTCCGCGTCTTCAGTTCGTACCCACAGGAGATCAGCACCGGCTCGTACGGGCGTGGCTCGCTCCCAGAACTCCTGGTTACCGACAGCAGCCTCGGATCATCCGCCAGGTACAGGCCGCTGACTGACTGGCCGTTGACCTCGATGACTGAACCAACGCCGTTGTAGCGTACCGACACCGGGCTGCGCCGCGGACCCAACTCCGGCGCCAAGACGTAGGCGGCTACCGGCCGACGCTGCTCGACCAGGCATACGACGTTGCAGAACTCTCGCCGATCCTCGGCGACGAACTGGGCTGTCCCGTCGATCGGGTCGATGATCCAGATCCGCTCAGCGCTGCCCGGCTCACCAAGCACGCCAAGCAGATGTGCGCTCTCCTCGGCGATGATGACCGCCTCAGGTTCCCGTGCCCGGATACAGGCGATGATCTGCGCTTCGATGGCGATGTCAGCCTCTGACAGCAGGGTCGTGTCGGACTTCTGCTCGACGTGCAGCGACCCGAGACGCGAGCGGTACTGCCGCAGGGTCGGCACGAGCAGGTCATCCAGGTCTTGCCAGAGCGCAGCCAGTTCCATCGGGCGATCCTATGGTGCGGGTTACACTTGCCAGTCGATCCCGGTTGGCTGCTTACCCTCAGGCCGTAAGCTCCGGCGCGGGTCCTTCGGGCACACGGACGAGGACGTCGTGGCTGTCGGGTGTGTACTGGCGGCGGGCGTTCTTGGTGATCTTTTGCTCGATCTCGCTGTCGAGGTCGACGCCGTTCATCTGGGTCAGCGCGAACACGTAGAGGGCCACGTCGGCCAACTCCTCGCCGAGGCCGGGCTGGGCGCGGCGGCAGGCCTGGAAACTCTCCGCGATCTCGCCCTGCAGGAGCATGAACTCCAACGGCGGCACATCGCTGGTCTCGGACCATTCGATGAAGTGTGTAGGAACGTGTTCATCGAGCCACTCAGTGGACCGGGCCGCAGCCGACCGCACCGAGGCATTGCTCTATCTGCGGCGGATCTGGAACGAGGAACCCGACATTCTCATCGCTCTGACCACGGCCCTGCCCTCCTGGATCAGCGTGACGGCAGATCCGTTCACCTCGACGCCGTGACCAACCCCGTCCTTCACCCCCGGACAGGAGCGCGATGTCCGACGACCATCCGCTGCTCGCCCAGCCCCTGGCTAGTTGGCTGGACCGATGCCGCGAGCTGGCCGCGGCTTTCCAGCCCGGTCCCGAGGAGGCCCGCCGCAAGCGCAACGTCCACGGCGGCCAGGAGCCGGTCACCGAATTGGACTTGCACGTTCAGGAGCTGATCAGCGGTCGGCTGGCCGCATTGTGGCCCGGGGTACCCGTCATCGCCGAGGAGAACCGCGACAGCCTCGGACCGCTGCCCGCCGACTGCTTTGTGCTGGACCCGATCGACGGCACCGCCCCGCTTCTGGACGGTAGCCCCTGCTATGCCATCGCCGTCTGTCTTGTGCGATCCGGCTGCCCGGCCGCCGCCGTCATCGACCTGCCCGCCTACCGGATCCGGATCTCCGCCACCCCGGCGGCCCTGCACACCAGCGGGAACCTCGACGCGCTACCCCGCTTCGCCCCCGACAGCGTGCTGACCAGCCCCCGCCATGAAGGCCTCGTCCGCCAAGCGGTGGCCGGCCTCGACCCGCCGCGGACTGCGCGGGCCGTGCCGACCGCCACAGTCAAGATGGTCCTGGTCGCGCTCGGCCGTGCCCGCACAGCGATCTACCTGCCCGCGGGCGGCGGCCACGCCGCTCCTTGGGACTACGCCGCTGCCGCGCTCACCGTCGCCGCGTCCGGCGGCCGGGCCGTCGACGAGAACGGCCGCAACCTGGCCGACACCCTGCCGGAAACGATCCGCGGCTGGCAGGCCGACGCCGCCCACCATCCCGCCGTGAACCTACTCACCCGATCTTGAGGAGCCTGATGCGTTCCGCAGCGACCACCACCGACGGCTGGCGTGGGCTGCCGAGCCCCGCCTGGTCCGAACTCCACCTGCTCGCCGCGATCGACCGCGCCGCCGCCAGCGGGGCTCTCGGCGATCGGGTCCTCGTCGGGTTCGACGGGCGCGCAGGCGCAGCTGAAGTCGCCGCTCTGGCCGCAGACCTGCTCACCGCGCGGAACATCACCTGCATGCTGGCTACCGAGCCGGCGCCCACCCCCGCGTTCGGCCTGTTCACCCACACCCGCCCGGAAGTGACGGGCGCTGTGATCGCCACTGCCAGCCACAACCCGCCCGGCTACATCGGCGTCAAGCTCCGCGACGCGCAGGGCCAGGGCATCACCTGGACCCAGCCCGTCGAGAACACCGTGATCGCGCCTCCCGCTGTGCTCACCTCGCCGCACCGGCGCATCGATGTCACCGCGTTCTACGCCGCCCTTATTGGGCAGGCCGTCGTCGACGCCGCACGCCGCTTCGACGGCCACCTGATCATCGACGCCGCCCACGGAGCCGTCGCGGCGCTCGCCCCGCACCTGCCCGAGCTAGCATGGCATCGCGGCCGCCCGCTGCCGTTCTTCGCAGGCTGTATCCCCGACCCCGCCGCGCGCCCCGCCGCCGACGAGCTCGCGGCCACCGTGCTGCGCGCCGCTCCCGACCCCGGCAGGACCATGGTCGCCATGGTCGCCATGGTCGACGGCGACGGCGACCGTCTCGCCCTGTTCACCGCCCGCTCCGGCTACGTCGCCAGCCCCGAACAAGCGGCCATCCTCCTTCGAGCCGGGCTTCCCGCCGCCCGACTCATCACGACCACAGTCGCCCCCAGCATGATCACACACGCTGCCCGCAGCCAGGACCTTGCCGTCACCCGCACTCCCGTCGGGTTCAAGCACATCGTCACCGCCCAACGCGAGCAGCCCGGCATCCCCACGCTCGGCGTCGAACCCAACGGAGCCCTCGCCTGGAGCGGCAACGGGGACTGCGGCTACTTCGAACGCGACAGCCTCGCGGCCCTGGCCACCACCTTGACCCGCTTCACCGGTGTGCAGGACTTCGATGACGCCATCGCTGACCTGCGCCGCGACCACCCACACCCGCAGCAGATCATCACCGTCTCGGCGCCTGTGGAGGACACCACCGGTCGGCTACGGACCCTGCTCGGCGGCTGGCATGCCAGCGCCCAAGATGACGTGACCGTCTTCGAGAACGACAGCCACGGCCGGGTCGCGGTACGCGCGTCCGGCACCGAGCCCGTCACCCGCCTCTATCTCGAAACCGACCCCGCCACCACCGAGCGCATCTCCGCTGCGCTCAGCAGCGTGTGACGGTGGTCAGACGGTCGGCTTCAGGTACCCGGCGGCGGTCAGCCCCGCGAAGGCCATGTCGGTGTCGGTCAGCTGCCCGCCGAGAACATGCTCGATGAACTCGCGCACCGGCATCAGCACCGTCTCGACGAACTCGCCGTCGTCCAGGGTCGGCTCAGCGACCTTCCGGCACCCACGGGCCAGGACCGCGTGGCGGCGATGGGAGGCATACGACGCCAGATACGTCTGCATCACGACCTCGACCGACGCCGCCTCGTACCCGGTCTCCTCCAGCAGCTCCCGAGCCGCCGCGACTTCTACCGGCTCGTCTCCATCAGCATTTCCGCCCGGCAACTCCAGCAGGATCCGTCCAGGTCCCGGCCGGTACTGGCGGGCCAGCACAACCTGGTCGTCCTCGGTCAGAGCGATGATCGCGACGGTCGTGCCACCCACGAGGATGTCCCACACGTCCTCGTTGCCATCCGGATAGCGGTACCGGCGGCCCCGGACCTTCAAGAACCCCGCTGGCCCGTCCATCTCACTCAGCTGCGTCCACTCGCCAACCCTGATGTCACCCACAATCCGTAGCTTACGGATCGACAGGCGCTCAGCGTTGGCGGATCGCCACGGCACTGTCAACTTTGTAATCTGGGTGACTGGCATGATCGACGGGTAGCTTCCGTCCTACAGGGGTTTCGCTTGAGTGAAAAACACCCACGTGCGGTGATCCCACGGTGATGATCTTTCATCCACGGGGACACCGTGGCACGGCCGACCGCCCCCGCCGGGGTCGAGGCTCGCATCCGCGGGGGTGCGCAGGCGGGCCCGGTAGCGGGGCAGCTGACGTTCGGGATGGTAGGGGTCTACCCCCGCTACCGTGCTGGTCAGTGCCCGTTACCCGGGGGGTCTACCCCGGTAGCGGAGCCCCGCTACCCGCCAGGTGGACACAGCGGTGCCGGTAGCGGGAGTGCCGTCGTCGCCACCGTGCCCCGTGCTTCCGCTCGTGCACGCGGTGTAGGTCGATGGGTGGCAATGCGGAGCGCGGGAAGGCTCTGGGAGGGGGAGGGACGCGGCTAGCGGCGGCTCCTACCCCGGTTTTGGGGGTTTCGCAGGTGTTCAGCCTTGCCGGCGATGGGGTCCCCGGCAAGGATTTGGCCTTCTCAGGCGGGGAAGCAGGGGTGGGGAGAACTCCCCGGGTCCCCGGGCACATCCCCACCTCAGGTCCCTCCCCGGCTATCACTCGCCGTGCCACTGTCCTCGCGCGCCCGCAACCGTGCTGCTCAGCGCCCGTACCGGGGGGTCTACCGAGGTAGCGGTCCCCCGCTGCCCGCCGGGGCTACACGACGATGCCGGGAGCGGAGCGCGGTCCCCGCCGCACCCTCGATATCGTCACTCAATTGGGTGCAATCTGATACCGTTTCACCGGTGACGCGTTATAATTCCGCGCCCAGCCGATCGATCCAGCCATCAGGAGGTGACTCCCTGCCAGCCCGGCCCTAACCGCCCCGAGCACCCACCGCCCCGCAGGAGGTGAGCACGACCCGTACCCGGCCGCCGAGTCCGCGCGTCGGGATGATCGCGCTTACCACCTGGCCCGGGTGTGCGCCCGCTTCCCGACGACGATCAGTACCCAGGGCGCCCACCGGCTCGCGCGCCTGCTGCGCGTGAGCACCGACGAGTCACCATAACAGCCGTTCCAGCCCATTGCGTGACGGGTGTGACGGGTCGCGGCTCAACCTGCCACACCCGTCACATCACCCGTTTCCGCGGCTCAGCGAGCCAGTCAACCTGTCACAACCGGGGCTATCTGTCACAGCCCTGTGACAGATAGCCCCGGTTGTGACAGGTTGCGCACCCGGTTTGTGACGGGTTCGCCGCCACGGTGTGACGGGTTCCCTGTTGCGGTGTGAGGGATTGCCCGGCGCGAGTGAGGACCCCCACGTTAGAGGGAGTTAGCTTCGATCTCGATGCGGCTGTAGTCGAAGCTACCCCGTATGCCCCGGTGCTCATCGATGATCACGGCGGCGAACAGGAACCGCAGCACCGCGTTCATCCGCTGGGTATCCCCGCTGGCGGCCAACGCCTCCCACGCGCTGCGCGCGTCGGGGCCGACCAAACCACCCAGGACCTCGACAGTGGGGCGCACGATGGTCTTGCGCCGCAGGACATCGATGCGGCCCTCGAGGGTCTTGCGCATCTCGCGGTACTCCTGGGTCGGGATCTCGCGGTGGTTCCACATGTCCTTCAACTCCGCCAGTTCGGCTTCCTCAGCGCTGATCACCGCCTCATCGGCCGCTGAGAGCGCGGTGGTCGCTCGCGGCGCCCCGGTCACATCCAGGCTGGTCAGCAACTCCACCGCCGCGTCACAGACAAACGCCTCCAACGGCGCAGCGTTGATACGGCGGGTGCAGTACGCGGGGCCGATCTTGTTATGCCGGGTGCACATGTAGGAGGGCTCCTTGCACCGGTTCCCGGCCATGTGCATGCCGCACTTCTTGCACATCACCAGCCCCCGCAACAGATAAAACCGGGACGCCCGGTCGTCATGGGCTGCGGCCCGGTAAGCGCGGCGGTCCTGGGCCTCACTCCAGGTACCCCGGTCGATGATCACTGGCCAGTCCCCATCGCCGTAGTCCTGGCGGCGGAAGACCCGGATCCCGGTCACATGCCGGGACTTCAACAAGTCCCGCACCGTGTGCGGCTGCCACGGGTTACCCATCGAGGTCAGCTCCCCCCGCGCCCCGAGGTCCAGAGCGATCTGACGGGGTGGCACCCCCTCGAGGTAGCGGGCGAAGATCTCTCGCACGATCGCGGCCGCATGCTCGATGATGGTCACTCCGTCTGGGGCATACCTGTACGGGCGCCGGGGCGCGTTGTGCGGGCGCCCGGCGCGGGCCCGGTCCTCGATGGCATCCCGCTGGCGCCGCGAGGTGTCATCGGACGAGCGGCAGGCATGCGCCACCTCAATCCGCAGGAAAAACCGATCATCCGCATCGGAGAGATCCCGGCAGTTCGCCTGCCCATGCAACGTGATGTCATGCTCATCCGAGAGCGTGAGGAGTTCTTCCAGGTCGCGGGGCTGGCGCATCAGCCGGTCCGGGTGATATACGAGCACATGCGCCACCCGACCCGCCCGGATCACCTCCAGCAAACCATCCCACCCGGGACGGTGCCGATTCCGCTGCCAGGCCGAGCGGTTGTTATCCACAAACACACACCCCGGCACAATCACCAGCCCCAACCGCTCGGCAACCTCCCGGCACAGTCGCTCCTGACGGTCCACCCCCGTCTGATCCTCATCCCGGGCCCGCGAGATCCGGCAATAGATCGCGGCGGGTTGACCCGCCCAGCCCGACCCACCACCATTACGACCCCGCCTACCCCGGGCCCTGTCACGCTCACGGTCTCCGCTGTCCATAGCCGGAGTGTATGAACGAGGGATGGCCTGGTGCACCACGAGCCCACCCCGGCGGGGCGATGCTGAGCTTGTCGCCGGGTGAGTTGGCGTGGTCTGTGGCGCCGGCGCCGGTTTCCCTGCCTGGTGTGGCACCAAATCCGTGGTGAGCTGCTGGGCCACCTCGCCGCGAGCGGCTTCCACCGCCGCCGAGCCGGGAGCGGTTCCTTGATGAGGAACTGACTGAGCCCGCGTGGAGTAGCCCAGCTTTCCCACGCGCCACGAGGTCGTCGGGGCATCCGTTACCCCCTCCGGATGGTCCGATGGTCCTCATCGTGCAGCAGATTGTCCCCGGTGAACAGCTGGGGTGCGTCGGTGTAGGAGGGCCACCGCTGCTGGGCGACCTTGAGTGGAAGGTCGGGGCAGAGGATTTCGCCGAGTCGCCGCATAACATCGACGACCTTCGGCAGGTCGGGTGATCCGGGTGAATAGTCGACGCGCCGACCTTCGACGCGCTCGAACCCCAGCAGGTTCCAGCCATCACGCTCAATGTGCCACCGTAACCGGGGGCGACGTGACCGAGGTAGGGGTTGATCTCCGCTTCCTGCTGCTGGGTCCAAACCCAGCGGTGGTCGCTGCGCAGTCCCTTGACGAAAATCGCACCGAGGGTCGCGTGCACGATGACCGCGATCTCGGAGTTGAGCCCCTCGGTGACGGGCTCCGCTGCGAGTACTGGGCCCAGGGTCGTTCCAAGATCGTTTTGTGACGTTGCCCGACCCCTCAGAACAAGATCGGTGATCTTCGGCGTGTCGTGTCGGTGGGCGAACGAGGCCCCGGTAGGACGAGTGGTCCTTCCACAGACTTCTCGTTGCCACCGGAGCCTCGTTGCTGATTCATCCTGCCATCGCCGAGTCGTGTGCGACAGCGCTCACCGGTGTGTCGTCGGGCTCGGGGGACGGACCTGAGCTGAGCATCGCCGCCATCGAGGGCCCTGACCTGCTACGACGGTTCGGGGCGGTGTCCGATGGGCGCAGCGAACAGGGCCGGGATCACCCGGTCGCGGTGGTGCTGACGCTGTGCGCGGCCGCGGTGCTGGGCGGGATGCGCTCGTTCACCGCGATCGCCGGATGGGTCGCCGACGTGCCCGCCGAGGTGCTGGCCCGGCTCTACGCCCGACCCGCCCGGTACCCGTCCAAGACCACCCTGTGGCGGGTCCTCACCGGCGCCGACGCCGCCGCGGTGGACGCCGCGATCGGCGCCTGGCTGCTCGCGCAGGCCACCGCCCGGGCCGCACGACAACGCGCCCCCGCCGCGGCCGACTCTGCCGGCGCGGGGTTGGTCGCGGTCGCGGTGGATGGCAAGACCGTGCGCGGCGCGGTCGACGCCGACGGCGCTCAGATGCACCTGCTGGCCGCGGCCACCCACACCGACTCGCTGGTCCTGGCCCAGGTCGAGGTCGGCGCGAAGACCAACGAGATCCCCATGTTCGCCCCGCTGCTCGACCAGCTCGCTGACCTCGGCGCCGACCTGAGCGAGATGGTCATCACCGCCGACGCCCTGCACACCCAGCGCGCCCACGCCGAGTACCTCCACGCCCGGGGCGCGGAGTTCGT
Organism: Pseudonocardiaceae bacterium; assembly: GCA_050700495.1. GTDB lineage: Bacteria > Actinomycetota > Actinomycetes > Mycobacteriales > Pseudonocardiaceae. The sequence continues at coordinate 20,457 of JBOHHF010000291.1, forward strand.
CCTGACCGTCAAACACAACCAGCCCACACTGTTCGCCGCCCTCGACGCGCTGCCCTGGGCCGACACCCCGATCACCCACCACGACGTCGACACCGCCCACGGCCGGGTCACCACCCGCACCATCCAGACCCTGCCCGCCCCCACCGACCTGCCGTTCCCGCACGTCAACCAGGTCTGGCTGATCGAACGCTACGTCACCGACCCCACCGGAGCCCAGCGCTCCGCAGTCGCGGCCCTGGGCCTGACAAGCCTCACCGACACCCGCGCCACCCCCGAACAGATCGCCGGCCTCGTCCGCGAACACTGGGGCATCGAGTCGCTGCACTGGCTGCGCGACACCGTCTACCACGAGGACCACTCCACCGCCCGCACCGGCTCCGGCCCACGCGTCATGGCCGCGCTCCGCAACCTCGCAGTAGGCGCGATCCACCTGATCGGACGACGCGACATCACCGAGACCACCAGATGGGCAACCCGCCTCATGGATCGATCCTTCAAGATCCTCAACCTTATATGATCTTGGAACGACCCTGGTACTGGGCCGGTCTGTTGCTCGATGAGGCTACGGATGTCGTGCCAGTCGAGCCTGGTAGTCACCACGGCACCGTAGGCCGCGGGTGGCCTGAGATGGCCGTGGACACCTGGGGCCATTTCAGGCCGTGACCGAGTCGTCACTGGTATGGGTTGTCGTCTCCGCACCCCATCACGATCGCCGCGTCGGTCAGCGCGTCCAGATCATCAATGATGACGACCTCATCCTCATGGTCAGCAGGATGAGGTGGGTCGAGTTCCACCACGATAAGTGCCATCGTCAATTCCTTTCCTCGATGTGCTGGCAGTAGTTGGCCAGCGGTGCGTTGGCCTTGCGGAACAGGGTGACCAGCGGCATGCACGTCCCGCAGGCAGCGCTGAGGGTGCAGCCGGTGCAGCCCCCTTGACGGAGCAGCAGGCCGTCAGCGGCGCGCAGCGTGGTCTTATTCCGGCGCGGTGATTTCCGGCAGCGGGTTGGTCATGTCGGCGAGTGCCCGGATCACCCTGGCCCGCTGCCGTAACGCGGCGACTAGCTCATCGTTGGCGAGGTTCGCGCCCCGGTCGGCGTTGTCCATGAACAGCTTCGTCAGCGCCTCACCGGGGGTCAACGGGTGGTCAGCAGGGCCGGTCATCGGCGCGAACCCTGTCGTGCGTGGGGATCGTGGCGGCGTGGCAGGGCTGGCAGCCGTCCTGCCCCAATGCCACGTAGCTTAAGTTGATCATGCTGCTGGTCTGGTACTTCTTGTTTGGTTCGGCGTGGCGTGATCGTTTCGGGTGGGGAGGCTGGCACGGTCGGCGATCATGGGCGAGGGTGTGGTGGTGCGGCCGGATCAGGTGTCGCTGGGGGTGCTGGT